>SVDT01000176.1 GCA_015057775.1 Paenibacillaceae bacterium | reverse complement strand
AAAGAAAAGTCAGAAAGTCCACTAAGAATGATGAAAACACCGGCAAAGCCATTTTCTCTGGCAAGTTTTACTACCTCCAGTCCGTTTAAGTGGGGCATACGTATATCAATCAGAACAACGTCAGGCTGTAATCCTATGATCTGGTCCAGAGTATCCTGACCGTTTTTGCATTCTCCACAGATGGTATAGTCAAGAGAAGACCAGTTTAGCAGATATCGGATGCCTTCTCTAACATCTATTTCATCATCAGCGATTAAGAGCTTCACGTTTTAATTACCTCCTGTATGTTTTTTTGCAGGAATCACCATGGTTACCAGGGTTCCCATCGATTTTTTACTTCTGATAGTAAGACCGTATTCAAATCCATAGTATAGTTGGATTCTCTGGGTGATATTATAAAGTCCGATTCCGTGGTAGGAATTATTTGGGGGACGGTAAATTGACTGGTTTAACAGCTTTAGCTCCTCAGGTGTCATACCGCAGCCGTTATCAAATATATGAATGCAGAGTGTTTCGTTCATCAGGATGATTTTCAGGATGATTTTTCCGTTTTGTTCTACCTCCTCCAGGCCGTGGAGAAGCGCATTTTCAACAATGGGCTGTAAGAGCAGGGGCATAATCTGGTAATCCTTAGATTCTAGCTGAGGGTTGATTTTCAGGGAATAATTGACGCGATCGTGAAATCTTAACTTTTGAATACTTAAGTAGGTTTCAATATAGTCCAATTCCCGGGAGAGGGAGGTTACTGAAGTGGAAGTGTTTTCCAGTACATAGCGCATAGATTTGCCTAAGAGCTTTATTCCATTCGCCACTTCTAAGTTGCCAGCTTTTAATGAACGCATACGTATGGTCTCCAGTGTATTGTAGAGAAAGTGAGGATTGATCTGACTGGAAAGCATCTTAAATTCCATCTGTTGTTGTTTATTGATTAAATCCTGGGTTTTAAGCTGTGCCTGATAGACGGAAGTTTCTTTATTAAGAATTTCATGGATCATCAGCTTTAAATCAAAAAATACATCAGAAATTTCATCTTCGCCGTGAAAGTTGTCCGCAATTTCATAATTACCCTGACTGGCTCTGTGCATGCATTCTCGAAGAGTAATGATACGGAGACTGAAGTAATGGGAAAATACGCAGATAAACATGCTGGTAATAATCAGCACTAATGCCAGGATAGCCAGATAATTACTGCTGATCCGGTTTAAATATGGAAATCCGTCATAGCTTAGGGAGGCCATGTAAAAGCTGTCTTCGCAGTAGGCTGGAGAGAGGGAGGAGACACAACCGATAACAGTTCCGTTTTCTAACGCTATTTTTCCTTTATAAGTGCCTGTACAGCTGCTTTTGCCCCAACCCGCGTATCTTTCCAGTCCTGGGGTTTTTACCTGTCTGTCACTGGTATAAAATATGCTGCTGTCATTGAGCCATATGACTGTATGCATGGAGCTGTTTTCAATGCGGTTTCGGATGTGGTTATTGCTGACGGTAAGCTTTAAGATGGCATAGCTGTGAACCTGGGGCAGGAAGATGCGGGTATACAGGCAGAGGTTGCGCGTTTCGGTGTTGTATCGTTGGTTTTTCTCCAACTCCACTGTCCAGAATGGGGTGATAGACGAGGAAGCGCGTTTAAACCAGGGTTGGTTCTGGAGATTGTTTGTAATGGGATGGATGTGGGGGCTGTCTGTAATGGTGGAATTAAAGGTATACACAGCAATGTCATGGAGGGAGGCATCACCGGAAAGAAGTGTATCAATCCCCTTATAAGTGCTTATGGCTGATTTGCTTTCGCTGACGGCAGAGTATTTGGTGTTTAAAAGTATAATTAAATTCTGGTCAGAGACCAGGATCTGGGATTTGTTATAGACGTTTTCTGTTAAATCCAGAATCAGAGATTTTACCCGGAGATTATCGGAATAAGTCTGTTTGGAATAGTGGTCAAATAATTGGGTTCGGGTATGATAGATGAGATAACTGCCTACCGTTGTGATAGGAATAAAAATGGCAATAAAAAAGAACAGGTACAATTGCTTCTGCACCCGGATCTTAGTAAAAATATCCATGAACCGTTTCTTACTCATACATACCCACCCTTTAACCGTTGCCCCTTGTCTCTATTATTTATATCATACCGCCTTTTGAATGGAAAGGAAAGAATTACGACTAAAATAGCAAATTTATTACAACAGCAAACAGACTGAGATTTCTTGTACAAGCCAGGTATACCAGCTAAGGAGCATGCTTTTGCCAATAATTTTAAATTGTTTTTTTATATAAAATATCAATAATAGGAGTCGAATAATGCGATTTAAAAACGTTTTATATTTTGGTTATAGGTAGTACTATAGTGAAAGTGATAAAAAATTATCAAAAATCCAAATATTCGCATTGATATAAATGAGGAGGTAGAAACAATGGATGAGAACAACAAAGAGGTGGTAAACGGAATAATCAGGTGGTTGAGGGATTATTGCAGTACTAATTTTGATATCGGAGAAATGCTTCATGATAAGAAGATGCCCCATGATTTTTTACAAGCAGCAGGCGATAGAGGGCTGTTTGGTATCAGAATCCCACGAATTTATGGCGGTCTGGAATTACCAATGTCTGAAACAGTGAAAATAATTGACCAGATTTCAGCTATTGATGTTAACATAGCTACATTTCTTATAGTCCAGCATACATTCTGTTATCCTATCTTATTATACGCAAAACCACTATTCCGTGATTTCTATTTACCCCAGTTTGCTTCTGGAAGATGTTTGGGGTGTTTTGCTCTCAGTGAGCCTGACGCAGGTTCAAATCCAAGAAAAATAAATACAAGTATAATGCCCGCAGAAAGAGGTAAATGGAAGATTAACGGAACGAAATGCTGGATCACGGGCGCAGCTACAGCAGATATGTATCTTGTTTTCGGACGTCATGATGAAGAATCCGGTTATAAAGGAATCAGTTGTTTTGCAGTTCCCAAAACGACGCCGGGTATTGAGATACAGAATTCTCTAAATATGTTAAGTATTAATGGAGTTGGATTACGGACGATTGTCTTTAAGGATGTGGAGATAGGTGAGGAATATCTGATTGGTGAATTGGGAAAAGGCATGATTGCAGCGGAAAGCGGATTGCTATTTGGACGATTATTTACAGGTCCTGTCTGTACAGGAATCATGAAACGATGCAGCCAGTTTATGAGTCGCTATGCCTCAAAGAGAAACATTGGTTCAGGGTTGTTACTGGATAGTCCGGTAACAGCTGCCAGATTGAGAGAGATTGATATAGCAGTGACAAGCATAGAGGCAATGGATTCATTTATTGCTGAAAAAATAGACAACAATCAGGAGATACCAGAAGATTTTGCAATTGCCTGTAAGGTATTATCGTCTGAGCTTGCCTGGGAAACTGCGGATAAATCAGTGCAGCTGCTGGGGGCCAGAGGGCTGGATGAAAAGAACCTGGTTGCCCGGATTTTATGTGATACCAGGTTTTTCAGAATTGGAGAAGGTCCTACAGAGCCGCTGTTAATGAAATTGGGAGTAACATTGGCATTGACAAATTCAAAATTAATGAGGTATCTGCGGGACGATATGCAGGTAACAGAAGTGTACGACAGTCTGACAGAAAACATAAATCAGTTAAAAAAGCTGATTAAAGAAAAAGATATCAAGAAAGAAATGAGGGGCGTCTTATATTATGCAATTGGTAAGGCAGGCATGTGGAGTTTTTTGGAAGCAGCGCTTATATGCCAGGCAGATAAAAAGAAAATAGAAAATGTAACCGTTGCAATTGACTGGATAAGAAATAAAACGGCACAGATATTATGTGAAGTACGGTGCGATATTTATAATGTTTCTATTGAATCAGCCCATTTTGACAAATACAGAAAATACTACGATGACAGTATAGGGACGATTGAGGAGACAATGCCGCATAACAGAATTTACATGGATGATTTTCTGAAATGTTCTCCTGTATGCCCCGATTCCTCAATCAATGACAAGAATAATGACAATACGATTATTGATTCATTCCAGAAACATGTGGTAAGTCATGGAGAAGCTGACGCCATTATAGACCCGGAGCATGTGATTTCTTATAAAAAGCTGAATAACAAGGTAAACAGAATGTGTTTCATTTTAAAAGAAAATGGAGTAATGCCGGGCGATGCTGTAGCAATAGCCATGGACCGGTCAGCAGCGCTTATCATCAGTATGTTAGCTGTATTAAAAAGCGGAGCAGCCATTTTGATGATAAATGTGCAGGATCCCAAAGAGCGCAGCCAGTTAATGTTTCATAAAGCAAATGTAAAACTTGCTATAACAACAGAAACTGCGAGACATCTTGTACCTGAAGAATCAATACATGTACTGTGTGCTGATAGGAATCTGGTATCGGAAGAAATTGAATCAGAAGAATTTCCAGATATGGCTGAGCCTTTTGCAATTGCTTATATAGGTTTCACGTCAGGGTCAACAGGGGAACCCAAGGGAGTTAGGGTGAATCATAAAGCTATCCTGAGCCAGATATCAGCCAGATCTGAGAGCGTGGAGATAAAAAACAGTGACAGAATCCTGCATTCGGTGGCTCCTAATTTCGATATTGCCCTGTGGGAAACATTAAGCCCCTTTGTATATGGCTGTTCCATTGTTTTAAGTAACGAAAAAGTATTTTGCTGGGAGCCTCGGAAAATTATTGACTTAATTACAAAATTTGAGGTGACTCATATACAGGCTACACCCACGCAGCTGGGACTGCTTTTAGATAACTTAACTCCCAATACAGTACATAAGTTAAAATGTGTTTTTTCCGGAGGGGAAGTATTGCCAGACACTATAAAAGAACAGTTTAGAAGCAAACTGCCAGGCGTAGAACTGATTCATTTATATGGACCTACAGAAGCAGTCATTGATACTTGTTATTGCAAACCTTTATCTGAAAAAGATTATTTCATGGGAGAAATAGGGCTTCCGTTCTCTAATAAACAGGTATATATCCTCGATGAAGGGGGCAGTGCTGTTCCCGATAATACTCCTGGAGAACTTTATATAAGCGGAGAGATAGGGCAGGACTATATCAATGATATTGCTCTGACAGAAAAGAGTTTTCTCAAAACCATTCTTCCAGATAATTCGGAAACTGTAATGTATAAAACCGGTGATATTGTCAAACGGACACCATCAGGAAAAATACAGTTTTTATACCGTATGGATGATCAGATAAAAATAAACGGAGTGCGCATAGAGGCAGGTGAAATAGAAACTACGCTGGGAAGATTTCCTGGAATGGGGCAGGTGAAAGCAGTTGTCAGAAAAGTAAAAAATAATAAGGTTTTAGCAGCATATTATACCTCGGAGAATGATTCCATTATTAATGAAAATGATCTTCGGGATTTTGCTTCTGAATACCTTCCGAAGACGATGATTCCTTCTAAGTTTATTCAGATAAAGAAATTTCCGGTCACATCAACGGGAAAGATAAATGTTAATTTACTGCCTGATCTGGCTGCGCCGGAAATAAATGAGAGCATGGTTATTAATAAAACTGAAAATCATATACCAGACACAATAGCTGGAATCTGGAAAGAATTATTAGATATCCCGGTACTGGATGAGTCCGCTGACTTTTTTGAAATGGGCGGAAATTCATTAATGGTAATTCAGCTGCTTACCCGCATATGGGAATTATACTCAGTTGAAATAGATGTAATTGATTTTTATGAGAATCCAACCATAAAAGGGCTTTGTCAAAGGATAACTGGCATGCAGAAATCAGCTGCTCCATATAAAAAGGAAGTGCTGGCCGGTACTCAGAAAAATTATTGGTATCTATATAAAATGAATGAAGATTCACCTGCATATAACTGCCCGGAAGCGGTACGGCTGAATGGAAAACTAAATGTGGGATTTCTGGAGTGGTCATTGAATCAGATTATAAACCGTCACGAGGCATTGAGGACTTTGTTTGGGGAAGAGGAAGGAGAGCCATTCCAGCTGGTTGTTCCAGAAATAAAATATGAGCTGCCTGTTGCAGATCTTTCTAAGGAAGAAAGCAGACAGGAAGAAAAACTAATTCAATTACTGGAAACAGAAGCCTCACGTCCCATAAAACTGGATACCGCACCTTTGTTTACTGCTAAATTATTTAAGCTGAATCATAACGAATTCGTTTTCTTTTGGAATTTTCATCACATTATTGCCGATGGCTGGTCATCAGCGCAAGTGTTCACCAGGGAATTAAATGAACTTTATAAAGCCAGATGTGAAAACAGGGAACCTGTCCTGCCAGAAATAGAGATGCAGCCAATTGATTATTTAAAATGGAGGAAAGAAACTGATACATCTCAAAGACTTGAAAAACAGAAAGATTACTGGCTGGAGGAATTAAAGGATGCGCCCTCTGAAGTGGATATGACATTGGGGAGGGAACCCGGGTTAGATCAGCATGATTTAAGGGGTCACAGAGCAGTATTTAAGATACCAGATCCCATCTATGATTTACTCAAAGTATATTCTGCCAAATATAACATCAGCAATTATCATGTACTGGTAACTGCTTTTGCATCATTAGCCCATATTCTTAGCGGACTGGATGATATTTGTCTGGGGACTGTAGTTGCAGGACGTAAAAACTCCCGGATTAATCATGTTATTGGTAATTTCGCAAATGTTGTAGTTCTAAGGTGTATTTTTAAAGAGGATTCTACAGTCCAGATGCTTGTGGAGCAGATGAAAAATAAAACGCTCAAAGCCTTAGATAACTCGGATATTCCTTTTGAAGAAGTTGTATCGTCCTTAAAGCCAAATAGAGATAAATATAAAAATCCGCTTTTTAATATTTTTTTCTCCCTTTTTAACGGGAAAGAGGAGATGCTGAATCTCTGGGGATTAGAGAACCATAAAATCCCCATGGACCCTGCAAATGCACGGTTTGATTTAAGTATGGCAATGTTTGAAGTACATGACAGGCTGGAGGGATACGTGGAGTATAAGGAAAGCCTTTATAACGAAAAAACAATTGAGCGTATAATCAGATATTTTATTAAAATGCTGACATTTATAATCACATCACCAGAGCAATGTGTTGATCAGGCAGAACTGGTAGACGAAGAAGAAAAAGACTTACTCTGCAGGATCTGGAATGATACTTATGCATCATTTCCAAGAGAAACCTGTATGCATGTAATGTTTGAACAGCAGGCACAGAGAGTCCCGGATAAAACCGCGGTTTGTTTTAATGGAAACAGTCTTACCTACGGGAAACTGAATGCCAGGGCAAATAAGCTTGCCCGCTATCTTAACAGAAACGGCATACAAAAAGGTTCGTTTGTAGGGATATGCGCCAGAACATCCATTGAAATGATAGTAGGAATTCTGGGGATTGTAAAAGCAGGTGCTGCATATGTCCCGATTGATCCTGTTTTACCCCAAAATCGTGTCCGGTTTATGTTAGATGAGACGGACTCAAAAATAGTTGTTACCCAGGCGGAGTTCACTCAATCACTGTTAAAAGATAAGAATACAATCTGCCTTGATACACAGTGGGAAGAGGTTGAAAAAGAAAACGGGGAAAATCTGAATTTGTCAGTCTCATCAGATCAGATTATTTACATGATTTATACATCAGGTTCTACGGGAACTCCCAAGGCAGTAAGGACCATGCATTACAATGTGGCGGCTCTTTTGTGCAATACAAATCACATGCAGCCGGAAGAATCTGACCGGTTTCTAAAAATAAATAATTTTGCATTTGATATATCAACATGGGAAATATGGACCCCCTTGATTTATGGAGCCACTATGGTGATAATGCCAGATGACATAAAATTAAAGCCATTGGAATTTGCAGAGTTTGTGGATAAGAATGAAATAACAATGGCATATCTGCCGACTGCACTATTTCACGCGATTAGTATTGAATTTCCGGCTGCCTTTCGCAAAATGAGGTTTCTGATTGTTGGCGGTGAAGCTTTGGATCCAACCAGGGCGAGAGCTGTTTTGAAGAACGATCCGCCTCAAAATTTCATAAATGCATTGGGACCAACAGAGGTAACCTGCTCCTCCGCCTTTTATGAGGTGCATGATTTACCGGAGAATGCGCTTACTGTTCCAATAGGCAGACCCATATCAAATACACAATTTTATGTATTGAATTCTAAAATGAGGGTACTGCCGGCGGGTGTGACAGGAGAATTGTTCATTGGCGGAGCAGGCGTATCTGATGGATACCATCATAGACCTGATCTGACAGAAAGAAATTTTATACAGAATCCATTCGGGCATGATGAAAAGTTCAGCCGTATCTATAGGTCCGGAGATCTGGTTCAATATAATGAAGATGGCAATTTGATTTCTAAGGGAAGAAAAGACCACCAGATTAAAATCCGCGGATTCAGGATTGAAATTGGAGAGATTGAAAATGCGATTCGGGAACATGTGGCTGTTAATACAGCGGCCGTAGTGGTAAAGGGGAATTGTCAGGATGATTACCGGCTGATAGCATACATTTCTTTAAAAAGTGGTTATGGGGAAACTTCTGCAGATGCTGTAAAAAAACATCTTCAGAGCAGGCTGCCATACTATATGCTGCCATCTGTCATTCAGATTTTAACTTCACTGCCGACCAATAAAAATGGAAAAATAGACAGAAAAAAATTAGATGAGATTGATATCTCAGAGAGTAATATACGAAATACGGTCAGGTATCCCAGGGACATAGAGGAGATAAAGTTAGCAGGAATATGGGAGAGAGTAACAGGATCAAAGGCTCCGGATATCCAATGTGATTTTTTTGAATCAGGTGGAGATTCGTTAAAAGCAATTCGATTTTTATCTTTAATTGAGAAGGAGTTTTCCGTTCAGCTGCCTATAGAGCTGCTGTTTGACCATGGAACAATTGAGGAGCTGGCCACCATAATAAGAAAGAAGAACAAAGCTGCTGGAAGTATGGCTCTTATATCTTTTAATGGCAAGAAAGAAACGGCTGATCGCCCTTTGTTTTTGGTTCATCCTCTGAGCGGAAGTTCTATTTGTTACAATCAGTTTTCGATGCTAGTTGACAATCCTGTATTTGGTTTGCAGCAATTAGGCAATAACCAGATAAAAGACAATAAAATAAATTCAATAGAGGAACTGGCTTCTTATTATCTTGATAATATTCATGCTGTACCAAATAAAGAGCCCTATCTTCTGGGCGGCTGGTCTATAGGCGGATTAATATCAT
>SVDT01000175.1 GCA_015057775.1 Paenibacillaceae bacterium | reverse complement strand
CAGCGCCAGCGCCTGTTTTGAGGCCCATATCCGGGGAATTGTGGAGTAAAGTGGCAGTGAAAAAGCAGGGACTTGGAAATCCATATCCATTTTTTGGAGATGCCAGCGAAACCAACTGGCTGAGCTTTACCGTAACCAGCAAAGGAAACAAGCTTTTAAAGCTTATTGAGGACTATTCCGGCAACGTTCCGGGAAGCGGAGCCTTAATGACCTTTAAGGACTCTAACTGGTTAATGAGTATTGTTGTTGCTGCGCAGCCTCACTTTCCGAATCAGCCCATGGATCAGACCATATTCTGGGGCTATGGCTTATACACCGATAAAATAGGAGATTATATCAAGAAACCAATGAAAGACTGTACAGGAGAGGAACTTCTTACAGAACTTCTTTGCCACCTTCATATGGAAGACCGCAAGGATGAGATAATGGCAGATGTGGTAAATGTAATCCCGTGCATGATGCCTTATGTAGATGCCCAGTTCCAGCCACGTAAAATGGTTGACCGACCGGAAGTGGTTCCAGCCGGCTCTACCAACTTTGCAATGATCAGTCAGTTTGTTGAGATTCCGGATGATATGGTATTTACGGAAGAGTACTCAGTTCGTGCTGCAAGAATAGCAGTTTACACACTGATGGGTATTGATAAAAAGATCTGTCCGGTTACACCATATGTGAAAGATCCTAAGGTATTAATAAAGGCAGTGCAGACCTCCTACCGATAAGATATATTAATAATAATGTCTTTGTGAGCCAGACGAAATATAGGTATCAATCGTCTGGCTCTTTGATGCTTTATCACGGTACAACCTTAATATACAATAGTTTAATGCGAAAAAGTTCGTTGCATGATCGTCCCTTTTGTGATATGCTATTACTCGTGCTGTCCTTGAAGGACGGACGAATGAACGTAAATACGGAGGGAAGTATTATGAAGAAAACAGCAATCGTATTAGCGGCTGTTCTTGTCTCTGGTCTCGTTTTAAGTGCATGCGGAGGTACCGGAAAGTCCGGCGCAGCACAAAGCGGAACTGAGAAGACCACAGAAGCAGCAGCAAACACAGAAACAGCAGCAAGCACCTCAACAGAGCCACTTGACCTGGCAGTGCAGATAGGATCTGATCCCGAAACCATTGATCCGGCTCTTAGTACAGCAATTGATGCATCCAACATCATTATGCATGCCTTTGAGACTCTTATGACATTTGATGAGAACAACAATATCGTTTCCGGTCAGGCAGAATCCTATGATGTCAGCGATGACGGACTTACTTATACGTTTCATTTAAGAGACGGCTTAAAATGGAGCGATGGTTCTGATTTTACTGCAGAGGATTTTGTATATTCCTGGAAACGTATGGCTGATCCTGCTACAGCAGCACCATATGCAGCAGATATGCTTTCCGTGGTAAAAGGTTATGACGAAGCAGCAGCAGGCAATGTTGATGCACTGGCAGTTTCTGCTCCTGATGCAAAAACATTCGTAGTTGAGCTTTCTGGTCCTTGTACATATTTTGACAAAATTGTGACTCATGCAAGCATGGCACCAGTGAAAAAGGATGTAGTGGAAGCGAAAGGCGACCAGTGGTCCCTTACTCCGGATACCTATATTTCTAACGGTCCGTTAAAGATGGTCGAGTGGGTACCAGGTTCTCACATCACATTTGCTAAGAATGAAAATTACTGGAATGCTGACAGAGTTACTTTAAATACTTTAAAGTTTGTTCTTATGGAAGATCAGAACGCCGCATACAGCGCATACAGGACAGGTGAGGTACAGATGATTCGCGATGTGCCCACTGAAGAAATTCCAAACCTTAGAGATTCCGCTGAATTCCATTTAGAACCACGTATGGCAACATCCTATACAATTTTTAATACCCAGAAGGAACCCTTCAACAATGCAAAAGTACGCCGTGCATTAAGCCTTGCAATTGACCGCGACTATATTGCCAATACCCTTATGATGGGAACTGCTCTTCCTGCCTCCAATTTCGTAGGGCCTGGTATCTCTGATGATAAAGAAGGTTCTTCATTTGAAGCGGTAAGCCGTACAAATAACGGCGGTGACTATTTCAGCGTAGATAATTATGCGGCAGATCTTGATAAGGCAAAAGCCCTGCTGACTGAGGCTGGATATCCTAACGGGGAAGGATTCCCTGCAATTGAATATATGACCAATGATGCAGGCTACAACAAAGCAGTTGCTGAGTACTTGCAGAGTGCATGGAGCGAGCTTGGAATCAGAATGGATATCAAGATTGTTGAATGGTCTACATTCACACCAACCCGCCGTGCCGGTGATTTCCAGATCTGCCGTGGAGGATGGGTTTATGATTACGATGATCCTTCCAACATGTTGAATCTGTTCTCAACTGAGAGCGGAAACAATGATGGAAAATACTCCAATGCAGAAGTAGATAAACTCCTGACTGAGGCAAGAACTACAGCTGATAGAACGGAGCATTTTGATAAGCTTCATAAAGCAGAAAAAATCATGATGGAAGATGCTGCAGTATCTCCTCTTGTATATTCCAGTGATTATTATCTTCAGAAACCTGAAATTAAAGGAACATGGCATTCTCCATATGGCTACTGGTTCTTTATGTACGCTACAAAATAATCCAATAAAAAGCCTTCTGTCAGCGGTTATACCACCTGACAGAAGGCTTTTTTTATTCAATGGTATCATCATAAGAAGCACGGACACCGCCGATGTATTTTGGTCTGGTACGGGCTGCAACCACATGGGCAGAGCCAATATACTGGGTTTTTATGCGAATGGGAACGGCTACAGCTTTCAAATGCATTCCGATCAGTGTATCTCCAATATCAATTCCAGCATGAGCTTTAATCGATTCTACTGCAACCGGATGTTCAAGACTATGGTAGGCCGCAAGTGAGAAGGAGCCGCCGGCCTTAAGCTGCGGCACAACATTGACCGGTTCATAATGATAGAACTCCGCTGCTTCCCTTTCTAATATGAGTGCCCTGTTTAAATGCTCACAGCACTGGGCAGCCACATAAATTCCCTGTTTATGAAAGACTTCATAAATAGCCGAAAATACTGCCTGGCCGATCTCTGCACTGGAATGAGAGCCGATTCTGTGATCGGATATCTCACTGGAAGAGCAGCCGATCACTACCAGGTCCTTTTCCTTTAAATGAGATGCGTCCAAAACTTCTTTTGCGGCTTTACCTGCCTGCTTTCTGATTTCATCTAACATAATCCGGCACCTTCCTTCCTGTACAGTCTGTCTGTTTGATTATAAGGCTGCACGAATGGCTTCAGCCATTTTCTCATACTCATCATCAGTTAAATATACTTTATCCGGATTCATGGTAAATGTGCCACCCCATTCATCTCCGCCATTGTATTTGGGAACAATATGCATGTGAAGATGACAGCCTGTATCACCATAAGCGCCATAATTTACTTTATCCGGATTAAAAACCTTGTGAATGGCTTTGGATACTTTGGAAACTTCAGCAAAAAATGCATTTCTCTCTTCATCGCTGATATCAATCATCTCGCTGACATGATCCTTATATGCAAGAATGACTCTGCCTTTCTTGCTCTGTTCTTTAAATAAATATAAAAAGCCTGTTTCCATTTCACAGACAGGATAACCAAATTTAGCAACCAAGTCTCCTTTCATACAATATGCGCAATTTGTGTCTTTCATAATCATGTACCTTCTTTCCAGTAGTTTGTTTTTGATTTCTGAACCTATTTTATCAAAATACAGACGGAATGAAAAGAGAACACAGTAATTATTTTATACCACAGCACAAAAAAACAGCTTCTTTCCAGAATCTGGTAAGAAGCTGTTTTATGATTATTCTTATTTGGATCAGGATCTGCTTTTTATGTGAGTTGCAACTTTGACATCTTCTTTTTTAATATGGTTGATCAGCCAACCTGCAATTGCACTGTTTACTTCGCCAACCAGTGCAATGGTAGGACCTTCCTTATCAAGCTTCTGGCAGATTCCTGCAACTACCTTCTTAAACTCTTCATGATAGCGTTTGTGATTTGCATAATCGGGATACTGGCTCTGAAGCTGGAGCTTTTCCTCGTCTCCAAAATGCTTGGCAGTATAATCCTGTAAAAACTTAGTAGTATTAGCCAGCTCTGCACGGCCTTTGCCGGTGGAGCAGGCCGTCAGTAAATTATTGATCGCATCAATCAGCTGACGGTGTTCTGAATCGATTAACTGGTTTCCGGTCTCCAGATCCTTTGTAAATGCGTATGCCATATGTACACCTCTTTCGTTATAAATAATGTAAGTATATTCTACACTAAACCTACGAAAAAACCAACTGTTAATTTTCCCGCCAGCTCAGATATAAATTAGCAACTACATCTTCAATGGGTGATTTTTTAATTTCCATATCAAGGATTTGGGGAAAATCAGAAAGTAACCCCAAAACCTCATGGATTCCTAATACATTCCGATCAAATTCGTATTCGTGAACTCCACTTTCCGTTTTCAAAAGCCGCATACCCGGAATGGAGAGTGGTATCTCTTCTTTTGCTGTAGTAAGGACAATCCGGTAAAAGCCTCCCATTACATTTCGTAGTTCATCAAAATTTCCGTCAAATGCAATTCGCCCCTTGTTAATAAGAATGATTCTCTGGGCCATTTCCTCCAGATCGTCCATATCATGGCTGGTTACCACCACCGTTGTTTTACTCTCAAGATTAATCTTCTTTAAAAACCGGATCATCTGCTGCTTGGCAAGTACATCAAGACCAAGCGTAGGCTCATCAAGAAAAATCAGTTCCGGACTGTGAAGCAGAAGCATGGCAATATCCGCCCGCATTCTCTGCCCAAGGCTCAGCTCTCTGGTAAAGGTTTTTAAAATATCAGATAGATCCAAAAGTTCTGTAATCATCTCCAGATTCTTTTTGTAAACGGGATCCGGAATGTTCCACACCTCCTTTTTCCATTGAAAGCTGGATATCACCGGATGGTCCCACCATAATTCTGTGCGCTGGCCAAACAGGACTCCAATTTGGCTCATAAGCTTGATCCGGTCTTTGGCGGGATTTAATCCCAGTACAGATACCGTTCCTTGTGTAGGCATGAGAATACCGGAAAGAATTTTTATTGTAGTGCTTTTACCGGCACCATTGGCACCTGCATAAGCAACAAATTCCCCTTTCTTTACCTGAAGCGATATGTGATCAAGAGCTGTTACTACCCGCTTTTCCGGGTGAAGAAGATTTTTAATAATGTCGCGGGCATTGCCGCTTCGCTGCCACTGGCAGTATTCTTTTGTTATATTATCGATGGCCAAAGCCGGAATATCTTGGAGAACCATAGGTTTCATAATATTTCATTCCTTTCTTAAATGTGATAATTGCTATTAATGAAAAAATCGTGGCTGCCATGGGCAGATAGAACGCTTTCGGAACTAAAATTGCCTCTACCCCATATTTCCCGGCTTTTATTAAAAGTGTGGAGGGAAGCCAGGCACAAAGACCAACAGGAATCAAGGACAAAAAAATGTGCTTTTGAAAGCCTCTCATATTACCCAGCGGGTAAGTTTTTAATGAAGAAAACAATTCCTTCCCCACCCCGGCAATCTCCTCTGCAGCAGCAGGGGCATAGAACGCAGAGCAGGAAATCAGATAGATAAATGACATCACAATAACAATTGAGCAAATGCTGTAAAAAAGAAACAGCAATAAAGTAAAGGCGTTTATAGGTAAACCAGCTCTTATGGCACCGTAAGCAGTAAGCCCTGTTCCAAAAATCAAGATGGGAGAACCGGAAACAGGGGAAAACCCCTGTGCCAGAAGTTCCGCCCAAAGAGGAACCGGCTGGATCATTATGTGGTCAAGCTGCCCACGGCCAATAATCCGGCTGACCATGCCTGTATTGTTGCCGATAAAAAATACCATGTAAATACCGTCAATAAAGAGAGCGTAACCCATCATAAATAAAATTTCATTTTGGGTCATACCGGAAAAGTTCTTAAAATTTGTGGATAGCAGGCAGACACCTGCAATGGTGCAGCCACCGCTAACAACATCTGAAACCAGTTGAATAAAGAAATAACGGGTATCCCGTAGAAACCATAATAAATCCATTTTTGCATATTGCCTGTAAAGCCTGATTAATATTTTAAAATTATCCACCAAAAGAGATCATCCTTTCTTTGCTTTTATTAAATACGTAAATAGCAAGAGCCCATAAACTAACAGCCCAGAAAAACTGAAGCGCCAGAATCCTGAATGGAAAATGGGCAGTGCCGGTGTAGATAATTAAAGGTCCATGGGCAACTGAGCCCAACGGAAGCAGGGAAAAAAGCGTTCCCAATTTCTTTGGAAATAATGAAAATGGTATCATTTCTCCGGAAAGCAGGGAATAAACTGCCTCTCTGACAGCAAGAGCCGCAAAGCACCCATTTTTCAGATTCATTGCAAGAGAAGCGAACAGCAAATCTATGGCAAATCCAATACAAATTGCCAACAGCAGGCTTATGAAAGAGAGAATCCCCATACGTAAAGAAGCAGGCAACGGACTGACAGAAAGAACCGGTGCAAAAAGCAATAATGGAATACCCAGAAATAAGAAGTTGGGAACCCAGAATCGGCCAATGGTTTCAGAAATAAAGCTTGCTTCAATTGCCATGGGTCTTAAAAAACGCCCAATGACGGATCCCTCCCACAAGGACGAAGTGGCGGGAGAAATAATATTTAATTCCTCATGTAATACGGCAGACATCAGTGTGTAGGTCATTAACTGGTTTACTGATACATTTGCTGGCAGAGCATTCGTCTCTGCCAAGGTCTTCCAGACAAAGGTCAGCATAATGAACTGGACAATCTGGACAACGTATCCTCCAGCTACACAGAGAAAGCCTCCGTCAAAAATTTGTTTCGAGCAGATTAAAGTTGTGGAGCATACGGCTCTTGAGAGAGAGCCGCAGCCGGACAGAATGGTTTTTACCTGTTTCATAGGTCATATCCTCCATATTGTGTGTTTAGAATCAAAGTGGAAAATGTCCGTTCAGACTGCCATTTCGAAAAAAACGCACAAAAAAACCCGGTGCAGGAGCATCCGGGCGGAAAATCAACCGAAAAACCAGTGGTAAAACCTACCGGCTAACAGAATAATTTTCAGATGAGACGCTGCCTTTTTCGTAAAAATGGGCGCACTGATACACGGACGCGTCAAAATTACCGAAAACTGCAGAGATATTATTAATATTAGCCCATAATGAAGTAGCTTTAATAGATATATTTCTCACAGCGTCTCACCTCCTTTTAAAAAATTTAACTCATTATATCATTGTAAGCTATATACGTCAAGATTAGTTGGTTTCCCATTTTGACAGTGCTGCTTCATCGGCCACAATAATTACATCCGGATGGAGCTGCAGAATGGAAGCAGGAACTTTTGGTGTTACCGGCCCGCAAAGGGCATTGTAAAGAATTTCAGCCTTATCCTCACCACTTACCATTAACAGGATTTTTTTGGCTCTGATAATTGTACCGATTCCCATGGTATAAGCCTGGCGCGGAACCTGATCTATAGATTCAAAAAATCGCTTATTCGCTTCAATGGTGCTTTCCTGTAAGTCAACAATGTGGGTATCTTTTGGGAAGATATCGGAAGGCTCATTAAATCCGATGTGCCCATTATGACCAAGCCCAAGAATCTGTAAGTCAATGCCGCCCAGATTTCTGAGAATCTCTTCATATCTGGCAGCTTCTTTTTCTGCATCTGATTCCATACCATCAGGTATATGAGTATTGGTTACATCAATATTTACGTGCATAAATAAATTCTGCTTCATAAAGTGGTAGTAACTCTGGTCATTGTCTCTGGTTAATCCCTTGTATTCATCAAGGTTTGCTGTTTTTACCCGGGAAAAATCCAAATCACCTTTGTTGTACCATTCAATCAGCTGTTTGTAGGCACCCACAGGTGTAGAACCGGTAGCGAGTCCCAGAACACAGTTTGGTTTCATAATGATCTGGGCAGATATAATATTGGCTGCTTTTCGGCTCATGTCATAGTAGTCTTTTGCACGGTAAAGCTTCATTTTTATCATCCTCCACATATTGGAAAAAATTTTTATTTTATTCTTTCATTAGGATATCATTTTTATGTCATAGATGCAATGGCATTTTGCATAAAATAGTGATAAAGGAGTGGTGGCATGTCTAACTATCGAAGACTAATCTCATATATTTATGCCTACGAAGGCGGAGTCAAAGGAAAAAACATCGGATTTGCCAAGATAGAGACGAGAGGAATCCAGTGCAAAATTACGGTAAGTGTGAAAAGAATTTATGTAGGCGGTAACGACATTGGAGTGTATCTATTGGCTGGAGAACAGGAAATATACCTTGGTAATATCTTCATACGAGGCGGTTCCGGTGAATTCAGAGCCACAGTATCCGTAAATGATATTGAACGTTCCGGTTTTAACATGGACCAATGTTTTGGACTGACCATACATGATGTAAAAAATACATGGAGATCTTATACCACCATATGGGAGGACGCAGTTGCTCATGCGGCGGCAGTTGATCTGGAAAATACAGATTCTGCTGTAAAAGAAAATTCTGCCATATCGGAAGAACAGATAAAAAAAGCTGTTCAGGAGATAGAAAAAGAGTTTCCACTGGAAGGTGGAGACAATCAGGATACAAAAAATGAAGAAGAGATTCTTCACCAGGCGGAAAGTCCGGTGTCATCCGACAGTGAGCCAAGCCCGGAGGCCGAAAGCCTCATGCCTGAGATCCAGCAGATGACAGGTTTCTTACCGCAAGATGGAAATACCAGAACCGCGGTAACCGTAACTGGTCCAACTGCAGGAGGAAGGCAGGGGAATCCTCCTTCAGTCACTGCGCCTGCGCCGGATAGACAGCAAAACGCACGCCCGACCATGACTGGCCCGATTCCTGGCTGGTGGCAGGAACCACGTCCAACCGGACCAATGCCCAACGGGTCAATGCCAACAGCGCCAATACCTAATGGTGCAATGCCACGGTCAATGCCGACAGGACCAATGTCTCCTTTACCGAAACCAACCAGTCCGGCTTCTCCAGCGCCGCGTCCAACGGGTCCGATGCCAACAGCACCGATGTCTGCAGAGTCCATACATACAGATCCGTCTGAAGAGACTCAGACCGTTTTACAAAGTCAGCAGGAATCTGTTCCCTTAATGCCAAAGCCCATGATGTCTGAAACCGAAGATGGCGGATTAAA
>SVDT01000174.1:8516-9274 GCA_015057775.1 Paenibacillaceae bacterium | reverse complement strand
TTGGGATAATCAGGAATGTGTCCGATCATACCGGTTATGGAAGAAATGCGGCTGCCGTCTTTGTCTATGTAATCAAAGAGTCCCTTAATGGGTGGAAGAAGAGGGTTGGAGCCGGTGGCGTTTACGATAATGTCCGGATTCAGACGCTTCACCCGATCCACTACAGCATCTTCTCCAGTAAAAAGATACAGGTTATGAAGATTTTTCGCACGGTTAATTAAGTAAGTTGGGAAATCATTTAATCTCACTTTATCAGGAATTCTGGAGATTTCGGCTGCCAGTCCACCCAGATAATCCTTTTTTTCAATAAGAAACACATTACAGCCCACCTCTGCTGCAGTGCAGGCGGCCTCAAGACCTGCCGTTCCACCTCCGATAACAACCACATTGCAGGGCTTCTTTACTTTGTTTTTCTCATAGGATTCCCCTTCATTTACACTGGGATTCACGGTACAGCGGATGGGGCGGTTGATGCCGATACGGTTTCCTGCACAGCCGATGTTACAGGAGATACACTTATTAATAAACTCTTCTCTGCCGGCATAGGCTTTGTTTGCCCAGGATGGATCAGCAATCAGACCTCTTCCAATTCCAATTAAATCGGCATCTCCTTTTAGAAGGATTTCTTCAGCAATCTGGGGATTTCGTATGTTTCCCATGGTAATACACGGCTTGTGATACCGGTCCTTTACTGCTCTTGACATATAGGAGCGCCAGCCATCCTTTAGGTAATTGGCATCAATCTGAAACTGAATGGA
>SVDT01000174.1:0-8506 GCA_015057775.1 Paenibacillaceae bacterium | reverse complement strand
TAATCCGCAGGATACATCATATACGTCTACAAATTCATCAAAGTACTGTAAATATTCCAGTGTGTCTTCCAACGTGTTTCCACCCTCTAAAAGTTCATCAGCACTGATTCTTGCAAAGATGGGATACATAGATCCCACTTGTCTGCGCACTTCCTCAAATACCATCCGTGGAAGGCGAGCCCGGTTTTCTGCAGAGCCACCGAATTCATCTGTCCGGTCATTGGTGAGAGGGGAGAGAAACTGACTGAGTAAGTAGGAGTGGCCTGCATGGATTTCAACCGCATCAAATCCGGCAATCTGAGCCCGTCTGGCTGCCTGTCCGAATTTGATCACGATATCATCAATCTCTTCCCTGCTTAGGGGACGTGGTAATTCACCACCTGTCTTAGAAGGGATATCAGATGCAGACACTGGCTGCATGCTGGTTCTTGCAGACTGTGCGGAAGCTCCCGCATGATTGATCTGTATGGCAGCACAGGCTCCCTGCTTATGAAGTTCTTCACAGAGCTTATAATAACGGGGAATATAATTGTCATGATCAATCCGGATCTGGGTGGTTCCATTGGAGCCTGACGGGTAATCTACGTTGGCATTTTCCACGATAATCAACCCTGTTCCGCCCATTGCTCTCTGCCTGTAATAATTGATATGCAGAAAACTCATTTCTCCATTCTGCTCGCCATAGTTGGTTCCCATGGGCATCATGGCAATTCGGTTTTTGATTGTCATATTTTTAACAGTTAAAGGACTAAAAAGCTGTGAATATTTTGATTTCATATAATTTCTCCCTTTTCATATAAATAAAAGTGATTTTAGATTCTCCTTCTATTATAAGCGTTGGGGAATGAAAAAACTAATTGATGAATTTGTGAGTATATATAAAAAATATTTATGGATTCCTGATAGAATTTTCTCTGTTTTCCTTTATAAATTGGATAAAGCGGGAGACAACTGGTGTCTGATACTGATTTTTTAAATAAGCCATATAAAAGCGGCGTTCCCAACTGGGATTTTTAATGGATATTTTTTTAACAGACAACTGGTTTAATTCAAACATATCCGGGACAATGGCAATTCCAAATCCTGCAGCAACAAAACCTGCAATTACCTGATCTTCCTCAATCTCCAATGCAATATTGGGTGTGGCGTCTATTTTTTGAAACAGGTTGTCCACAATAGAACGAAGTCCGCTTCTTGAGTGGAAAAAAATCTGAGGATAGGGCAGTGTTTCAGAAAGATCTGCTTCCGTTCGGTCTGCCAGCGGGTGGTCTGTGGGAACGATAAGAACCAGATCCTGGGCAGCCACTGGAACAAATTCAATATCCGGTTCATCCTTGGCATAAGAACAAAAAACCACATCACAGGTTTTATCTTTCAGCATGGGGATTAAATCTGCAGTGATGCCGTCATGAAAATGAAAGGCGGCATTTTTCCCATCCTCCGTTTTTAAGTAGCTGGAAAGGGTAAGGGGAATGTAATTGATTCCCAGAGTTCTTAAAAATCCGATCTCAATCAGACCCTCTCCCCGTCCGATCAGCTGCATTTTTAATACTCCGGAATCCAGAATGGATAAGGAGTGTTCCACATCAGATAAAAAATCCTTTCCGCATTTGGTAAGGACAATATTGCGTCCGTCTTTCTCAAAGAGAGAAACCCCAAGTTCGGCTTCCAATGATGAAATGGCATAGCTTAAGTTGGGCTGGGTGGTATTTAGCTGTGCAGCAGCCTTTGTATAGTGTTCCAGGTGGGCAAGTGTAACAAAATAGCGTAAATGATAAAGGTTCATGATATCCGTAATTCCTTTTCTGGCCATTGCCGGCCCGTGTCTCAAAATAGTAATATTAATGAAATTATAACATAAAATTGACAAAACTGGGCATTTCTTCCTGAGTCAGGATTTAAAATATAAAAATACACAAAAAGTATTTACATAATTGGATATATATGGTAATATTCACTTAATAAATAAAGATTGTATTGATGTAAAAACAAATTAATAACTAGGTGTTACTGTATCAGCAGATACAGGCATGACTGGTGATATTTACATGTTTGCTTAGGCAACTTGTAAGTATGATCAGTTTTTTTATTTTTATGGGTTATTAAAACATGGAACCATTGGGGAGAAGGCCAATCCCGTAATGAGTATAAACACATTTTAAAAGGAGGAAGTACATGAAAAAGATCAAGTGCACCAGAAGATGTATGCTTTTATCTATGGTGCTGAGCACCAGAAGATGTATGCTTTTATCTATGGTGCTGATGCTGAGTAGTACTGCATTTATAACTGTTGCTAGTGCATCTGATAAGGCAGTTTCGGTGGAGAATGTCACTCTCCATACATATGTGGGAGATGATGGTCAGGAGGTACAGTCCATTACCTATCAGCTCAGGGATATTTCGGCGTTAGGTAGCATTGCACCCGATGATTTTAGCATTACGATTGGAAGTGACAGCTACCTGGTCAATAATATTAAGATAATGGGTAACAATGTAAAACTCTCCGTGGATCCGTTCCGGTATCTTGGTAAAACGGTATACGATGAAAAAATGCAGCCGACCCATTATGACTTTTCCATTAACAGTACCATTGATGGGCTGGACATAAAAAAGGGAGATTCCTTTCAGATTAAAACAAGAACAGCAGATGATTTTGTGAAAGGAACCTTTAAAGGCAGCAACGGAGTGGAACTTCCATATTGGCTTTATATGCCTGCCGGCTCTTCAAAAGTGCCGCTTATGCTGTGGGAACATGGGGGTGGGGAAGTCCTTTCATCCTCCTTTGAAGGAGCTAATATTTTAAATAACAGGGGAGCTGTTTCCTGGATAGAGGACAGATACCAGACAGCGGTTCTTTCCTTTCAGTTTCCGGAAAACTACAGTTTTGGGATCTCAGAAGAACCAGACCAGCTTAAGAAAATGCAGGATTATAATGATGTGATACACGAGTTTATTCAGGATCTGATCAAGAAGGGAAAGATTGACTCTAACCGGATTTATATCAGCGGAGCCTCGTCGGGAGGTGGTGCAGTTTTGCGTTTTCTTATGCAGTATCCTGACTTTTTCGCAGCAGCCCTTCCCATTTGTGCAAAGGATACCTTAATACCTATATCCAAGCCCTATGGCCTTGCATATAAGTTTGAAGGCAGTCTGGCACTTACGGAGCAGGATTATCAGAAATGCTATCAGGATATCTCTGATCTAATGAGCCATTCTGATATAACCAATGTTCCCATGTGGTTTGTACAGGCGGAAAATGATCCGGTATGCACCAGCTATACTTCCAAAATTTTGTATCAGGTATTAAAGGATAAAGGAGCCCAAAATAATAGAATTACCATGTACAGTGATGAAGAAATGAAACAGGCGGGGCAGATGATATACCATAGTTCCTGGGTACCTGCATTAAAAAGCAGAGAAATCATGGACTGGGTTTACAAGCAGAAAAAGTAGTAAGGATGAAACCTTACTAACTATAAAAAGGAGAAGGAAAATATGGCAAGCAAGTACGATGGATTAGCAAGAATCATTATTCAGAACGTTGGAGGAAAGTCCAATGTAATCAGTCTGACCCATTGCATTACCAGACTGCGTTTCAAACTAAAGGATGAGTCAAAAGCAAACACGGAGATCCTAAAAAACACCGATGGAATTGTAACAGTCATGAAAAGCGGGGGACAGTATCAGGTTGTCATCGGCAATCATGTGCCAGATGTTTATGAGGTAGTCTGCAAAATCGGCGGGTTTGGGGAAGACTCCCAGGGATCAGACGAAGAGAAACCGGAAAAGCACCAGAAGCTGTTTTCTGCCCTGATTGATACCATATCAGGAGTATTTCAGCCAATCCTGGGCGTGTTCTGCGCAACCGGACTTATTAAGGGTATTCTGGCAATACTAACCTTTACCGGAGTGCTCACAGCAGAAAGCGGAACGTATCAGCTCCTTTATGCAGTAGCAGACGGCTTCTTTTATTACCTTCCGGTAATTCTGGGATATACCGCTTCAAAAAAATTCGGTTTAAATCCATTTACAGGGATTGCACTTGGCTGTGCCCTGGTTTATCCTAAGGTAGTGGCACTTACTTCCAAGGATGTAATGGAAGTATTGTTTGCCGGATCCATGTTTGAATCCAATATTTATGCTACATTTATGAAGATTCCTGTGATTATGCCAAAAAGCGGTTATCCGTCTTCCGTAGTACCGATCATTCTTGCTGTATATGTAGCTTCTAAGATTGAAAAGTTCTGGAAACGGGTGATTCCGGATGTAGTTAAGAACTTCCTGGTTCCAACTCTGACTTTGATGGTCGCAGCACCTTTAACCTTTGTTGTGGTTGGACCTCTTGCAAATTCCATTGCAGCAGTCATTGGTTATCTGACCCAGGCTGCTTACAATGCAAGCCCTGTTTTAGAAGGTGCCATTGTAGGTGCGTTCTGGCAGGTACTGGTAATTTTCGGACTTCACTGGGGACTGGTTCCTGTCTATATTATGAATCTTAATACACAGGGATTTGACAGCTTTATGCAGCCCTATTTTGCAGCTTCCTTTGCACAGACAGCAGTAGTAATGGCAGTTATGTTTAAAACAAAGGATAAGAATTTAAAGAGTCTTTGTATTCCGGCAACAATTTCCGGTATTTTCGGTGTGACGGAGCCTGCTATTTATGGAATCTCTCTGCCAAAGAAAAAGCCATTTATTATTTCCTGCGTGGCAGCTTCCATTGGCGGTGCAATTATCGGAGCCGGGAATGTTAAAAAGTATATGTCTGGTGCTTTGGGAATTTTTGGCTTTCCTGCTTATATCAATCCTGCAAACAATGATACATCCAGTATACCCTGGGTAGCAGCTGGTGTAGTCGTTGCAATGGTGATTGCATTTGCAGCTTGTTACATTCTATACCGGGATGAAGATACAAAGAAGGTTTCTAACTGAGTTCCGTAATATAACAGAAAGAAAGGAAAGATAAAAACGATGAGAAAAGATTTTTTGTGGGGAGGCGCAACCGCAGCCAACCAGTGTGAGGGCGGTTATTTGGAAGGTGGAAAAGGTATGGGTACAGTGGACGTTGTGCCATGGGGTGAAAACCGTTTTCCCATTATGTTAGGTGAGATGAATTATAAGGATCTTCCTGACGACTCCTATTATCCATCGAGAGAAGCCATTGACATGTATCATCACTATAAGGAAGACATTGCGCTTTTTGCAGAGATGGGCTTTAAATGTTATCGTTTTTCTCTTTCCTGGTCCAGAATTTTCCCCACTGGGGAAGAGGAAATGCCAAATGAGGAAGGTCTTAAATTTTATGAGGAAGTAATTGATGAGCTGTTAAAATATAACATCGAGCCGGTTATCACCATCTGTCATTTTGATGTGCCCTTAGCTTTGGCAGATAAATATGGCTCCTGGAAAAATCGAAAACTGATCGACTGTTTTGTTCATTACTGTGATGCGATTTTCCGCAGATTCAAAGGGAAAGTCAAATACTGGATCACCTTCAATGAGATTAATATGCTTTTGCACCTGCCATTTATGGGCGCGGGAATACTCTTTGAGGAAGGGGAGAATATAAACCAGGTCAAATATCAGGCGGCTCATAACGAATTGGTGGCATCGGCTATGGCAACCAGACTTGCTCATGAGATTGATCCGGAGTGTAAGGTTGGCTGTATGCTGGCAGCAGGAAATTTTTATCCCTACAGCTGCAATCCGGATGATGTGTGGAAGGCCATGGAAAAGGACCGGGATAATTATTTCTTTATCGATGTTCAGGCCAGAGGCCAGTATCCTGCCTATGCTATGAAATTTTTTGAAAGAGAAGGAATTACCCTGAATGCAGAGGAGGAAGATTACCGGATACTAAGAGAAAATACCGTTGATTATATCTCATTTAGCTACTATTCTTCCCGCTGTGCCTCAGCAGACCCTGAAGTCCTTAAAAAGTCCACAGCAGGAAATGTAATGAAGAGTATTAAGAACCCCTATCTGAAAGCATCTGACTGGGGGTGGCAGATCGATCCCCTGGGACTTCGTATTACCTTAAATACGCTGTATGACCGTTATCAGAAACCACTTTTTATCGTGGAGAACGGACTTGGCGCGGCTGATCTGGTGGAAGCGGACGGCAGTGTGTCGGATGATTACCGCATTGATTATTTGCGGGAGCACATAAAAGCCATGATGGATGCGGTGGATATAGATGGAGTGGATTTACTGGGATATACTCCATGGGGGTGCATTGATCTGGTAAGTGCGTCTACGGGAGAAATGAAAAAGCGGTATGGATTTATCTACGTAGATAAAGACAATGAGGGGAAGGGAACCTTAAAACGCAGCAGAAAAAAATCATTTTACTGGTATCAGAAAGTAATTGAAACAAACGGTACTTCATTAGAATAAAAAACATGCCTGGGCAGAAACTGATCTGAGCCCAGGCATGTTTTTTATTCAGTAAATCACGGATATCTGATTTCTTCCTGCATTCTTTGCCTGATAAAGGGCAACGTCGGAACGTTCCATCAGACTCTCCAGGGTATCGGTATCCATATGGAAAAAAGTGACGCCTACACTGATACGAAGAGGAATCCGTTCCTGATTATCCGTATAAAATTCCAGCTCTTCAATTCGTTTGCATAATAGTTCAGCTGCCAGCACAATATCCCTGTCACTGAAGCCAAGAACCAGTGCGGCAAATTCCTCTCCGCCAATCCGTCCCAGTAAATCCTGCCCTTTTATAAGTTTTTGGCATTCTTCTGTTACCATGCAGATTGCCCGGTCCCCTACGTTATGTCCAAAAGAGTCGTTAATGGACTTAAAACGGTCGATGTCGATCATGAGAAATGCAGCTTTCTGACCGTGTTCTTTGATCGTTAAAAGCCTTTTATGGGCTGTCTCCAGAAAGCTCCTTCGGTTCATAATACCCGTTAACATATCGGTTCTTGCCTGAATTTTAAGTTCCTGTTCCGTTCTTTTGCGATCGGAGATATCTTCTAAAGTGGAAAGAAACTGAACGATTTCTCCGTCTTCATTTAGAATAGGAGTAAGAATTATATTTTCCCAGATAAATTCCCCATTCTTTTTCTTATTTACAATTTCACTGCTCCATTGTTTCCCTGAAAGAATTGTATTCCATAAATTATGATAAAACTCCCGGTTGTGATACCCGGATTTCAAGATTCTTGGGTTTTTCCCTAAAACTTCCTCTAACTCATATCCCATAAGCCGTAAAAAAGTCGGATTTGCATATTCAATTTTACCTGATGTATTGGTAAGAATAAAAGACATGGGACTCTGTTCCATAATTGCCTGAAACGTATCCTCACTTTTTTTTAGCTTCTGTCTTAATTCTTTATTAGAGGTGATATCACGGATCACACTGATGATGTATGTACTATTTTGAAATCTGGCAATCTGTGATGAAATCAGTGCATTTAATTCTTTTCTTTCTTTAGTAATAATTGTGATTTCCAGGTTCTTACAGCTGCCATTCTTATTAATAATATCAAAAAAGCGGTCTCTGTCGCTAAGGGTTTTCCAGAATTTTAAATCAAGTGTCGTTTTTCCCAAAGACTCCTCTTTGGTATATCCAGTTAATAATGTATAGGTTTCATTTACATCGATTATTTTTCCGGTGGGAAGCTCAGAAATAAATACGGTATCAGGAATTGTTTTAAATATAAGTTCAAAACGTTCCTCTGCATACGTCCTGTCTGCATGTTCCCTCTGGACAGTCATGACAATAAAGCAATAAGTCCATAAAAGGATACCGGCAATCGAAAGAAAGTAGCTCATAAAGGAAAAGAAGGAAGAGAAGTTATAGTTTCTTGTCTCATTAAAAAAGGTAAGAAAAGCGCGGATGACAAAAAAGGTACCATAAGGAACACATGCTGCTGCGATAAGACTGGTGGCAGGACGGACAGGATCAATGGCATGACTGCTTAATATCTTCCCATTATGAAAGGAAACAATAGCGAAAGTGAGGCAAAATACAACCATCCGATAGCTTTTATTTTCATAGAGAAAGGAAAAGCAGAAATAACCAGCAAAAAATAAAATCGAAATTAACAGCAGTTTCTTTCTTGCTACAGGTAAATCTAAAAATCTGGAAAAGCCAATGTTCAATGATAATATGGAAAAATAGAAAGAAATATTGGAAAAGAATACCAATAAATTTCCATAGTGGGAAACGTACTGGTATGCATAAAGCAGTCCGCAGACGGTTGAAAAAATACAGCTGAAAAGTAAGTAATTCATTCCGGGGTAAATTTTAATAATGCGGAAAACAAACAGCATAATCAGAACTTGTATGAAGCTGATATAAAAATAAACAATGGCGATCGTAGGGATATCCAGTATCATAGCTGCTGCCTCCATTCTAGTTTAACTAAACCAATTTTAATATGTTTTATTATAAAAAGCAACTGGATGTATGTTAATAAGAAGTTCTTAAATTCTAAAATTTCAAGTTCACGCATATGAATGGAGAAGGGGAGGTGGAGTAATGAAAAAT
>SVDT01000173.1:4021-9304 GCA_015057775.1 Paenibacillaceae bacterium | reverse complement strand
AGCTTACTGCTGTTAGTATGCACAGTGCCACAAAGACATACCTTAAAAAGCTCAATCTTATTTCCACTGAAAGAGATTCTAACGATGTGGAATTCGAGGTATACCAGGAGCGCAGAGTTATTGTAGATGATGGCTGCCCGGTAACTGGCGATGTATTTACTACATATTTATTCGGGCAAGGTGCTATTGCATTTGGGAACGGTTCGCCAGTCGGATTCGTTCCGACGGAGGTTGATCGAGAGAAAAGAAAGGGGTCCGGCGTGGATTACCTTATCAGCCGTAAAGCTTTTATCATGCACCCCAGAGGTATCAAGTGGACTAACCTAGCGCGCGAGCATGTAGAGACGCCTACAAAAGCGGAGCTGATGAATGCCATTAACTATGAGCGCGTTTATGAGCCGAAGCAGATCCGTATTGTAGCCCTTAAACACAAGATTGGATAAGGAGGCAATATGACAAAATCGGAGATGCTCACAGCAGTAAAAAACAATCTTAAGATTGAGGACGAGACGCAGGATTTGACCATCTCCGATGTCATCCTGCTCGTCTGCGAATACTGCAATATCAATCCTGAAATGATACCGGACGTACTGGAAAGAATCATTAGAAAGAAAGCAAAAGGTATCATAGATTATGAGGCTGTAAGTGGTGATAGCTTTGTACAGGACATTGCAAGCATTAAAGAGGGAGATGGAACCATTACATACGTCACCAGTGGAGCCAATAGTAAAGAGGGTATATATGGATTGTCTGACAGTGATAAGACAGCCCTACGGCTTTATAGGAGGCTGAGAGGTTATGTATAATCCATATGAGCGAATGTATGATGCAAAAATGGACGTATACCGGTATATATCTGGTGAGGACGATGATGGTTTTGAGACAAACCAGGAGTCCAAGGTTATAGAAAATGCCAAGTGCCGGTATAGTATTTCATCTCAGACCACAGCAGAAAACGGGGTTCCCATTATACTAAGTACAGCCCAGCTGTTTTGCGGACTTGATTATGACATGAAGCCTGGGGATAAGGTAATTATCACTCTCCGAAAAGGGAACCCGGTCACTGTCAAACTGGGCGAGTGTCACCCGTACCGCTTTCAATGGCAATGCAAGATTGAAAAGGACGGAAAGGCATGAGTAGCAGTAATTACCGTAATAATAAGGCTATGATAGACCAATTCCGCAAGGAATTAATGGCGGAACTTGGAGACATCAAAGAACTTGACAAGAAGATATTAAATCAGGCTGTAAATGAAGGCGTTGCAGATATTAAGAAAAATACTCCTGTGGATTCTGGAAGTATGAGAAAGGCTTGGAGATCTGCCCCAGCAGTTAAAGGGGCGGAAGGAGTTAAAAAATCTATTGTAAATACTATGGATTATTCTTCGTATGTCAATGACGGACATAGGACTGTAAACAAGGCAGGTGAAACTACCGGATTTGTACCCGGACATTATATGCTTGAAAAGGGGGTCAGTTACATTAATAAAAGGCTGGTTACTTTATTCAAAGCTGAAATTGAGAGGATTGGAAAGAAGTATGATAAATGATGTCTACAAGGGTATATCGGCTGAATGCAAGATCGTTAATCCTACCGCGAAAGTCTACAGGGATAATACTCCACAGAATTTTACTACACCAGCTTTCTTGGTAGAACAAATCGAATTTTCCCCGGCGCGTTCTATTAATGGCAAGCAGCGTATATCTGTTCAATTTGATTTAAAGTATTTCCCAGATGGAGAGGCAAAAGATTACTTAAACAAATGCAGGTTGATGCAAGAGGAGCTTTCCAGACATTTCCACGTTCTGGAGGGTTCTTTTTATGTGAAAGATCGGTCCTTTAAAGTGACCGACGATGTTTTACACTTCCAGTTCACGGTAGATTACATTGAGGTCTTATCTGCGAGTGAAACGCCCATGCAGGAATTGGAAACCAATACAAATATGAAGGAGGATTGACATGGCAGGAACATGGACATCACAAAATAAAGTTTTGCCCGGTGCGTATATCAACGTCGTCACAAATGAGCCGTTATCCATTGCTCCCGGCGACCGCGGAACTGTGGTAATTTTGCAGGAGTTAAGTGCAGGCACTGACGGAGCCATTTACACGATCACAGCAACGGATCAGGCTTATCCGGAGAGCGCCACGGCAGCCGATAAGAAACTCGTAAATCTGGCACTGTATAATGCACAGAAGGTCAAAGTATATAAGCTTCCAGCAACACATGACGCAGACGATATTGCAGCTGCGCTTGCTGCACTCAGAACAGAAAAGTTCGATACGCTGGTTTACCCCTATGATACAGAACACGCCACCGAAAAAACGGCTATCGTTACCTGGATTAAAGCCATGAGAGACGATGAGGGAGTATGGTGTACGGCTGTTCTTGCTAACCATACAGCGGACAATGAAGCTATTATCAACGTGGTGCAAGGACTTAAAACATCGGCAGATGAAACCCTTACGGCGGCAGAGGTTACAGCGTGGGTCGGAGGTGCTACCGCCGGTGCAAGCATTACCACATCAAACACTGGTAAGACTGTAATGGGAGTCATTGACGTTGTCCCCCGCATGACCCGATCAGAAATGGAAACAGCAGTTACAGCAGGGAAGTTTATTTTTAAAGTGGACAGTGCACAGAATGTGACTGTTGTCTATGATATCAATTCCCTGACAACTACAACAGTAACTAAAGGGGCTATGCTTAAAAAGAACCGTGTTATTCGTACAATTGACGGAATCAGGAATGATATAACCTCCATTTTTGAAGCTTCCTATATTGGAAAAGTGAATAACAGTGCTGACGGCAGATTGCTTTTGAAAGCTGCATTAATAGATTATTTCACTACGCTGCAGAACTTGGGAGCCATTCAGGAATTCGAGACGGACGATGTGACCGTGGAAAAGGGAACCGCCATTGATGCGGTACTTGTATCGGCGAACATTAAACCGGTAGATAGCGTGGAAAAGATTTACATAACCGTTAATTTGTCATAAGGAGGTAGATCATGGCAGGAAGTTACACTAAAATTGCGGACCTCGTGACAGGCAGTGAGGGCAGCGCATTTATTACGACGGACGGACAGAACCGGTATTTTTTCGAGCTCTCTAAAATCGAGGCAAACATTGAGTTCACAGTTATTGCGAAAAAGTTGCTGGGGAACCGAATGAAACAGCATAAGGTTGTTGGCGCAGAGGGGAAAGGCAGCATGACCATGTACAACGTCAGTCCGGCTGCGCTTGCAATTTATCAGCAGTATATTAAAAACGGCGACACACCACAGATCAGCATTCAGGTGTCCAACGAGGACCCGGCGTCCACCATTGGAAAGCGTACCGTTGTAATGAGAAATATTATTCTGGCTAAAGTCCCGGTGGCTTACCTGGAAGATGGCAGCGAGGATCTTAATACCACAGACACAGATTTCACTTTTGATGATCTGGACGATCTGGAAAGCTATGTATTGCCAGAAAACATGAGATAAGAGGGGGCTTACAGCTCTCTCTTTATTATTGAGAGGAGATAAAACATGAGTACTTTAAGCGCATTTTTAAACCCGGTTAAGGTTGAAAACAAAGAGGTAATTATATCTGAGAGATTCCAGGAAAAAGGAAAGTCCATCCCATTCACTATCAGACCGATCACGCAGGAAGAAAACGACGAAATCATGCGGAAGTGTCGCAGGAAAGATAAGAAAAACAATACCGAGTCATTCGATCAGATCGGATACAGCCATGAACTTGCGGCTGCAGCGGTTGTTTTTCCTGACTTAAACGATGCTGAATTGCAGAAAGCGTATGGAGTACTTGGCGCAACTAAATTATTAAAAAAGATGCTTTTGATTGGTGAGTTTGCGACATTGGCAAAAGAGGTCAGGGACTTATCTGGTTTGGAAGAAGATATCAATGACGATATTGAAGAAGCAAAAAACTAATAAAGCAGGGCGATGGTGAAATGAATTTAGCACATTTCGCCCTGCAAAAGCTTCACATATTGCCAAGTACATTGTCAAAGATGAGCGACAGGGAAAAAGCGTTTATATATGCCAGCATAAGGTGTAGGGTGGACGATGAAAAGCGAGAGGCCGCAAAGGTCAGAAAATAAGGAGGTGGGGTCATGGCTACATTAAAAGCAATGTTTAAATTGTTTGATGGATACAGTTCCACGATAAATAAAATAGTGTCCGGTACAGATAAAGCCACAAAAAGCGTGCTATCAGCAAGCAAGGGCACAGATGCATATAATGACAGTCTTGAGAAGACCGGAGCCGCCGCCTCTACCGCCAATAGCGGCCTCATGAAACTTGTGGGAACGGTTGTAACGCTTGCCTCTGTAAAAAAGACAATGGATCTGACAGATACATACACCAATACAGCGGCACGTCTTAAAATGGTAAATGATGGCACACAGACCCAGCTTGAATTACAAGACAAAATATTTGCCTCTGCTAATCGGGCCAGGGGATCATACACCGACATGGCAAGCGCAGTAGCCAAAATGAATCTTTTAGCAGGTGATAGTTTCGGTAGCAATGATGAAGCTATCGGGTTCACAGAATTACTACAGAAATCTTTAAAAGTATCCGGTGCTGGGAAGTCAGAACAGGATTCAGCATTTCTGCAGCTGTCCCAGGCTATGGCGGCAGGTAAACTGCAAGGAGATGAATTCCGGTCTGTTATGGAAAATGCCCCCATGGTAGCTGATGCAATTGCAAAGTATATGGGTAAGACCAAAGGCGAGTTAAAAGAGCTGTCGGCTGACGGTGCGATCACATCGGACATCATAAAAGGGGCTATGTTTGCTGCAGCAGACGATATCAATAATAAATTCGCCACTATGCCAATGACGTTTTCTGACACATGGAATAAGATTAAAAACGCCGGTAATCAAGCTTTTGGTGGGGTGTTTGAGAAACTTAACAAAGCCCTCAATTCACCGGAGGGGCAAGCCGCACTTAATAATATAATAGGACTCATTTACAATGCCGCAGACGCGTGTAATTCTTTGCTTGATGGTGTCTCCGCAGTATACGATTTTATGAGTAAAAGCTGGCCTTATATCAGCCCGTTTATTTGGGGCGTTGTTGCAGCCCTTGTCGCTTATAACATTGCGCAGGGTATAACGAATTTAATCACAGGAGCAGCAGCATTAATAAGCGGCGCGCATGCAGCAGCTCTTGCTATGCAATCTGGTGCCACGTTTACAGCTACTGCTGCACAGTATGGCTTTAATGCTGCGCTACTGGCGTGTCCGCTTACATGGATCATTATATTGGTTC
>SVDT01000173.1:0-4011 GCA_015057775.1 Paenibacillaceae bacterium | reverse complement strand
CTGCCATAAATCACTTTGCAGGAACATCTATAAGCGCCACCGGTCTTATACTCGGAGTAATGGGAGCATTTGCTGCATTCATAGTCAATCAAATGATCTATGTCTATAACATGATAGCCATTATAATCAATGCGATTGCCAATGCTTTCAATGATCCAGTGGCGGCGATCCAAGTCTTGTTTTATGACATGGCGGTTAATGTACTTGGATACTTCCAATCCATAGCAAAGGGTGTAGAGGACTTAATCAATAAAATCCCAGGGGTCCAGGTAGATATAACATCTAAAGTGGATGATCTGATAGGCGGAATGAAAGATAAGTCAAAGAGCATTAAAGATGCTTCCGGCTGGAAAGAGTATGTTAAGCCTCTAGATTACCTAAACATGACCGATGAAGCAAAAAAAGGTTATAAAGGCGGCAAAGGAATAGAAGACGGCGTAAGCAAGGCTTTATCCGGGTTAAATCCTAATGATAACAAAGACCAGTTTGATTTTAGCAAATTTGCAACCGATGGGAACCCTGCAGTGATTCAGGGTAAAGGAAAAAATAAAGCAGTGAAGGTTGAGAACGAGGAGGATATCGAATGGCTCCGTAAGCTTGCGGAAAGAGACTATGTTGCCAGGATTTCACAAAACACACTCGCCCCTAATATCTATGTGGATTTTTCTGGACCAATCACAAGGGAAGCTGATGTTAATGGGGTGGCGGCTCATATAGGCGGTATTCTTAAGGAACAAATCGCAACAGCACCGGAAGGAGTGAACTAAGTATGTCATATTCCATTTATTTTAAACTTGGCAGTAAAAAGTATAAGCTTCCGGTGAATCCAGAAGAAATAAAAAGATCCAGAGAGTTACAAATCGAAACATATCAGATTCTTGGGACCGGTCAAGTATCGGTCCCTGCAACCTGTGAACTTGAAAAGTTTAGCTTTGAGGCTGAATTTCCCAGTCAGGAGTACCATTACGTGGAAACAGCCGGACGATTTAAAGATGCTGATTACTATGAAAAAATGTTCCGCAAAGCTCAAAAAAACATGACACCGATCCGGTTTATAGCTTCAAATGACATAACAGATGATATCAGTTGCAAAGTGCTTGTACAAAGCGTGGAATCAGTTGAAAAAGCGGGTGAGGAAGGAGATAAGTATTTGTCAATCACCTTGCTTGAATATAGAGCTCCTGGAAAACGATATACAGCTGTTTCCACTCCTACAGTCACGGTAGCCCAGGCGGAAGTACCCACAAGCCAAACCAGTCCGGCTGTCACAGAAAATAAAACGTACACAGTTGTTAAAGGTGATACGTTGAGCGGTATTGCAAAGAAATTTTATGGAAGCGGCACGCAGTATCCAAAGATTGCATCGGCTAATCCATCAATAAAAAATCCTAACTTGATTTACCCTGGTCAGGTGCTCAATATACCAACATAGGAGGCGCAGCATGGAGTTAATGGTGCAATCGCAAGGAAAAATATATGATATATCTAATATGTGCACAGAATTATCATGGTCTGATGCGCTCAATGAAGGTGCCAGTGCATTAGAGGTAACATACATAAGTGACGGCTTAACGGTTCAAAACGGAGATGCAATACGTCTGACTGGCAATGATCAAAAGGCTGGTGTATTTTTTGGCACTATATTTAAGGTTTCTGGCGACGAAAAAGGGTTAATTAAGGTTAAAGCGTACGATCAGTTACGCTATGCAAAGGCCAAGGAAATTATTGTGTTGGAAAAAGGAACAGTGAAAAACTTAGTACAAAATATGTGCGCATCTCTTTCCCTAAAAATTGGAAATATAGAAGAAACTGGATTCGTCTTAAAAACAATTGCCAAAAAGGATAAAACTTGGCTCGATCAAATAAATACATCCATATCTGATACCCTTATAAAAACGGGCGAAAATTACTGCTTGCGCGATGAATATGGTAGCGTATTTCTATGGAATATGCGAAACTTGCAGCTGCCGTTAGTCCTTGGCGACGATAGTTTGTGTACTGGGTATAGCTGGGAGAAATCTATTGATGAGGATTTTTATAATCGCGTAAAAATAGGCTGGAAAAATGATAAAACAGGTCAATCGGGTGTCAGCATAGCAGTAGATCAAAACTCTGTCTATAAATATGGCATATTACAATATTGTGAAGTCTCAGAAACAGGAAATGAAAACGATGCAAAGGCCCAGGAAAAAGCAAATAATTTGTTGGCTTTATACAATCATGAAAAAGAGACTTTAAAACTCGAGTGTTTAGGTGACTTACGTATTAGAGCGGGAAATAGTTTTTATGGCAGTATCGCTGATATAGGATTGAGTCGCCGTCTGATTGTCAAAAGGGTTACGCACGATTTTCTACCAATTCATAAAATGTCTGTGGAGGTGTATCTTGGCGAATAAAAATGATGGTGCAGAATTATTTAACATAATCAAAACTATTGTTGACAATTATGTGAACAATAGACAGATAACGGATGTGGTTGTTGGCAAGTATAATGGCGCAGCAGTGGTAGTTGAAGGATTACAGTTACCCATGAGCATAATATCCGGCAATATGAAAGGTAAGTTGGAAAACGGTGATAGCGTATTGCTTTTACGCGGCGATGGCGGAAACATGTATTACATTATGGAGATAACCGGAAAGCCCTATATAACCAATGAGGAGGGCTGATTATGGCTGACTTAACGACAGATTTAATTATAAAAAAGCAGGTCTATGATAATAAGACATATAAAGTATCCAGTGACAAAATAGAGGGTTTTATAGATGATCTGGAAGCACTTAAACAGACCATTTATAAATTACTTGGCACGGAGCAATATGAATACCCTATTTACAGTTTCGATTACGGAATCTCGTGGAAAGAATTGATCGGGCAGGAGAGGGCATATGTCCGCGCAGAAATGAAACGAATGATCCAGGAAGCATTGTTATTGGATAGCCGTATCAGTGATGTGGACGATTTTGATTTTGTATTTGTAGGTGACACATGCAAGTGCAGTTTTAACGTCACAAGCATATATGGAAATTTTGAGATAGAAACGGAGGTGCTTACATGAGCCAAACCTACGAAGAAATATTACAAAGTATGCTTAATAAGGTGCCGAGCAGTGTGGACAAAAGAGAAGGAAGCATTATTTATGATGCCCTGGCTCCTTGTGCTTTCTACATAGCAAATCAGCAGTTCTCACTTGATAATTACTCTGAATTGGTTTTTGCCGACACGGCGGTGGAGGGATATCTTGACCGTATTGTGGCAGATAACGGAATGACACGAAAACCGGCTGTATATGCGGTAAGAGTGGTTAGCACAAGCGCGAGTGTTGACTTAGGGACGTTGTGGGGCATTAATGGATTGGTTTATAAAATAATCAATCAAATAGCCAACAACCAATACAAGGCTCAGTGCACAACCGCAGGAATAAGCGGAAACCAATTCTCTGGTCCACTCACTCCAATTTCTAATGTCACAGATGTGACGGCAACCTTGGGGGATGTTATAACACCGGGAGCCGATGAAGAGACAGACGATGCACTTAGAGAACGTTTCTATGAAAAGGTGAGAACTCCTGCAACGTCAGGGAATGCATACCAATACAGTCAATGGGCTCTTGAAGTATCGGGGGTCGGGGCCGCTAAAGTATTCCCGCTCGACAATGGTCCGGGAACTGTAACCGTTTTAGTTGTTGATGGAAACAAAGAAATCAGTGAAGCTCTTCCTGGCATCGTGGCAGAAAACATTGAAACCGTACGCCCGATAGGGGCAACAGTCACAGTCTTAAGCCCAACAGACAAAGAAATAGACGTATCTGCCACCGTAAAACTTGACGGTAGTAAAACGATGGAAGATGTTACAGCAGCATTTGAGGCAGCCCTTAAATCCCTGCTATCCAGTACTGTATTTACCACTTACAGTGTAAGTTACGCCAAGATAGGCAGCGCGTTATTGGAGGTTCCTGGCGTGGAAGACTATTCTGGGCTTTTAGTGAATTCGGGGAGTGGAAATATAACAAT
>SVDT01000172.1 GCA_015057775.1 Paenibacillaceae bacterium | reverse complement strand
GGCTAGTTTTGGTATTGGAGTAAAAAAATATTTATATCAGCAGATATCAGATACCTTCGAACACTATGCCCAGGCGGTTATTCCCGTTTGGGATGGGCAGTCTGATTCCCGATCGTTCCGGCTGTCGGACTTCAGTGACCAGATCATTAAAGACTATACGTTTCAGGGTGCAGATTTAGAGCTGTTAAGCAGGAGCGGACAGATGATTCAGTCTTCAACCGGATTTTACAAAGACCGAAGTTACTGGATAGATCCCCAGGTGCCTGACGGAAAAACTGTTTACAGGGTGGAAAAAAACGGCCAGGCAAAAGAACGGATTATGGCTGTATACACGCCTCTTTTGTATGAAGAGCAGGTGGTGGGGATATTAAGATATACCACCTCCTTAAAGCCGGCGGACAGAACTATTTTAAGGTTTTTTTCTTATGCACTGCTTACCTGTACTGTAATTGCAGCCATCACTTTTTTTGTCAGCCTACATCTTGGAAATTCCATTGTAAAACCACTGGAAGATATTATCTCTTTAACAAGAAAAATGGCTGAGGGTAATTACCGGGAGAAAATCAATAAGCAGTATCCTTATGAAGCGGGAGAACTGGTAACCATATTAAACCATATGGGAGATGAAATTGGAAAAGCGGATCAGTTAAAAAATGATTTCATCTCTTCCATATCCCATGAACTTCGCACTCCTCTGACCGGAATTAAGGGGTGGGTGGAAACCATGAGAGGGCCTGAGGGGCTACAGGAAGAGGAGATGGAGTTTGGTCTTAAGATAATCGAACATGAAACTGAGCGGTTAATCACTATGGTAGAAACCCTGCTTGACTTTTCCAGATACCAGTCGGACCGGGTGACAGTTTCATTTGGGCAGGTTAATATAGAAGAACTGGTTTTGGAAGTGGTGTTTCAATTACAGAAAAAAGCAGAAAAGAAGGACATACAGCTTGAGACCAGCACTGATTTTTTAGAAGTTTACGGAGATGGGGATAAACTGAAACAGGTACTGCTAAATGTAATAGATAATAGTATTAAATTCTCAAATAAGCACAGTATCATTTTTGTGGATCAGAAAAAGGAACCCGATTGGGTTAAAATTACAATCCGGGATTCTGGTACAGGCATTAAGCCCGAAGATCTTTCTTATGTGACCAGATCCTTTTATAAAGGAGAGGATCAATCAGCTGGGGAAGGGATCGGTTTATCCATCTCCCAGAAAATAATCGAGTTGCATGGAGGAAAACTTGAAATAGAAAGCGAATATGGAAAGGGGACGACGGTTACCATTCTCATACCCGAAAACCACTGCGTCGACCACTCATAAAATAAGATACCGCAGCCCTTTTTATTGGGCTGCGGTATCTTTTCTATTAATATTTATCTGTAAAAATAGGAGTTTCTGTAATGCCTGTATTTTCTGACGATTCTGTTATATCAATTTTTTCATTTACTGGTTCACTGGCCTTTTGATTGGAAGATCCAGTGTCATCCATCAGGGAAATCCAGCTGATTTCATCTTTCATCGCCTGAGCCTGGGCTGCCAGTTCTTCGCTGGAAGCAGAGCTTTCTTCGGCAGTGGCTGCATTGGTCTGTACCACGGAGGATACCTGGGTTAAACCGGTATTAATCTGCTGAATGGCACTTACCTGTTCTGCAGAAGAATTGCTGATTTTGTCCATGGATTGTCCCAGAAAGTCTGCTTTATCAGCCAGCCCCTTTAGGATTTCCACCGTTTCTTTTGATAAGCTCTCTCCATTTTCGACCAGGGTAGCCGACTGAGCCAGTAAAGAAGCAGTTTCACCAGCAGCTTCCGATACCTTTACAGCCAGATTACGTACTTCATCTGCAACCACAGCAAAGCCTTTTCCGGCTTCCCCGGCCCGTGCTGCTTCGATGGCAGCATTCAGAGCAAGAATGTTGGTTTGGAATGCAATATCTTCAATCACTTTCGTAATATTGGTGATTTTCTTTGAGGATTCTCCGATTTCACTCATTGCCTGGTTTAAATCCTGAATATAGGAATTGCCTTTTGTGAGTTCGATACCAGTCTGTCTGACGTATTCGCTGACCTGGGAAACAGTGACTACATTTTCCTCTGCATGATGTGCCACGCTTGTAACTGCGGCATTTAATTCTTCCACAGTAGCTGCCTGTTCTGTGGTTCCTGATGCCAAAAGCTGGGCTCCTGAAGAGATCTGGTCTGCACCGTTTGAAATCTGGTTGATTGAATTTCTGAAATTTCCAAAAATCTTATTTAAATTTAAAATAATTCCGTTAATTGAAGTTTTAAGCAAAATAAAATCTGCCTGGTACTCAGATTCTATGGTTAACGTACAATCTCCTTTCTCCACACCATCTAACACGGTTGTAGCATCATTAATAATGGAACGGAGAGAGTATACGGTATATTTCAGGGAAGCAGAAAGTGTGCCGATCTCGTCGTCTCTCTCATAAATGGGAACCTCAGAATGCAAATCTCCTTTGGTAAGAAGTTCCAGACGCTCCACCATTTTAATGATGGGATTTACAATAGGAGAGGCTATCTTTACTGCGGATATCAGAGCAAGCAGTAAAAATATCAGTGTGAAAATCAGAGTAATACCTACAGAAATATAAAAACCTTTCATAAGTTCTGCTGTTTTAGCTGACACACCAATGGACCAGCCATCTGTATTTGGGATGGGGGCGTAACCTACGGTAAGTTTCTCTCCTTTGTAATGAACGGTATCAATCCCCTTATTTCCGGATATCATATCATTTACCAAGCCTGCAACTTCTGAAAAGGAGGAATCTGTTTTTGCAGCTTCTATATAGTTTAGCTGCTGTTTCACATTGTCCGTATTCTTATGTGCAACCACAGTTCCGGTTTTATCTACCATAAATCCATAACCGGATTTACCCAGTGAAATATCCTGAATCATCTTGCTGAAGGAATCACTGGATAATCTGGCATATACAATCCCCTTGTTTTGGTCGCCCCCAATTGGAGCGGATAAGATGATCTGCATATCGCCAGTTGCTTTACTTACGATAGGGGAGGATATATAAGTTTCCCCTGCTATGGACCGTTTGAAATAATCCCGGTCGCTGATATTTACTCCGTCTGATGTTAAGCCATTTGTGTTGGCAAGAATCACGGAGTCAAATCCATATTTCTTGGCCAGCTCTGGTAATAACTTCTGTGTTTGTCCCAGTGTGCCGGCAGATTGTTCAATTCCCTTATCATTGGCAATTGCTTCAATTTTAGTTTTAAATATAAGGATGGCATTTTCAACAGAATGGCTGTATGCATTTGTGGATTCATTGATTCTTAAATCCATATTTATCATAGAGTCATTATAGATGAGAAAGGAATTGACCGTACCAAAAAGAATGGTAATGACGATTGCCAGTGAGGCAATGTTGACTTGCAGTTTACGTTTGATGGAATTGCTGCCGAGGAATTTACCTATCAGCTTTTTTTTTCGTGGGGTTTTCATTTTTTCTCTCCTGTATTGGATTTTATCAAAAATATGTAAAATTATAGAATTTGTAACCTTGGCAATTATAAATCAGCCGTCAATAAAATGTCAATTGCACTGGAGAAGAAAAACAAGATTAAACGATTTGCGGGATTTTTAATGGATTTGCGTAAAAATATTGTGAATTTTGTTCTGGATTTTGTAGTAAAAAAGAAAGCAGGCATTGCTGCCGGATCAGAGAGACCGGCTGACAATGCCTGTAATTGAAATGGCTGATTATTTTTTTTGTTCCTGCATCTTCATAGCACGAACCTTTAACGGAAGACCGAACAGAGTGATGAAGCCTTCCGCATCGTGATGATCATAGAGATCACCAGTAGTAAAGGAAGCAAGAGATTCGCTGTATAAGGAGTAAGGGGAAGTGGTTCCTGCTTTAATGATGTTGCCCTTATAAAGTTTGAACTTCACTTCTCCGGTCACATATTCCTGTGTGGAAGTAACAAATGCCTGAACTGCCTCACGAAGGGGTGTGAACCATTTACCTTCGTATACGATCTGTGCAAATTTATTACCCATGTCTTTTTTTACTTCCATGGTAGCACGGTCTAATACCAGCTCTTCCAGCTGCTGATGTGCTTCTAAGAGAATGGTTCCGCCTGGTGTTTCATAAACGCCTCTGGATTTCATGCCTACTACACGGTTTTCTACGATATCCACAATGCCGATGCCGTGCTTACCGCCAAGCTCATTTAACTTTGTGATAATATCGGAAACCTTCATGGCTTCTCCGTTTACGCTGACAGGAATGCCTTTTTCAAAGGTCATGGTTACGTACTCCCCTTCATCAGGAGCCTTTTCAGGAGAAACGCCAAGCACCAGAAGGTGATCGTAATTTGGCTCATTTGCCGGATCTTCCAGCTCTAAGCCCTCATGGCTGATGTGCCATAAATTGCGGTCACGGCTGTAGCTGTTGTTTGCTGAAAATGGGAGGTCGATTCCATGCTGTTTGCAGTATTCAATTTCATCTTCACGAGACTGCATGGTCCATACATCAGTCATACGCCATGGTGCGATGATTTTTAAATCAGGAGCAAGAGCCTTGATACCAAGTTCGAAACGGATCTGGTCGTTGCCCTTACCGGTTGCTCCGTGGCAGATGGCAGTAGCGCCTTCCTTCCTTGCGATCTCAACCAGTCTTTTCGCGATGGCAGGACGAGCCATGGAAGTACCCAGAAGATACTTATTCTCATAAACGGCATTAGCCTGTACACATGGGATAATGTAGTTATCGCAGAAGTCATCTACCAGATCTTCTATATATAATTTGGAAGCGCCGGATAATTTGGCTCTCTCCTCAAGACCATCAAGCTCATTGCCCTGTCCGCAGTCGATGCAGCAGCAAACTACATCATAATCAAAATTTTCCTTTAACCATGGAATAATGGCAGTGGTGTCAAGTCCGCCGGAATAGGCTAAAATTACTTTCTCTTTCATATATGATTCCTCCTCTATGGTTTTTGTATATTTTCTTTTTGAACTTACATAAATATACAACAAAACTAGGGGAAATGCAAGGGTAAAATGAAAAATATAAAAACATCTTGCATAATATACAAAAGAGATGTATAATTATGAAAATCCTGAAGGGAATGGTAAAACGCTCATGAATGGAGAGCGCAGAGCCGATACAAAATAGAGAATGCAAAGGAGCGATGACGATGATTAAAGCAGGAATTATAGGATCAACTGGATATGCAGGTGGTGAGCTGGCAAGACTTTTACTCCAGAGAGATGACGTGGAGATTAAGTGGTACGGGTCGAAAAGCTATGTGGACCAGAAATACGCTTCCATTTATCAGAATATGTTTGAAATCGTCAGCGATTCCTGCATGGATGATAATATAGAAGCATTAGCAGAGATGGTGGACGTGATCTTCACAGCAACACCTCAGGGTTTTCTGGCATCTGCTTTAAATGACCGTATTTTATCACAGACTAAAGTCATTGATTTAAGTGCGGATTTCCGCATTCAGGATGTGAATATCTATGAAGAGTGGTATCAGATAAAACATCAATCTCCTCAATATATAAAGGAAGCGGTATATGGACTTCCGGAAATCAACCGGGAAAAGATTAAAAATGCAAGGCTGATAGCCAATCCGGGCTGTTACCCCACCTGTTCAGAGCTTTCCATTTATCCTCTGGTAAAAGAAGGCCTGATTGATCCTGATACAATTATTATTGATGCAAAATCAGGAACGTCCGGAGCAGGAAGAGGAGCAAAGGTTGATAATCTTTACTGTGAAGTAAATGAGAACATCAAAGCTTACGGCGTCGGTGTACACAGACACACGCCTGAGATAGAAGAGCAGCTTTCTTACGGGGCAGGAAAACCGGTAACAATCAGTTTCACACCACACCTGGTTCCCATGAACAGAGGAATTCTCATAACTGCTTATGCATCCTTAACCAGTAAGGTTTCTTATGAAGAAGTAAAGTCTGTTTACGATAAATATTATGGCAAAGAATTCTTTGTACGTGTGCTGGAAAAAGATGTGACACCTCAGACAAAATGGGTGGAAGGAAGCAATTTTGTTGATGTGAATTTCAAGATCGATCCAAGGACCAACCGCATTGTGATGATGGGAGCCATGGATAATCTGGTTAAGGGAGCAGCCGGGCAGGCAGTCCAGAACATGAATCTTTTATTCGGACTGGAGGAAAACAAGGGACTGAAGCTGATTCCCATGTTTCCCTAGATGTTGAAAGAACGAATAACCGTAAAGGAAAAAACAATGATAATACGATCAATGACAATCGATGATTATGAACAGGTATATGCACTATGGTCAGGAATTAAGGGATTCGGTATCCGGGCAGTTGATGATTCGCAGGAAGGGATCAGCCGTTTTCTTCAGAGAAATCCAGGTCTGAGTGTAGTTGCAGAAGATGAAAAAGCGATTATAGGTACTATTTTATGCGGTCATGACGGGCGCAGGGGAACGTTATACCATGTGTGCGTAGCAGAAAAACACAGAAAGCATGGAGTCGGTCGTGAAATGGTCTCGGAAGCAGTCAGCCGATTAAAAAAAGAGGGAATTAATAAAGTCAATTTAATTGCTTTTTGTAATAACCTTTTGGGAAATAATTTCTGGAAGAAGGAAAAATTCACGTTTCGTGATGATTTAAATTACTATGATTTAGCCATCAGTGAGGAAAACAATACTGATTTTGTAAGCTGACCGGATACCATGACAGGAACAGGGAGGAAAGATATTATGAAGCAGATAAGCGGAGGAGTAACAGCAGCAAAGGGATTTAAAGCTGCATCAACAGCGGCAGGCATTAAATATAAAAATAACCGGAAAGATATGGCGATGATTTACAGTGAGGTTCCATGCAAGGCAGCAGGTACATTTACTACCAATATCGTAAAAGCAGCTCCTGTCAAATGGGATAAAGAGATCGTGACCACTTCTCCCTTTGCACAGGCAGTTGTAGTAAATGCGGGAATTGCCAATGCATGTACCGGAGAAGAAGGATTTTCCTACTGCAGTCAGACGGCAAAAGCTGTTTCCCAGTGCCTTTCAATCCCGGAAGATTCCGTTCTGGTAGCTTCTACCGGTGTCATCGGAATGCAGCTTCCCATTGACCGCATCACAGCGGGAGTAAAGGCAATGTCCGTGATTCTGGACGGCAGTGAGGAGAGCGGAACCGCTGCAGCACAGGCAATTATGACTACCGATACAGTAAAAAAGGAAGTGGCCGTTCAGTTTGAGGCAGGAGGTGCTACCATCACCATCGGAGGCATGTGCAAGGGCTCCGGAATGATTCACCCTGATATGTGTACCATGTTAAGTTTTGTTACTACAGATGCAGCCATATCCAAAGAACTGCTTCAGGAAGCATTAAGGGAAGATATTAAAGATACGTACAACATGATTTCCGTTGACGGAGACACATCCACCAACGATACGGTTCTCCTTCTGGCAAATGGCATGGCCGGAAATAAAGAAATTACGGAAAAAAATGAAGATTATCAGTTATTTATCAAAGCACTTAACTTCATCAATGAAACTCTGGCCAAAAAGATGGCAGGGGACGGAGAAGGCTGTACTGCTTTATTTGAAGTAAAAATTATTGGTGCAGAAACAAAGGCACAGGCTGTAACATTATCAAAATCGGTAATTACCTCCAGTCTGACAAAAGCAGCCATTTTTGGTCATGATGCCAACTGGGGACGGATTCTTTGTGCCATGGGATATTCCAAAGCCACCTTTGATCCGGAAAAAGTAGATCTGTATTTTGAAAGCGCGGCAGGAAAGCTTCAGATCATTGAAAATGGCGTGGCACTTCCCTACAGTGAGGAAGAGGCGACTAAGATATTATCGGAGCCGGAAGTGACTGCCATTGCTGACATCAAAATGGGAAATGCATCTGCAACGGCCTGGGGCTGTGACCTGACCTTTGACTATGTGAAAATCAACGCAGATTACCGCTCATAATTATTTAGGGCAGATCATAAGAAGGAGAGGAAACAAAAAATGATACTGGATCAGAGCATTATGCAAAAAGCCGAAGTGTTAATTGAGGCACTTCCTTATATACAGAGGTTTAACCGTAAAACGATTGTGGTAAAATACGGCGGAAGCGCCATGGTAGATGAGGAACTGAAAAAACAGGTAATTCAGGATGTAGTTCTTTTAAAGCTGGTAGGATTTAAGCCTATTATTGTTCACGGGGGCGGAAAAGAGATCAGCAGATGGGTGGAGAAAACCGGTATGGAGCCACATTTTGTCAATGGTTTACGGGTAACGGATGATGCCACTATGGAGATTGCAGAAATGGTATTAAACCGGGTGAACAAAAGTCTGGTTCAGCTTGTCAATGAGCTTGGAGTTAAGGCTGTGGGAATCAGCGGAAAAGACGGTATGATGTTAAAATGCCAGAAGCGTTATTCAAACGGAGAAGACATCGGTTTTGTAGGCGACATCACAGCGGTAGATACCCAGATCATTAATGATCTTTTGGAAAAGGATTTTCTTCCCATCATCTGTCCGGTAGGATTTGATGAGGACTTTAAAACCTATAACATCAATGCAGACGATGCGGCCTGTGCCATTGCAACAGCCATGGAGGCAGAGAAACTGGCTTTTTTGACTGATGTGGAGGGCGTTTACCGGGACTTTCAGGATAAGGATTCTTTAATCTCTGAAATGTCTATTGAAGAAGCTCAGGAGTTCGTCAGCGGAGGAACTCTTGGAGGCGGAATGCTCCCCAAACTTCAAAACTGTATTGATGCCATGAATCACGGGGTGTCCAGAGTACATATTATGGACGGAAGAATTCCCCACTGTCTGCTGCTTGAGATCTTCACCAATAAAGGAATCGGAACTGCAATCGTAAGCCCGGGAGAGGAGCGTTTTTATCATGCTGAATAAACAGGAATATATCGATAAGGCGGAATCAGAGATCTATAAAACCTATAACCGTTTTCCAGTTGTCTTTGACCATGGGGATGGAGTAAGGCTTTATGATACAGATGGAAATGAGTACCTGGATTTCTATGCCGGGATTGCAGTAAATGGTCTGGGCTATAATGATGCGGAATTTAATGAGGCAGTAAAAGCTCAGGTGGATAAACTGCTTCACATTTCCAATCTCTATTATAATGTACCGTCTGTAGAGGCAGCAGAACTGCTTTTAAAGGCATCTCAGATGGACAAAGTGTTTTTCACCAACAGCGGAACGGAAGCCATTGAGGGAGCTTTAAAAATCGCCAGAAGATACGCTTATAACAAAGACGGCGGTCATGACCATGAAATCATTGCCATGAATCATTCCTTTCACGGAAGAAGCCTTGGTGCCCTTTCTGTAACTGGAAATGATCATTATCAGGAG
>SVDT01000171.1 GCA_015057775.1 Paenibacillaceae bacterium | reverse complement strand
GCGGGGAAGGCATCTGAACAATCATAAAAAAGGAGAGCAAAACTATGAAAAAAAGATTATTAGCAACAGTATTGGCGGCGGGGTTGGTTCTTAGCATGACAGCATGTGGCAGCAGCCAGACACAGGCAACAACAGCAGCAGAAACAACAAAAGCGGCAGCCAGTTCTGAGGCAGCCACTACAAAAGGATCAGAAGCAGCAGGTACTGAGGCAGCAGCCTCCACCTGGAAGCCAACCACCACTGTCTCCATCGTAGTTCCAGCAGGAGCAGGCGGCAACACAGATCTTTCTGCCCGTGTATTTGCGGAGTATGCAAAGAGAATGACAGGTGCTGATTTTATTGTGGTAAATGCCAACGGGGCTGCAGGTTCCGTAGCAGCAAATCAGGTACGCTCCGCAGCAGCAGACGGACATACCTTCCTTTACGGTCACAACCTGGTAAATGTGGCAAATATTGCTGGTGTAACCGATTATAATTATACCGCTTTTAAATTAGGACCAACATTTGCACTTGATCCGGCACAGCAGTTCTACGCAAATCCGGAAAAGTATAAGACACTTGATGATTTCATTAAGGCAGCAAAAGCAAATCCAGGCAAGTTAAAAGCATGTACCGAAGTAGGAGCATATACTTACTATGAGCTGCTTGCATTTGAAAAGGTAGCAGGAATTGATCTGGATCTGGTTGACGTAGGTTCCAACTCTGATAAGGTAGCAGCCATGCTTTCCGGCCAGGTGGATTTAATGCCAGGTGCTTATATTAACTGTAAGGATTATCTGGAAGCAGGACAATTTGTATGCCTGGGAGCTCCAACGAAAGAGCGCTATGAATTAATCAAGGATATCCCGACTTTAACCGAGCAGGGCGTAGATTTAGTATATCCAAACTGTGAGTTTTCCTTTTATTTCCCCAAAGATACATCTGATGATGTGATTGCATGGTACGATCAGCTGGTTAAGAAAATGACCGAAGATCCGGAAGTAAAAGAGGCAATTGCCAAAGTTGAGATGATGCCTTACTATTTAAGTTCTGCTGATTCTGAGGCCAATGACGAAAAGATTTACAATGAGATTAAACAGATCGCTGATGATCTTGCAAAATAATTAAATTAATTGAAATTAACAGCCCTGGAAGCCGGTTTTCAAAATGGCACCCAGGGCTGTTATTAATTAAAATAGTTCCTTATAGCATTACAAAAGCATTGGCTCGCCTGGCTTTGTATCCAGTTTTTTCTTGTTACCAAAGCGTTTAGTCTGGTAAGCTTTGGCTCCACATGATAATATGCCACGTGTTCCCGGTCCGCTGCACAGGAATCGCTGATAAATGTGACTCCAATTCCCATGGCAACCATACTTCTGGTTGTGGATATGCTGTTGGTTTCACAAACAGTACTGGGGATCCAGCCGGCATTTTCCAGCACCATATCGGTGAGCCGGCGCAGAGTAGAGCCTTTTTTAGACAGTAAAATATTTTCTTCCCCAAAACTCTTTGCAAATTCCCCAATTCGGATCGGTCTGTCCGGATTTTTCTTCCGATATGGGTGATTAACAGGAATGGAAAACAGAACTTCTTCCTCCCGGAGTATGGTCACCTGATCGGGAGAAAAAGGATCAATTTCATTGATCGCCATGATTCCACAGTCGATGCTTTCTTCTGATATCAATCTGGTAAGTCCGGGAAGATTGGTTTCTGAAATTTCAATGATAATATCCGGGTATTGGACTTTGAAAGCCGGAATGATATCGGTCAGCATGGTAAGCCCGAACTGTGAGGTCACGCCTACGGTTATATGACCGCGGTTTTCAATGTTCTGAATATTCTGATAGAGGACATTTTTTATGGACATGACTTTTTCGGCAGCTTCTATATAAAGAGAGCCTGCCGGTGTGAGAGTTAACCTGCCTTTGCTCCGATAAAACAATGGGGTGCCCAGTTCACTTTCCAGCTTTGAAAGGTACTGGCTTAAGGTGGATTGGGAGACAAAAAGTTCTTCTGCTGCTTTGGTCATGTTCTCTTTTTTGGCGATTGTCAGGATGTAGGTCAGATAGCGGGTGTCCATAATAGTGCCTCCTTGTTTATGCGGGTGTGTTTTGGGATAGGAAGTGTGGTTATTATTATTTATTTATCATATCATAGTTGGGCTGTATTTGCATAGCTTTTAAGAAGCCTAAGACAAAGATGAGAAACCCTGTAAAACTAGGAGTATCCAAAGATTTGGCATATGTAACAGCTAATAGCCGAAGAGGTTATTGGTTTGTGACACACACACAATGGGGGTCAATATAGCTTTAACAAAAGAAAGACTGATATGCAGTGGCTTCTATGATTTAGCCAATGCATATCAGTCAGTTCACGTCAACTATTTAAAGCACCGTGTACCGAACGGTACGCACAATGCTGTGAGAGGACGGCGGTTAGTCACCGCGTCCTACTCGATTATTCCCACTAAAGAGAGCCTTGATTAGAAAAATACCTCCTAATAACGCTAACAAAATACCTGTTGTTCTATAATTGTTTGATATGATATTTAAATAATTATAATTAAACTCAAGTGGAATATCTAGTTTCTGCATTGTTAATATCTTTAAATCCAACTTATACTCTGCTATATTATAGCAGTTTAATATTAAAGTGAATCCAATTGCTTCAAAAATAAATGTAATAATATAGTAGAAAGGAATTTTATTCATATTTACCTACTTCCATTATCTGGTTATTACTCCCAGGCCTGTAGCAACAGTAAAACCTCCTTTTCCGTAATAATCACCAGAAGGTTTGCCATATACTGAATAATCATATGATTGATAAATGATATATACATCGACATACATTCCTTTCGATGTATTGTTATTTTGAGATATAGTTTTTGAGACTGTAGAAGTATTTGTTGAACCATATCCTAACTGTGCTGATATTTCCTTTATTGGTGCAACCCCGACCGTGAAGGATGCTGATTTTGAAACTTGTTTTGTATAAGTATGTGAGATACTTCCTCCGGGTGAGATATAGTCAGAAGCCATAGGAAGTGAACTCCAACTTTCCCGTGGCCCGTTTGTACGCTTTATAGTTGCTCCGGTATCATACCAAGCCATTAAGTGGTTGCCATTACCTGATATTTTCTCGATTTCAACTGGATTAACAATATCATAGATTTCTATACTTTTAATTTCATCAGGATTAAGACCTAAAGCCTTCGCGATCGCCTTGTTATCACGGGATTCTACGCAAACTTGATCCCTCTGTGTAGTGGTTTGGGCATTAACATTAAAACTAAACATAAGTGCAAAAGCCATAAGCATGGCAGTTAAAGTCGTGTACTTCTTTTTTGAAATGAATAATCCCATTATAATTTAATCTCCTTTTTTCTTAAATCCAAATGTAAAGTTACATTATAGTAATATTCTTATAAAAACAATGGAATCCCCCCCTATCTAAGTACTATTTTACGCTCACGGTTTTGGACATCAATTAAAAACCAGACTCGCCTTCAAATCCCCCAACTTTCATATGGTTTTAGTACTTATGATATTATAGTTTATATATTAATAGGGTAAACTTATTTTGTCAATAATGATTTTAATAATTAAAATCGTTTTAAAATTATTTATCATTTTAAAACTAATTGACTTTTCTATAATTTTAAATTATAATTTTATAAAAATCACATGAGGTGAATAAGATGCAAGCCGGAAACAGCATGAATCCATGTTTTTTTCTTACAGGTAAAGAAGAAGCTGCTATGAAAGCACTATGGACATCAGATACTCCTTTATCTGCTACCGAAATTGCAGAAAGAATTCCTAACAGAACTTGGCCTTCAAGTTCTATACAAAGTACTTTGCGAACGCTTGAAAAAAAGAAAGCTATCGAAGTAGCTGAAATAACTAAAATCGGAAAGTCCTATGGTCGTCTATTTCGACCAACAATATCCGCCAATGAATATGCAGTTATGCAGTTTGATAGATATTATCAGGGAGATGAAAAAGATAGTTTATCTTTTATATCTACGCTTTTAGGCAAAAAAAAATGTAAAAAGGAAATTGCAGAAGCTTTACAGGAACTATTAGACCAATATAAGGAGGACTAGTTTATGGGCATAACTTTGTTCTCATTCTTGACTTCACTTATTTGGGTAAGTATATTTGCAATAGTTATTAAAATATTAAGCAGGCAAATGATTCTTTTAAGAACTTTCTCAATTTATCCTTTGTTTTTTTTGATTTGTTTATGTTTAATAAGGTTCTTTTTACCAACAGAACTATTCTATACTCAAATTATCAGATCTAAAAATTTATTGCCTTCTTTACAATATGTACTAACTTATCCTCTTATTCCCGTTAAAGGTATTACTATTAATGTATTAGCAATTCTTATTCTTGTAAGTGGGGGAATTGCATTATATAAATTCTACACTAAGATAAGTGAGTATAGAAGATTAAATAATATATTAAGTATTTTTCCAGCTTGTAAAGATCAACGCGTGAAATCAACCTTAGAAAAAATACAAAACCTTACTGGAATAAGAAAAGATATCAAAATAGTAGTGGATAAAAGCATAAGGACACCGGCAATAGTCGGCTTTCAATCACAAGTTATAATTCTTCCAGATATAAATTTCACTGACGACGAATTATTTGGAATTTTATTACATGAGTTGCAGCATTACCATCAGAGACATGTAATAATCAAAAGCATTTGTGATATTATTCAGACCATATTTTGGTGGAATCCGTTTTTTAGATATTTTAACACAGAAGTGGAACACACTTTAGAAATGCATTCTGATGAAAAAGTTAGTTATTACTTAAATAGGCAGCAACAAAGGTGTTATTTAAATGCAATAATCAAAGTCATTCAAAATCAGGAGAAAAATCAAAAGAAATCTATATTAACTTGTTGCTTAGTTGAAGAAGCGAAAAGCGATCGTTTAGAACAACGATTTAAAATGTTACTTGAAAGTAATTATTCAAAAATTAAGAAACAAAGAAGTGAAATGCTTATTCCAATTACATTTTTTTTGCTTATGCTGTCATATTCCTTTGTTATTCAACCTTATAGCGAGCCAAGTATACAAAATTACGGAAATATGACTGAAATATCAAGTGAAAATTATTTTGTAAAGACAGATTCAGGTTATGATCTTTACAACGAGCAAGGTGAGATAATAGCTACTATTTCAGTAATTGATGATAGTTTAAAGCATCTGAAAATAATTAACGAGGGGGTAAACCATGAAAAAGTTTTCCATAATTAATCTTTCCTGCCTATTGGCAGTAACTACGTTTTTTGAATTTTTTCCAACCAACATTTATGCATCTGGGTACTCAAATGAACAATTGCAGGATATTGAATATTCTGAAATACACATTCTGGCAGAAGAAACTGGTTATAAGTACAAAATTATAGATGGCAAACTGTATAAAAGGCGCTGGTCATATACATATGCGAGATGGATTGATAAGAATTGGATTTTAATATCATAAAAACATAGGGTTATTTATTTTTTTAATTCTCATGGCGCGATTTATCATCTGGTAATGCTTTCTATCACTTGCCGTGTTAGTATTGTGGTAGAAAAGATAGTAACTGATAGAAGGAGTTGTAAAAAGATAAAACAGGGTAGAAATCAGAGACTTTGGTCTGATTTCTGCCCTGTTTTTGTGGCTCTTTGTCAGAATATAATGTGAAAAAATTGGTGATAGTGACTATAAACAGATGGAGGTTCTGATTGAAATTAATCTGCTTAATATATGGAAAAAGTCATTTTATGCGGGATCGTAATGGGAACCATAGCAAGAATCATTACACTTCGGGTAGATACAAGGCAAAATCCAAGCAATCCCACCGGATGTTTTATTATTTCAGATTATTTGTTATTTCCTTCATATTCCTTTCATTAATCTTGTGATATAATATTTATAAGATACACACATAAATGAATGCACAGAAGAATGAGAGGAAAGACACATACAATGAGAATCTTATTGGTGGAGGATGAACCAGATTTAAATGGGCTGATCGTAAGAAAACTAAAACTGGAACATTATACCGTTGATTCCTGTCTTAATGGTCTTGACGCATTGGATTATCTGGAGACAGAATATTATGATGCTGTTATTCTGGATAGTATGATTCCAGGGGTCAGCGGGATAGAACTGCTAAAAAAGGTACGAAGTCAGGGTAAGAAGACTCCTGTGCTTTTGATGACTGCAGATGATACCACTTTGGACCGTGGCACCAATCCGGAATTACAGGTGGATGAATATTTGCTGAAACCCTTTGCTTTACAAGAACTTCTTAGAAAAGTACGGGCAATGTTAAGGCGGTATTACGGCAATATCAGCAATATTTTTGAGGTTGGCGATCTGATTGTAAACTGTGATGCACGGAGAGTAATGAGAAATCAGAAAATCATTTCCCTTTCCTCCAAAGAATTCTCCATATTGGAGTATTTAATCCGTAATACGGGCGTGGTGCTTACCCGGGAAAAAATCAGTCAGCATATATGGAACTACGACTATGAAGGAGAATCCAATATGGTTGATGTGTACATTCGGTATTTGAGAAAGAAAATCGATGAAAGCCATCCGGTAAAGCTGATTCATACGGTCAGAGGTGTGGGTTATGTGTTGAGAGCTCCAGGCGTTGCGAGAAAATAAAAAATGGGCAGAGATCAGGGGTTTTTGGACTGGTTTTGCCCATTTTTCTTATTCACTTTAGCAGCCCTATTACACCATTGTTCATAAAGTCATTAAGAAGCACAACCGTTTTTTCTATATCAGGTTGTTCTTCCCTTGTAAAGCAATACGTCATCACTCCAATAATAGCGGACATGGCATATTCCAAACTGCATTCTAATTTGTAATTATCTGATTCATACGATTGTACCATGGGACGTACCAGGTCCTTGTATGTGTTTTTCATCTTTTCCTGAAAGGCCGGATCTCCATTTTTCCCTAAGAGGACAATAAAATATTGTTTGTTTTTATTGTACACTTTCACAAGGTGTTTCAGTGGAAATTGCATGCTCCCATTGGGTATCATTTTTTTGTGTTTTTCAATATCTGGTAATACAGAAGCTTCAATTTGCTCCAGCACATCGTAGACATCCGTATAATATTCATAAAATGTGCTTCTGTTATAACCTGCCTTTGTTGTAATTTCTTTAACCGTAATCTTTTCAATTCGTTTTTCACAGTAGATCTGCCAGAACGCATCTGCTAAGTTTTTTCTGGTCTGCATCGTGATTTCAGGCTGCTTTATCAAAAGAATTCCTCCATTCCATTTTAAATCCAACAAATAAATCATGATTGTCGGTTGATGAAGAACCGTGATCTCATTACAATATGATAATACAACAGATTGTTGGATAAAGTAAAGTTTTAATCTTAAGGAGGTCTCAATATGGCAGAAAATATAGCAAATGATTTCGGGCAGCAAAAAGAAACGCTTGATCCGATGATGCTAAAAGTATCAATAATCCTGGTATTTGGTTCTCTTGCACCACTATTGGATTCTACAATGGTCAATGTGGCCATAAAAACAATTACAGGTGAATTTAATAGTACGGTTTCCATTATACAGTGGGTGATTACGGGATATGTGCTTGCAATGGCAATTGCGGTTCCCGTTTCCGGATGGGCGATTAATCGCTTTGGAGGTAAACGGCTGTATGAATTTTCCCTGATTTTATTTTTTGCAGGCTCGGTTCTATCATCACTGTCATGGAATATAGGTACATTGATCGGGTTTCGGCTCCTCCAGGGAATTGGCGCAGGTTTACTGATGCCAACTATGACAAACATGCTGGTTCAAATATCCGGAGGCAAAAATATAGGCCATATGGCGTCAATTGTCAGCCTGCCCATGCTGTTAGCACCAATCCTGGGACCGGTACTTGGCGGAATTATAGTCAACAGTCTGGGCTGGCGCTGGATCTTTTATGTTAATATTCCGGTAACCGTCATCGCCTTATTACTGGCTTTTTGGGGTATACCTGAGGGCAGTCCCGCAGAGGAAAAACAGCCTCTTGATATCATCGGTATTTTGCTGCTGTCCCCTGCATTTGCCCTGCTCATTTATGGCATAGCGCAGATTGCTTCTCATGGTGGATTAAACAGCACTGCAGTTATTGTCCCGACAGTAACAGGGCTGCTTGTAATGGCTGCATTTATTTTCTACGCCTTAAATACAAGGATATCTCCAGTTCTTGATCTGCATTTGTTTCAATCACGCAATTTTTCCGCTACGTCTGTGTTGCTTTTTATGTCAGGCATTATCACCAATGGCGGTATGCTTCTTCTTCCGTTATTTTATCAGCAGGTGCGTGGCGAAAGTGTTCTCTACGCCGGTCTTATGCTGATTCCTCAGGGAGTTGGCATGCTGCTTACAAGAACCCAGATGGGGAAACTGACCGACCGGATAGGAGCGCGTCCCATTGTTATGGTAAGTCTTATCATCACAGCGATGGGTACTTTGCCATTTGCTTTTGCTGATTCCGGAACAAATGCAATTTTGTTAGGTGCAGCGCTGCTGATACGGGGGGCTGGCCTGGGCGGAGTATTCATTCCACTTATGGTTTCTGCCTATGTGGGACTGAGCAGTGAGCAGATTCCTCATGCCAGCATTGCTACAAGAATACTGCAGACAATTGGAGGAGCGTTCGGATCTGCAGTCCTTGCAACAATTGTAGAGCATCAGTTAGCCGGTCACTCTGCGTCGGGAATACAGAATGTTATAAGTGCGTACAATGTTGCTTTTTGGTGGTCAGTTGGCTTTACAATCTTGTCAGTGATTCCTAACCTGTTCCTGACTGTGTATAAAAAACCGGAACCGGCATTGCTGGAAAATCTACAGGCTGATGGGAAATAAGCGGACGGATATCAGATTTGAAAAAGGAGAGTGATTAAATGTCAACGATTATTTACTATTTTACAGGGACAGGAAATTCTTTATATTGTGCCAGAAGGATTGGAGATCTGCTTGGGGATACCACAATAGTTCCCGTTGAGTCTGAAGGTGAGAACATTGCACTTTTGAAAGCTGACAATATCGGTCTTGTATTTCCTGTATATGCTTTTGGCCTGCCAAACGTGGTTAAGCAATTTATAAAACACCTGTCATCTGATAATAAAGGGAAATATTTTTTTGCCGTTGCTACCAATGGTGGCAGGGTAGCCGGAGCTTTGGTACTTACACGCAGAATGCTGGAGACAAGAGGTCTTAAACTTTCAGCAGGTTATTCTGTAATTATGCCGACCAACATGATATTATTGCATGAAACAAACGAGGAAAAAAAGAAAAAACTTTTCAGCTCAATGGAGAAGAAAATCAGGGAGATCGTCTCGGCAGTTAAATCCCAAGAGTACCATACAGTAGAAATGGGTAGCATGAAAGACAGAATTTTAAGAA
>SVDT01000170.1 GCA_015057775.1 Paenibacillaceae bacterium | reverse complement strand
ACCTTAATGCAAATTTTCTTTTTAATCTTCTTTACAGTGACTTTCACTTCACCCCCGGCTTCTGAGTATTTAAATGCATTATCCACAAAAATATGAAGCATCTGAGTTAATGAATCCCGGCTTCCATTAAATTTAAGTCCGGGTTCCACTTCATACAGAAACTGCTTTCCCTGTTCATAAGCCAGACATTCATATGGGAGCAATACCTCCATAGCCATTTTACTAAAATCAAAAGATTCTCCAGAATAGGTTAAGGCCGGCTGCTCCATTCTGACCAGTTTCAGCATATCATTGATCAGACGGCTCATCCGCTCAATCTCTTTCTGTACATAGGAAGTCCACTGGTTTTCTCCATACATATCCTCAAGTACGCTTACATTGGCTGATATCACAGATAAAGGCGTTTTCAGTTCATGACTGGCATCTGCCACAAACTGCTTTTGCCTTTGAAATCCCTCTTCAATGGGATTGACAACCAAATTTGATAAAAAGATAACCGTTACCATTAAAATGCCCACTGCCAGTATGCCAATGATCAGACAAATATTTACCAGACGCCTGGTATTCTCAAGCTCGTGAGAACAATCTATAAATGCAAGGATATAGCCATAAGAGGTTTTATGCAGAAGAAACTGATTTTCCTGCACCATCCCATTTACTTTTCCAGCTTTATATATTTCTTCCGTCAGCTGCTGGATTTCATCCCTTGATAAGTTCTTATTCCCATTATCAATAATGGCAGTAATCTGACCATCATCATTTAACTTAGCAACAGTGGTTCTTTTTAGATTGGATATACGAGGAACCTTCTTACCAATTACATCTCCCTTTTTCAGAGAAGGCTCCTGTTCCTGGTTTTCTATCACCTGTTGCAGCGTAAATACGGCATCCTTTCTCATGCTTACTGTCATGGAAATATTGATTGCAAAAAGCATAAAGCAAAAAATTACACCTACACTGGACATAGAAATAAGAATAAATTGATATCTCAGCCTTTTAATCATATCGCCTGTTCCTCCAGCCTGTATCCCCTGCCGCGAATGGTCTTTATTGATGTGTCACATTCCAGATATGTCATTTTTTTTCTGAGAAAGGATATGTATACTTCTACCTGATTGTACTCTGCCTCGTTTGCGTATCCCCAGACTTTCTCTGCAAACAATTCCTTTGTTATTATCTGACGGCTGTTTGTGAAAAGAATTTCCATTGTGTGATATTCCTTTACTCCCAGTTTTACACGCCGCTCCCCGCAGCAAAGTTCGCTGGTATTCCGGTCTAGTTCTAAATCTCCATATCGCAATATATCTCCGGTAAATTGTCCCGTTCTTCTTCCCAAAGCTCGGATTCTGGCCATAAGCTCTCCCATGGCAAAGGGTTTGGCAAGATAGTCATCTGCGCCAGTATCAAGCCCCGCAATCCGATCCTCTACTTCGGACTTTGCAGTAAGAAGCAGTACGGAGGATTGTATCCCGCTTTTTCTCAGCTGGCGAAGAACAGAGAGACCATCTTTCCCAGGAAGCATAATATCAAGCAGTATAACATCGTAAATACCAGTTTCTCCAAAATGGATCGCTTCTTCTCCATCATAGGCTGCATCAACCTCATACCGGTTCCGCCTTAATATTTCTGCAACAGCTGCAGACAGCGAGGTTTCATCCTCTACCAGAAGTATCCTCATGCTTTTCTCCTTTTCATTTTACTATTTACTTATATTAAATCCAAATTCAATGACTTTTTATTGAATTTTCTATGTTAATTGTGTGAAATGGGTATGAAAAAAGGGCCGAAAGTACCGGCCCATTTCAGTAATGCTATTCATTTAAAGAAAAAAGGGAGTTTGTTTCCATCAGTGATAGACTAACACCTGATCCTTGAAAAAACCTTGAACTGTACCTGTCAGCACATTTTATCCAACACTGATGCGGAAACTCTTTCATTCACCTGATTGCAGGTATCAAAATATCTTCTGTAATATTCTGTATACATCAAATCAATTAGAAAAAGCTGACTGATCTCTGAGGATGTGGACCCTCCCTGTAGCGGTCCTTCATTGGCCCCGCAAAGCAGGGTTACATCTGAAAAAGAGGTAAGGGGCGACTTTACAAACCGGGTAATGCAAATTGTTGTCGCTCCAGCTTTTTTAGCAAGTTCTGCCACATGAATGGTATCTTTCGTAGCGCCTGAATACGAAAATATAACGGCAGCCTCACCCTCCCCCATCATGGAAGCCACCATGGCCTGCATATGGGAATCTGACACACAGGACACCTTGGGTTCAATTCTAAGAAATTTATTTGCTGCCTTCATGGCAGAAAGCATGCTTGCTCCAACACCAAAAAAGCAGATTCTCTTAGCTTCATGAAGATACCGGATAACCTGATCAAAGTTCTCCTCATTTAAGAGAGAATAGGTCTCTTCCAGCGCACTCATATTGGTATTAAGCACTTTTCGTGAAACTTCAGCAAAAGAATCCTTCAGGCTGATGTCTCCTTCTAAACGCCCCTGACCTGTAGTCTCATCGTGGAGACTTAAAGACAGCAACATTTTAAACTCCTGATACCCTTTTAATTCCAGGGTTTTGCAAAAACGAAATACTGTAGTATCCCCTACCTCACACGCTTCTGCCAGATCCGTAATAGATAGAAACAGTACCTCTCTGTAATTTAGCAGAATGTAATCTGCCACCTTCCGCTCGGCTTTCGTGAACTGATTGTACTCTGCCCGGATCCTGGTCAAAAAATCGCCTTTCATCACTCTGACTCTCCCTTTTGTTTATACTCTTTAAATTCCTGGGTGCGGCACCCGGCACCCAGGATAAACTCCCTCGTTATCTCTCTTGGTCTTGTAATCGCACTTCCCACTACTGCTGCCCACGCTCCTGCCTTAAAGGCAGACGCAAGCTGATCGGGGGTTTTAATCCCCCCCTCTGCAATCACAGGCTTCCCGCAATCCCTGGAAAGCTGTTCAATCAGCTCCACATCCGGTAGCTGTTTGTTCCGTGTATAATCCGTATATCCACTGAGAGTAGTGCCAATAAAGTCCATTCCCAGACGTGCAGCAGCCATTCCTTCTGCGTAATTTGAACAGTCTGCCATGAGAAGCTGATCTGGAAATTCATCCCTGATTTTATATAAAAAATCCTCTAAGTTTTTCTCAGATGGATGGGGTCTTATTGTACAGTCCAGAGCGATAATTTCCACTCCCTCCAAAACCAGGGCTTCCACTTCCAGCCTGGTAGGAGTTATGACTGTTTCATACCCCTCATACTTCTGTTTAATAATGCCTATCACAGGCAGATCAACTGTTTTTTTTATTTCCTGGATATCGGATATGGAGTTTGCCCGTATTCCGACTGCACCGCCTTCTTTTGCCGCATATGCCATGCGGGACATAATATAAGAGCTGTAAAGAGGTTCGTCCTTAAGAGCCTGGCAGGATACAATGAGCCCTCCCGCCAAACGGTTGTAAACAACTGCCTTATCCATATCTGTTTATCCCCTTTCTGTGCAAAGTAATCATATCACAAATGAAAAAGATCAAGCAATTAAATTTTTGTTTTTCAGGCTAATTTCAGTCAGTGAACACAAGTAGATGATATACTTTTACTGTAATTTATACAAAGGAGGAAATGGGAATGGAAATATCAGGACTATCAGGTTCTTCTTCCTACGACCAGCTGCAAGAGCTTCAGCTGCAGAAGGAAAAAGAAAAGAAAGCGGCAGAACAGGCAGCGGCAGAAAGCGCACAGATCACAGCTTCCCAAACGGTAACAGATGCTGCTGCTGCAAAAACGGTTTCAGGCACCTCACAACGCGTGGACACAATTGAAATCAGCCAGGAGGGAAGGGCATATCAGCAAAAAATGCAGGGACCACCTCCACCAAAGGATTCCAATGTGACAGAAGCCGCTTCAACAGAAGCTTCAAGCTCCTCTACTGTTTTAACCGGTCTGACAGAAGAGGAAATTAGTAAGCTTGTTGATAAGGGAACCATTACACAGGCGGAGGCCAATGCTGAGCTGGCAAGAAGAACGGCATTGAAGGAAGCTCAGGACAACCAGGAAACCAGTAATTCAGCTACGGAATATACCCAAATAGACGAAGAAGAATGATTTTGATTGCAGCCCGGCATGACGCCGGGCTGTTTCATAATAAAAATTAATATTATTTTCACATAATTTTCCAGCAATCAGCGTAGGGTTTATGATATAATAAGGAAATCGTTAAGACAGTTTATTTTATAAGGAGTAAGAAATTATGAAAAAGATAATCCGCGCTGCTTGTCTGTCCCTGGCAATCCTGTTTGCTGGGTATTCACTCTGGATGAATCCCCTGGACGGCACTTCAGGCGCATCAGTAGAACCTCTGCATATATCATCAAAAGATCAGGGACAAGACTTACATGTCATGGCACTTGGTCCAGGGCTTAACAATCTCTCGCCCTCTGATGAATTTTCCACTTATCAGTGGGGTTTAAAAAATGACGGAGAATTTCGCCTCATCGAGCTGGTACAGAAATTTAAGTACGTAGACAACCTGTACAGCGAAGTCAACAACGGTGGAAACTTATCTATCCCAAAACCAGGGCCTGGAAATTATCAATCTAAAGTGACTCATGCTGTTTCAGGGATTGACATTAACATTCAGCCAGCATGGTCACTGTATGATCAGGCGCAAAACAAACGATCTGTAATTGTGGCAATCATTGATACGGGTATAGATATCAATCATCAGGAACTGCGTAACGCAATCTGGGCCAACCCGGGAGAGATTGATGGGGATGGCATTGATAACGATGGCAATGGTTATGTGGATGATATTCACGGCTGGAACTTCTATTCTAACAATAATAAAGTCTTTTCTGGCAGTGAAGACAGTCACGGTACCCATGCTGCCGGAACCATCAGTGCTTCCAGAGGGTCCTATGGAATCGCCGGCATTACTGATAATAATTATGTTAAAATCATGCCATTAAAAGCGCTGGGAGGAAAAGAAGGGGTTGGTTCCCCTGATGCTGTCATTAAAGCAATTAAATACGCTGAGGAAAAAGGAGCTTCCATCTGTAATCTGAGTATGGGTACAACGGGATACAGCGAAGAACTTGCCCAGACAATGAAGAACTCTCATATGCTTTTTGTAGTCTCCTGTGGAAACGGAGGGGTATCAGGCCTTGGTTATAATACAGATGTCTACCCTGTTTATCCCGCCTCTCTTCCGTATGATAATATTATATCTGTGGCTAACATCTTATTTGACGGTACGCTGAGCAAGGATTCCAATTACGGAGCTGCAAGTGTGGATATTGCAGCCCCAGGCACCTATATCTTAAGCACCATTCCGGATAACTCCTATGGATATATGAGTGGTACTTCAATGGCAGCACCTATGGTGACCGGCGTTGCAGCCATGCTCTATTCTTATCGGACAGACATAAGCCTGGCAGATGTGAAAACTATTATTCTAAACTCCAGCAGAAAACTGGATACTCTTTCAGGCAAGGTTGTAAGTGGAGGACTTTTAGATGCTTACAGCGCTCTGAACTGGCACTGATAAAAAAACTGCGCAGCTTTTGACTGCGCAGTTTTTTTCCCCCATAATAGCACCACTATTTGATAAGCGGTTCTTCAAGGTTATTATATTTTGAGCTGAGAATAATAATATCAATACGTCTGTTCATTGTCCTTCCCTGGGGTGTTGAATTATCAGCCACTGGTTTAAATTCGCCGTACCCTACTGCAATCAGCTTATTGGGAGGATAATTGCATTTACCGATAAAGAGCTTAACAACATTTACAGCTCTTGCCGTAGAAAGCTCCCAGTTAGATGGATAAGCGCTTCGGCTGATCGGTACATTATCAGTATGACCTTCTATACGTATGAAGTTATCAACCGTGTTTAAAAGACTGGCTACTTCAATTAAAGTATCTTCACTCTGTTTTTTAATATTTGCACTGCCTGAGTCAAAAAGAATGGCATTATTCAGTCTTATGACCAGACCTCTCATATCAATCATGGTTGATACGGACTGATCCATGCCTTCGTCATGCAGCCTGGTATCAATTTCCCCCTTCAGAGTCTCCAGTTTTTTTAGTTCATATTCGCCTAAAAAGCTTTCCAACTCGCTTTCCGTCTCAATATTTAAAGGTCCGCCTTCTGGAGACGCATCAGATGGTGTACTGCTTTCAAGAGGGGCAGCCCCTCCAGATCCAGAGCCCGAGCCCGAGCCCGAGCCCGAGCCTTTACCATTATAATCTTTGTTCATCATGGAAGAGGAAAATTCCTGAGAAATCTGCTGGGCTTTTTGAGCATCAATTTTACTGACAGCAAAAAGAACGATAAAAACTGCCAACAGCAACGTCATCAAATCTGAATACGGCAAAAGCCATGCCTCTCCAGCTTCCTCTTCCTGATGTGCCTGCTCTCTCTTTTTTGACATATGTAATCACCCTATTCCTTTTTATTCTGCTGTGCTTCAATCTTTTTCTGCTTATATTTAGGAAGACAAGCAAGTAATTTCTCTCTGAGTACGAAGGGAGAATCCCCGTGCTGCATGGATATAATACCTTTTAGGATGATCTCTTTTGCCATAACTTCCTGCTGGCTTTTCACTTTCAGTTTTTTTGCAAATGGATTCCATAAAACATATCCGGTAAAAATACCAAGTATGGTTGCGATAAACGCGGCAGCAATCGCTTCCGCCATTCGTTCCGTATCATTGATTGAGGACATGGCAGCAATCAAACCAAAAACCGCACCCAATACACCCAGGGTAGGGGCATAGGTACCGGCAGACGAAAAGATGCTGGCATTAATTTCATGGCGTTTTTCCATGGCACCAATTTCTGTCTCCAGAATATCCTCAATAACCTCTTCCCCTGTTCCATCAACAAGTAACCGGATTCCTTTTTTTAAAAATGGATCTTCCAGTTCCTCCGCCTTTGCCTCCAGGGATAATAATCCTTCTGAACGTGCTTTCTTTGCCAGTTCATACATCAGTTCTATTATCTCAGCTTCTGACTGGCCTTTTTTCTTTGTAAACAGGATCCTGAAAAGAGATCCGATCACTTTAACATTCTCGCCAGGATATGAATTCAAAATTGTGGCGATTGTTCCAACAATAATAACAAAAAATGCCGCCGGATTTAAAAGTACAGCAAAATCAATGTGTTTAAATATCATCGCGCCGACAACGGCTATAACGCCGACTATAACACCCAGTATGGTAGTAATTTCCATATGTTCTCCTTTGTATAAAAATATTAGATGAGTACCGGATTCAGCAAATCCAATGTATATGACTTTTAATAGTATAATATATTTGCAGTCACTCTTGTGTTTCATAATTGTTAAGATCTTAATACGCCAAAAGGCTGTCATGAATTATCATGACAACCTTTCATTTTATTTCTCTAATGATCTCCATTTGAAATTAGGAACCACGTCGGACCATTTCTGTATTCCAATAATGGATTTAGCAAACTCCGTGGTCTCCAAAGTACTCTTTTTCTTATCAATATCGTGGAACACCTGCCAGATCTTGCGTCGTTTCGTTGCCACAATATCGTCACCCTTATTCATATCACAAGCCCAAAGTCCGAAAGCGAGACCGCTTCTTACTTCCAGCGGAGCGTCAACCTGACGGCTTAAGATGTAAGCATCGATATAAGGGTTACTGTCAACCATGTAATAAGAGTAAGCATATGCCGCAGCCTGCACCTGGGATACATCCTGTCCTGACTGGGTTTTTGCTGTAAATCCCTGTTCCGTCAGAATAATATGTCTTACCTGTCCAGTAGGCGATTTCAGACTGTCCTGAGCCATATAATCAGTAAGAGTGGTTAAATTCTTGAAATTAATTACCGGAGAATTGAAATCATTCTTAATCAATCCGGTTTTATCATCATCCCAGAATTCCGGCTCTGTCATAGGGCACGGATATGGGTGATAAGATAATCCCCAGTCCATCTGTCCCTGTTCATTAGCAACGGAATTAAATGTATCGACGATCTGTCTGCCGCCGTATTTCAGCTTATTATCAATCTCATTGTTCCAGTTATAATCCAGAGAGTAATAAACTCTGTCATTGGCACTGGTGCTTTTAATCGCTGTGTAGAACACACGGAACGCATTCTGGTACGCCTTAACATAGCTGGTTAAATCTCTTGCTCCCACATAGTTCCACTGCTGATTGTTAATTTCATTTCCAATAATCCAGTTGGATATCTTCCCCTGATTTGGATTGGAGCCGTTATAACGTTCTGCCAGAAATGACGCAATCGCTCTTGTCTGTTCAAAGCCTTCTGGTGTTGCAGTATTGAATAAGTAGTAAAATGCATTGGAACTTTTCTTAGTGCCAGGATAAATCAGATCCGGTGTTGCCGGATTCCAGCCATTTAAAATAATTGCAGTTACAGTCATGCCTTTTCCAGACAGAGCACTAATGGTATCGTCATAACCCTTAATAACATTAGCATCAAAATGATACATCTTGCCATCATACTGATAATCAATGCCCTGACCCAGAATCTGATGGAATGAAATATTCGTTGCAACGTGCTTCACTCCAAGTTCAAATGCGTCTCCCAGCATGTTAAGTTCAATGTTTAAGCCCTTTTTGGTAAGAGGATCATTGAATTTGCTTTTATTTGCTGCCACTGCCTCGGGGTTTGTTATGTAATGAGGCTTGCTCACAGGTATGTACTTGTTTCCATCCCAGACTGCCACTACAAATCTGCTGTATAGTCGATCCTGTAATGTGTTGCGGTTCAATGAAAAAGTGAATGCGGCTGAATCTCCCAAAGATGCTTTTGCTGCATAATCAGTTCTTCCTTCCAGGCTGTTTTGATAGGGCTGAAGCTCTACCAGATAAAGCACACCATCCGTTCCCTGAGCTGGTGCATGATTTGAAACCTTGACTGTTACGCTGGTTAAATCAGAATTAACGAGACAAGACTGAATCACAGCCTGATCCTCGGAAAACACTTCATCCGCTAACGAAACAAAAGCAGAGGCACAGCATAAAAATCCAGCTGCCAAAAGTCCGGTAAAGACTCTGCCTAATTTTATTCTTTTCATCTTCGCATTCCCTCCATGCAGTCATTTTCAGATACCCTACCATGATACCTAATTTCCCTCATTTTTACAATAACGTTTTTATTACGTATTTGTAATAAAACCTTAAGGGGGAGGAAATACATATAGTAACTTTCATTACCCCAGGATAAAACAAAAAAGCCGAAACCCTTATAAACAAAGGGCTCGGCTTTTAAATTTAATTATTCAATGATTGTAGCAACTCTACCTGAACCTACAGTACGTCCGCCTTCACGGATAGCGAAACGAAGACCCTGCTCCATAGCGATTGGGTGGATCAGTTCAACAGACATTTCTACGTTATCACCAGGCATACACATCTCTGTACCAGCTGGTAAATCGCA
>SVDT01000169.1 GCA_015057775.1 Paenibacillaceae bacterium | reverse complement strand
TGAGGACTCAAGCGAGGAAACGAAACAGTATTTTCTGGAAAATCTGAAGAAAGCCACGGAAATTGCGGCGCGAATGGGAGTTGTACTGGGATTTGAGACCATGGAAACGGAATTCATGAATACAGTGGAAAAGTCCATGGAATACGTAAAGCTGGTATCTTCTATGTATTTAAACGTCTATCCGGATATCGGGAATATTACCAATGCAGCCAAAACTTACGGAATCAATGCCTTAGATGACTTACGCGCAGGGAAAGGTCATCTGGTTGCCATGCATTTAAAAGAAACCGTTCCTGGAAAGTTCAGGGAGATTCCATTTGGCACAGGGCATGTGGACTTTGAAAGTGCCATTCAGACAGCCTGGGAACTGGGAATCAGAAAATATGTGGCAGAGTTTTGGTATACCGGTAATTCCCAGTGGATGAGAGAACTTTATGATGCAAACAAACGGATGACTGAGATTCTGGATAAACAATGCCTGAAGGAGAGTGTGGGATGAAAGCAGAGAAAAAGGTATTGGGGCATTTAACAAAATGCTATTCGGTTGCCCCCTTAAATTATAAAGGGACAGAACATTTTCTGGTGGCAGCAGAAAAGGAAGATCCCTGTCTTTTATTTGATATGGAAGGAAATAAGGTGGATACTGTCTGGGAAGAACCTGGAGGCACGATGTCCATGGTACAGGTTCCCGGTACAGACGGACAGTTTCTGGCAACCCAGCGGTTTTATTCTCCCAATGATTCCAAAGAGGCAGTCATCGTACTGGTGACGCCGGACCATTCTGGTAAATGGCAGGTTAAGACCATTGCAGTCCTTCCTCATGTTCATCGGTTTGACATACTAAAAAGGGGCAGGACACTGTATCTTATTGCCTGTACCTTAAAATCCGGCCATGAGTATAAGGAAGACTGGTCAAGTCCAGGCAGGGTTTATGCTGCAGTGCTTCCGGAGGATCTTTCAAAGCTTAGTGAGTCCAGTCCGCTGCAGTTTGAAGTGATTGAGGAAGGACTGTTTAAGAACCACGGCTATTACCGGGTGGAGGAAAACGGAGCAGACACGGGGCTGATATCATGTGAAGGAGGAGTCTTTCAGTTTGTTCCGCCCTTTCAAAAAGGGGAAAAATGGGAGGTACATAAGCTGCTTGACACGCCTGCCAGTGATGGTGTTTTACTTGATTTTGATGAGGATGGAGAGAAAGAGCTTGCTGTATTGTCCCCTTTCCATGGTGACTGCATTTCTATTTATAAAAAATTGGAAGGCAGCTATAAAAAAGTATACGAATATGAGAAAAAGGCAGAGTTTTCCCATGGGATCTTTGGGGGAAGCTTATGCGGGAAGCCTGCTTTGGTAGTGGGGCACAGGCAGGGAGAGAGAAATCTCCTTTGCTTTACCTGGAATAAAGAACTTAAGACATATCAATGGGAGATCATGGACCGGGACTGCGGACCTGCCAATGTCCTGCATTTGAAAAAAGACGGGGAGGATCTGTTGATCAGCGCAAACCGGGAAATTGATGAAATTGCCATGTACCGGATTACACCATAGGTGGAATAACCGGGTTTCTAAAAGAGAATAGACAATTATACCTTTGTGAAGTATACTGAAATTAAGTTGAACAGCAGATTTATCCATAAATTTTCTGCTGAGACACAAAGGAGGAATTGTCATGAAGAGCATAAAAAACAAAATATTTTTTTACATGGCTTTCACTGTTTTTATCTCACTTACAGTAGTTGGCGGCATCAGTATTTATTTAAATTATTTCAGTATGATCGGAACCATGAACCAGTCCATGACGGAACTGGCTGAGACAGCGTCTGAGCGGGTGGCAAAGGAACTGGATATCTATAAGAACCTTGCTTATGAAGCGGGAAGCATAGCAAGACTGGCCAATCCGGATACAAGTGTTGATGAAAAGAAGTCTATTATTGATCAGAGAGCCAAGACTCACGAATTCCAGAGAGGGAATATTATAGGGATCGACGGTATCAGCATTTTTGATGGAAAAGACTATTCGGACAGGGATTATTTTAAACGTTCAATCAAAGGCGAGATGGCGGTATCGGAACCATTAATCAGTAAGGTTACAGGGCAGATGACGATAATTATATCAGCCCCTTTATGGGAGAAGGGAATTCCCGGAACAAAAGTGGTAGGAGTTGTTTATTTTGTGCCAAAAGAAACCTTTTTAAATGATATTGCTGCTTCTATACAGGTAAGCAAGGGTTCCAATACTTATCTTCTTAATCAGTCAGGGAAGGTAATTGCCGATCCCAACATGGATAAGGTCACCAACGGAATCAATGTCCAGGAAAGTGCTTCAAAGGACTCACGGCTTGCCCAGCTTGCAGCGCTTGAAGCAGAGATGACCCAGGGGAAAAGCGGTTTCGGACGTTATGAAAACCAGGGGCATAAGATGTTCCTTTCCTATGCGCCCATCGCAGGAACGGATGGCTGGAGCATTGGAATCAGTGCACCTATGTCGGATTTTATGGGATCCACTAAAACAGCAACCGGGATTACTCTTTTTCTGATTGCAGTATTTCTCGTAGTTGCAGGGATCGTATCTGCTGTTCTGGCAGGCAAGATAGCAAGCCCCATTACTTCCTGCGCAAACCGGTTAAAGCTGTTGGCAGAGGGAGATCTTGATTCTCCTGTATCAGAGGTAAAAAACAAAGATGAAACAGGTATTCTTGCAGATGCTACCAGAGATCTGGTTTCCAGACTTGGAATGATTATCAAGGATGTGGATTACGTTCTTCATGAGATGGCAGCAGGAGATCTGACAGTCAGCACCACCTGTGACTCCGCCTACGTGGGGGGGTTCAGTGGCATACACGAGGCGATGCATCAGCTAAAGACTCAGCTGGGAGATACCCTTTTAAGCATCAGCCGTTCATCTGGCGAGGTAGCAGCAGGAGCGGATCAGGTATCTGCAGGTGCGCAGGCATTGTCTCAGGGAGCTACGGAACAGGCAGGCTCCATAGAGGAACTGGCTGCTACTCTCGGTGATATATCAAAGCAGGTAGAAGGAAATGCAAAAAGTGCCAGGGAGGCCAGTGACAGGGCGAAAGAAATGGCTGAGGAATTAAGCAGCGGAAAAGAACAGATGCTAAGGATGACAAAGGCCATGGATGAGATTTCCCAGACGTCTGGGGAAATTGGAAAAATAATAAAGACAATTGAAGACATCGCTTTCCAGACTAATATTCTGGCATTGAACGCGGCAGTAGAAGCTGCAAGGGCAGGGGAAGCAGGAAAGGGCTTTGCAGTTGTTGCAGATGAAGTAAGAAATCTTGCCTCCAAAAGTGGGGAAGCATCAAAGAATACATCTTCCCTGATCGAAAATTCCTACCAGTCTGTACAAAATGGAACACTGATTGCGGCAGAAACAAAAGAATCCTTAGACCGGATCGCTGCTTCTTCTGAAAGAACCGTATCTTTGATCAATGAAATTTCCAATTCGTCAGCTGAGCAGGCAGTTTCCATTGGGCAGGTAAATCTGGGGATTGATCAGATTTCAAGTGTGGTTCAGACAAACTCCGCAACAGCCGAAGAGAGTGCGGCAACCAGTGAGGAACTTTCTGGTCAGGCACAGATTTTAAAGAATTTAATCGACCGGTTTCGACTATAATCGATTTTATTAAAATAGCGTTAAGATTCCCTCTAATCTCTATCTTTTTATAGCATATATTACTAAAATAGAAGGGTAGAAGGAGGGATGAATTATGGGGTTCATAATTGTTTTGCTTATGGCGGTATATGCTGTTATCGGTGGGCTGACAACACTTTATCTGTTTTTCAGCTTCCCGGCAGTGATCGTTTGGAAATTTTACAGAAAATTGAAATATGGAATTTCTGTCTTTAACTGAACATGCAAGGAAAAGAAACAGGCACCAGATTATCCTGATATCAGGAATTCTGGTGCCTGTTTCTTAAAAATCAGATATTGGTAAGCCGTTCAAATAAATTGTTTACATTGATGCGTCCGTACCCCCAGACATTATTTGGATAAACTTCTGATGGGCTTCTTACGGCACCCCTTATAATTAACCGGTTGACGTCATATCCGGTCAGAGAAGTATAGTTGCCTCTTGGAATTCCCCATTCAAGTACCATGGCAATAATTCCTGCTGCATGGGCGCAGGCGGCTCCGGTGCCGGTTGCAGTCCCGTACTGGTTGCCGGGAACAGCACAGGGGATCTGGTAGCCGGGTGCTGCAATATCCGGCTTAACCAGACCGCTTCTGGTATAACCTCTGCTGGATTCAGGAAGAATTCCATCATTAAACTGATTATAAGCTGTTACGGTCAGCTGGTTGGCACCATTGCCCGGAGATGTGATGGTAGTATCCGGATTGGGTGCTAGAAAATAGGTGCTGTCTGATAGGATTGATCCGCTTGGGAGCCAGCAATGAAACGAAAAGGATTCATTTTCAAGACTCTGAGCCCGTAATGACCACACTCCGGGCTGAGGGTTTAAAAAACGGATTAAAATAAGCTGATCTCCGGTTTCTTCTTCGAAAATAATATTATTCACCCAGACCACACTCTGGGTGAAAATAAAATTGAATTTCCGGCAGTCTGAGATGGAAGGATAAATTCTCTGGGTGGATTCCCTGTTTGGCGTAGATATATCAATGGAGATTCGGTCTGGTGCGTATGGCCAGATTTCCATCCAGAATTCTTTGTCATTTTCTCCAATTCTCAATTCGAAATCATTATAAAACGGTACAGCAGACGTACTGTTAAAATAATGCCTTTGTGTATTTCCTTCATTTCCAGCAGAGGTAGACACGCCAATTCCAGGAAGCTGTACCAGATAAGTTAAATAACTGCTTAATGTACCTTTGCCATCATGACTGCCCTGGCTTGTGCCAAGTGCAATACAGATAACAAGGGGGAGACTCAGTTTTTGCGCTGTCAAAAAGAGATATCTGATCCCCAGTAAAATATCTGATTCCTGAAAACAGTATGTATCTTTTGGTATGGTAAATACATTTTTTAAGTTTTCCTTTGCATCTTTCAGCTTTACAATTACAATCTGGGAATTGGGAACCACTCCGGCAAAGACCTGATCAGCACTGGCGCTGCCCGCCGCAATGCTTGCCATGGCAGTTCCGTGACCGTTGGTATCAGTAGAGGGAACAATGGAAAGCGGATCTTCTGATGTTAAGGCCAGATTGATGGCCTCTCTGTTATATTCACTGCCGAAGGTAAAACCTTCCGGAATGACTCCGGTCTGCAATGTCTGATCCCATATAGAAACAATGCGTGTGGTTCCATCGTTATTGCGAAATGCGTTATGCTGGTAGTCAATGCCGGTATCCACAAAGCCCATTAAAATACCCTGACCGGTCAGATTCAGAAATGGATTTCTCTGAACCGTGCCAATCCCCGATTTTTCTATACTGATGGTGGATTCAAGAGTATAAAGTGAGGGAAAGGCGTTGTAGGGGTGTGTTCCTAAATCGCAGGGATCCGTTCCAGTTGTGGGAATATGAAGCAGTGAGCTTCGTTCTGTAAGTGGTGTAATATTGTCTCCCGTATCATAGGAGGGGACCGAGATATTATTAATGATTAAGTCGTAATAATTATTATCTAGTATTTTATTCAAAATCAGGCCTCCTCACTGCACCAATATTAAGAATTAAAACACCCGTTCAAGACAACCGGATCAGATATTGGTCAGCCTTCGAAACAGGTTATTTACATCAAGCCGGCCATATCCCCAGATGTTGTTTGGGTAGATGATAGAACTGTCACGTGCAGCTCCCCGGATCAACAGCCGGTTCACGTCATTTCCGGTCATGGATGTGTAATTCCCCCTTGGTATTCCCCATTCCAGTATCATGGCAATAGCTCCCGCTGTATGAGCAGCAGCGGCACCAGTACCAGTCATGGTTCCATAAAGATTTCGGGGAATGGCACATGGTATCTGATAGCCGGGAGCGGCAATGTCTGGCTTTATCAGGCCGTTTCTTGTATAACCTCTGCTGGATTCAATTAGAATACTGTCATTAAACTGATTATAAGCAGTAACAGTCAGCTGACTGATTCCATCCCCGGGAGAGGTAATAGTAGTATCCGGATTGGGATTTAGAAAAAATGTATCATTTGTAATAATATCACCAGAAGGAAGCCAGGAATGAAATGAAATGGGTTCATTTTCCATGCTTTGTACCCGGATATTCCAGACTCCCGCAAGGGGATTTTGAAAACGCAGAAGAATCAGCTGATCGCCGGATTCTTCTTCAAATATAAAGTTATTTACCCACAGGGTACTTCCTGTAAAAATAAATTCAAACTTTCTGCAGGAACCAATGGTAGGGAAAATGGGCTGAGTGGATTCTCTGTTTGGAGTGGAAACATCTATGGATACACGGCCCAGTGCATAAGGCCAGATTTCCATAAAAAACAAGGAATCATTTTCTCCTATTCTTAATTCAAAATTATTATAATAAGGCGGGGCTGTGGTACTGTTAAAATAATGACGTCTGTCATTGCCTTCATTTCCTGCTGAAACAGATATTCCAATTCCCGGCAGTCTGGAAAGATAATTTAAATAGTTGCTAAGTGCATCTGTGCCGTCATGACCTCCCTGGCTGCTGCCAAGAGCAATACAGATAACTAACGGGCGGCTGGCATTCTGGGCATATGTTTCCAGATACCGGACACCCAGCATAATGTCAGACTCCTGGTAGCACAATACGTCCGGCTTTACAAAATTCATACTTCTTAAGTTCTGTTTGGGATCTTTTAGCTTTACAACAACCAGTTCCGCTTCCGGTACCACACCGGTAAAGGAATTCTCCGGATTGTATCTTCCTGCAATGATACTTGCAACGGAGGTTCCGTGCCCTACGGTGTCCACAGAAGGAACTATCGATAAGGGATCATCTGATCTCAGAGCAATATTAATGGATTCTCTGTTGTATTCTGTTCCATATGTAAATCCCACCGGGGGATTGTTGCTTTGAATGGATTGATCCCAGATAGAAAGAATTCTGGAAGTATTATCGTTGTATAGAAACGCTTCATGTGTGTAATCGATCCCTGTATCAATCACTCCTACAATAATTCCCCGCCCTGTCAGATTTAAAAAAGGATTTCTCTGTACAGGACCAATTCCCGATTTTTCTATGCTGATGGTAGAGTTAAGTGTATAAAGAGTAGGAAATGTGTGATATGGATATTCTCCAAGCAGGCATGGAGTTGAACCGGCTGCAGGAATATGAAGCAGGGAATGTCTGAAATTAATCATGGTTATATTGTCTGAGTTATAGCTGGGAATTGAGACATTATTAATGATCAGATCATAATAATCGTTATCCAGAATCTTTTCCAAAAGACAGTCCTCCGGTCCATTTTTCCATATTTGCCGTTACATATTTGTAAGCTGCTGAAAAACTTTATTTATGTCAAGCTGACCATACCCCCAAAGGTTATTTGGATATGTGTTCGCAGCCCCGTGCCTGGCGGCTCTCATGAACATTCGGTTAATATCATATCCGGTTAAAGTCGGGAGATTTTTTCTGACGATTCCCCATTCCAGAATCATGGCTGCAGCACCTGCAGCATGTGCAGCAGCAGTACCAGTTCCCGTTGCGCTGCCATATGAATTCCCTGAAACAGCGCAGGGAAGCAAAAAACCTGGAGCCGCAATGTCTGGTTTGATTATACCCGCCGTTGTATAACCCCTGCTGGCATCTCCCAGAACACTGTCATTAAATTGATTGTAAGCAGTAACTGTTAACTGATGAGTCCCGTTTCCGGGAGAGGTTATGGTCACAGAGGAATCTGGATTTAAAAAGTAAGTATCATCGGACAGAAAATTCCCGTTGGGAAGCCAGCAGTGAAAAGAAAAAGGTTCTTCCTTCATTGACTGCACCCGCAGATACCACACTCCGGGCATCGGATCTTCAAACCGCATTACGATTACCTGATTACCTGTTTCATCATCAAAAAGAATATTATTCACCCAAATGATGCTTTGTGCAAAAATAAAGTTAAATTTTCTGCATTCGTTCAGGGTAGGAAAAATTCTCTGTGTGGATTCTCTGTTGGGAGTTGAAATATCAATGGATATCCGGCTTGTTGCATAAGGCCAGAGAACCATACAAAATTCTTTATCCTTTTCACTGATCTTAAGCTCAAAATCATGATACCAGGGGATCTGGCTGGTATTATTAAGATAATGTCTGGCTTTATTTCCTTCATTGCCAGCGGAAGCAACAAAACAGATTCCGGGATCTTGTGTTTTTGCTGTCATGAAACTGCTGATTGCCCCGTTGCCGTCATGGCCACCCAGGCTGCTTCCCAGGCAGATACATATTACTATGGGTCTTGCCGCTTTCTGGGAAACTGACAGCAGATAACGGATTCCCAGATAAATATCCGATTCCTGAAAACAGTAGGTATCTTCAGGAACAAAGAAAATATTTTTCAGATTATTTTTTGCATCCTTTAGTTTTACTACAACAAGTTCAGATAATGGAACGACTCCAGAAAAGGAGAGGTCTGCTGAGGGTGATCCGGCAGCTATGCTGGCAATGGCAGTTCCATGCCCGTTGTTGTCTGTGGAAGGAACTACAGACAGCGGCTGGGAGGATAATAAAGCTTCATTTATCTGTTCTTTTTTGTATTCGCATCCAAAGGTAAAACTATCTGGATGGGTTCCTTCCTGTATTGTCTGATCCCAGATGGAATAGATCCGGCTGGTACCGTCCGGATTTTGAAATGCCGGGTGTGTGTATTCAATTCCTGTATCAACTACGCCGACCAGTACGCCTTTCCCCATGAGACCCAGATAAGAGTTTTGCTGCACCAGACCGATGCCTGATTTATCCAGGCTTACCTCAGACTCCAATGCGTATAAGGAAGGAAAGCTGTTGTAGGGTAAGTTCCCAGGTCACAGGGATCCGGGGATGTAATGGGTATATGGAGAAGAGAGTAGCGATCACTGAGCGGGGTTATATTATCGCCTGTGTCGTAACCCGATATTATGGTATTGCCCATAATAAGGTCGTAATAGTTATTGTCCAGAATTTTATTCAATAAAAGTCCTCCTGTCTTATACTGAGGGCATATATGATAAGTTTATGCAGCAGGAATTCTAATATGAAAGGAGGGGGGAGAATGGAAAAATGTTACATCCTCTAAATATTGGTAAGTCGCTGAAACAATTCATTTACGTCTAACATTCCATAACCCCAGATATTATTCGGATATATAATAGAAGATTCCCGTCGTGCTCCGCGGGTAATCAGACTGTTGATCACATTACCTGACAGGGTGGTATAGTTACCTCTGGGAATACCCCACTCTAAAATCATTGCAATAGCACCGGTGGTATGTGCGGTTGCAGCGCCTGTGCCGGTTAAGGTCCCAAACCGGTTTCCAGGAAGTGCACAGGGGATCTGGTGCCCTGGTGCGCTGATATCCGGCTTCACGAAATTATTTCTGGAAT
>SVDT01000168.1 GCA_015057775.1 Paenibacillaceae bacterium | reverse complement strand
CATAAAGGGGTCTCACATTCTTAATAATAAAAAATAAGATTACCTCTAGCAGAGGGGCAGCAATAAAAAATACCATTGCCAGGCGGGCATTCAGCCGGAAAGATACCACCAAAGCGGTCAGCATCATCACCGGTGAACGAAATCCGGGACGCATCCCATTGGTTATGGAATTCTGAATTGTGGTAACGTCACTGGTGAGTCTTGTTACCAGGGAAGATGTGCTGAATCGGTCTGTATTGGCAAAGGAATAGGTCTGCATCTTCTGAAATTCTGCTTTGCGGATTTCCGCACCGATTCCATTTCCACAGATTGCTGTAAAACGTGCGCAGGCATGCCCCAGTAAAAGAGCAACTGCTGCAAAGGCAATCATCTGTCCTCCCTTCATTAAAATATAACTTTTGTTGCCGCTTGCAACTCCCACATCAATAATATCTGCCATAATCATTGGTATGATCAGTTCAAATACGGTCTCGGCCTCGATGCAGATAATTGCAAGAATCAATTCTTTTTTGTACTTTCTGACATAATGCAGCAGATTATTCATTTTTTCTTCTCCACATTGATTATTACAATAATTGTATTTGCAACTATTGACTATACAACTATTATATTCTCTTCTATGGGAATGTCAATGAAATCACTCCATTTTTCCAAAAAAATCAGGCCTGGAGTCCCTGTTGCAGGGAACTCCGAAGCCTGATTCTAAATCTGGTTTATTAAACCGGATAAGTCTTATTCTGTTTGTCAGCCAGAGTGGAATCCACACCTGTCTGCTGCGCTGCACGGTATTCAAAGAATTCCTTAGCAACACTTGGGAACAGAGCATAGGACAGAACATCTTCATCCTGCTGTTTCCACTGTGCACATTCTTTCTCAAACTGAGGAAGCTGTGGTGCGATTAAGTCAGCCGGACGGCAGGTAATTGGTTTTTCATCACCAATGATCTTTTTCTGTACTTCTGGATTAAAGGGTTTTACTGTCTGTCCGAACTCACCCATAAGGATTTTTTTGGTCTCCTTGGTTACCATCTTATAACGCTCACCGCTGATCACGTTTAATACAGCCTGAGTTCCCACAATCTGGGAAGATGGAGTAACCAGAGGTGGCTCACCAAAGTCAGCTCTTACTCTTGGAACCTCTTCTAATACCTGTAAATATTTATCTTCCTGCCCTGCTTCCTTTAACTGGCTAACAAGGTTGGAAAGCATACCGCCTGGCACCTGATACTGGAGTGTCTTAATATCCACACCAAGCACTTTGGGATTTAACCGGCCGCTCTTTAATGCCTCATCCCTGATCGGCTGGAAATGAGCTGCAATTTCAGCCAGCAGGTTCTGATCATATCCTGTGTCATATGGTGTTCCACGGAAGGTTTCTACCATTACTTCAGTTGCTGGCTGGCTGGTACCTAATGCCAGAGGTGACATTGCTGTGTCAATAATATCGCAGCCTGCTTCTACTGCCTTTAAATAGGTCATGGAAGCAACACCGGATGTATAATGGGTATGAAGGTCGATAGGAAGTTTGGTTGACTCCTTTAATGCACGAACCAGCTCATCCGCATTATACGGAGTTAAAAGTCCGGCCATATCCTTAATGCAGATGGAATCTGCACCCATATCCTCAATTCTTTTCGCAATGTCTTTCCAGTAATCCAGAGTATAGGAATCACCCAGTGTATAGCTTAATGCAACCTGAGCATGACCCTTTTCCTTATTACAGGCTGTTACTGCAGTCTGTAAATTACGCATATCATTGAGACAGTCAAAAATACGGATGATATCAATACCGTTTGATATGGATTTCTGAACAAAATATTCCACTACATCATCAGCATAATGATTGTATCCCAGAATATTCTGTCCGCGGAACAGCATCTGCAGCTTGGTATTCTTAAATCCGTCTCTTAATTTTCTCAGTCTCATCCAGGGATCTTCTTTTAAGAAGCGCAGGCATGAATCAAAGGTAGCACCGCCCCAGCATTCAACTGCATAATAGCCAACCTGGTCCATCTTCCCCACGATGGGAAGCATCTGCTCAGTTGTCATTCTTGTAGCAAGCAAAGACTGATGAGCGTCACGAAGAACTGTCTCTACAATCTTAACCGGCTTTTTTTCTATATCTGCCATTTTCTTACCTCCTGGTTATTGTTCATTTACTTTGCTTTTCGATTATTTCACTCCGAAGATAGCCATGAATGTACCGGCTGCAACTGCAGTACCGATAACACCGGCAACGTTTGGTCCCATGGCATGCATCAGCAGGAAGTTGGTTGGATCAGCCTCTGCTCCGACTTTCTGGGATACACGGGCTGACATGGGAACTGCGGATACACCAGCGGAACCGATGAGCGGATTCACTTTGCCTCCTGTTACTTTACACATAAGCTTACCGAATAAAACACCTGCAGCTGTTCCAAAGGAAAATGCAACCAGTCCCAGGAAGACTATTTTCAGCGTATTGGAATTTAAGAATGCTTCTGCGCTGGTGGTTGCACCTACTGATGTACCTAAAAGGATAACAACAATATACATCAATGCATTGGAAGCTGTCTCTGTTAATTGCTTTACCACACCAGACTCTTTAAATAAATTTCCCAGCATCAGCATACCAACCAAAGGAGCAGTTGTCGGTAAAATCATACATACAACAGTTGTTACAATGATTGGGAACAAAATTCTCTCAAGCCTGGATACCGGACGAAGCTGTTCCATCTTAATCTTGCGCTCTTTCTCTGTAGTAAGAAGCTTCATAATGGGTGGCTGTATAATCGGAACCAGAGCCATATAGGAATATGCCGCGACCGCAATGGGTCCCATCAAAGATGTCATTCCCAGTTTACTTGCCAGGAATATAGAGGTAGGGCCATCTGCGCCTCCGATAATGGAGATCGCTGCAGCTGCTTTATCACTAAATCCCAAAAAGATAGCCAGAAAATATGCGGTATAAATACCGAACTGGGCAGCCGCTCCCAACAGAAAGCTCTTAGGGTTTGCAATGAGCGGGCCAAAGTCTGTCATAGCTCCTACACCCATGAAGATAAGTGGAGGAAGAATCCCCCATTCATCCAATTTAAAGAAATATTGCAGCAGTCCGCCGCCGGCACCATCCGCTCCAACTTCTTTCATAATATCCGGATAGATATTTACCAACAGCATACCAAAAGAAATCGGCACCAGAAGCAGCGGCTCAAATCCTTTTCTAATCGCCAGATATAAAAACAGAAAAGCGACCAGGATCATAAGCATGTTACCTGCAGTCAGGTTGAAGAATGCGGTCTGCTGAAGAAGATTGGTGAATGTATTACTAATATAATTCATGTTAATCCCTCCATAAGGAATCCGCGCTATTTATTGTGATAGCGGATCTTTCCGTACTAGTTTAATGTAGCCAAAGTTGCGCCTGCTTCTACGGAATCACCCACTGCTGCCTGAACGCTTGCAATTGTTCCATCGGAAGGTGCTACGATTTCGTTCTCCATCTTCATGGCTTCCAGAACAAGAAGAACTTCGCCTTTTTTCACAGACTGTCCTGCACTAACCTTAACGCCAAGAATCTTGCCTGGCATTGGTGCAGTTACTTTTACGGAACCTTCCGGTCCTTTTGCTGCAGTTTTAGGTGCCGGAGCTGGTGCTTTAACCGGTGCGGATACCGCTGCCGGAGCAGATACTGCTGCGGCTGTACCTGTTGTTTCTTCTACGGTTACATCGTAAACATTACCATTCACTGTAATTTTATAATTTTTCATGATGACAATCCTCCTGATTTTATGCTTTTTTCCAATTACCGGCTGCTGCACGTTTAATGGAACGAACAACAAGGCCGCTTGGTGATACTCCTTCAGATGCTGCAATTGCTGCTGTTATTACAGCTGCCAGTTCCAGATCATCCTTCAGCTCTTCTTCCTCTGCGAGGGGTTCGGTAAATACCGGTTCAGCTTCAACAACCGCCTTTGTATTCGATCCTTTTTGTTTATTAAGCAGCTTCTCTTCAAATATGCTGATATAGCGGAATCCACCAATCAGCAGACTGATAAAGATTAAAACCACAAATACTGTTCCCATACCCATCAGTGTATTAAAACCAGCTTTTTCCATCTTTTCACCTATGGTGTATTCTGGAATAAACGCCACACCGGTAATCTTGGAAAGCTTATGGTCAAAGGTTACGGTAAACTCCATGTTTCTCTTTTCAAATACGGTATCCACCGTAGCAGTAAATCCGTCCTTACTTTCTTCTAATTTCAAAGAATCAGAAGCTTTAACGAAACCGCCTAAATCACCCTTCACATTATTCCAGGAATCGATTCCCTCTGCTAACGCAGCCACCTCATCCTTTTTCGTCAGGCTCTTTCGCATCTGCTCGGTATCTTTGTCCTCAAGACCGGTGTACAGCTCCAGATACGAGGCGACGGGAATCTGCTCAAGCTGCGCCTTCATATCAGCATCAATGCCTTCGGACTTATTACTGGCAGCACCGCATGCAGATAATGAAAAGAGGCAGACTGCCATAGTAAGACCCACTACTGCTCGTTTCAAATTTAATTTCATATGCCTGTCACCTCATTCTATATCGTGCCATGTTTTTTCGCCGGACGATCCTCTCTCTTTGTGAATAACATCTCAAATGCAGCGATTACTCTGGCTCTGGTTTCACTGGCATCGATGATGTCATCAACATATCCTCTTTTTGCTGCAGAAAGTGCGCTGGACTGAAGAGCCCGGTAGCTTTCGGCCTTCTCCTCCATCACTGCCTCTCCCTTTGCAATCTCATCTGCATACATGATTTTTGCTGCCTGAACCGGATCCATCATTCCTATGGATGCTTCCGGCCATGCATATACAATATCAGCACCAATGGATTTGCTGTTCATGGTCAGGTAAGCGCTTCCCAGTGCCTGACCAACTACAACGGTCACTTTCGGAACTGTTGCATTGGCAAATGCATAAGTGAGCTTTGCAGCTGCTTTTGCAATGGTTTTTTCAGATCCGGTTGTGCTCTCATATCCGGTTACGTTCACCAGGGTAAGAAGGGGGATATCAAAAGCATCACAGAAACCAACAAACTCTGCAGCCTTCTCACAGCCTTGTCCCGTTAATTTTGCTTCACAGGTCATGGTCTTTAATCCACTCTCGTCATAGGATTCTGTTCGATTGGCAACGCAGCCCACAGTGATTCCGTTTAAACGGATAAAGCCGGTAACCATAGAGGAGCCATATTCTTTTCCGGTCTCCATAAAGAAATGATTATCAGAAATCTGTGTGAGCGCAATTTTCGTATCACCAACATAGTTTGCTAAATCGGAGCATACGCGGTTTAAATCATCCGTGCACTCGTCGTAAGACATGTCATCCTCGCTATTGGCAGGTAAAATCGTGACAAGAGTTCTGATATGATCAAAAATCTCTTCTTCCTCTCCGATAAAATCTACCAGTCCTGCTTCTCTGCTCTGAAAGCTTGCGGAAGCGGTATTTAATTTTTCTGTATAGTTATCCTGAATGGCATTGGGTGAATTAACAAACAGCTTTGCAGACTTTCCTTCCATAAAAGTAAAATCTGACATAGCTGCAGAAACAGCCATTCCACCGCCGCAGGTGCCAAAAATCGCTGTAATCTGCGGAACTACTCCTGATGCTAAAGTCTGGCTCATATAAATTTCACCAAAGCCGTTTAAGGCATCTGTTGCCTCCTGAAGTCTTAATCCGGCACAGTCTATCAGACCGATTACCGGTGCTCCCATTTTCATTGCCATGGCATAAAGTCTTGTGATTTTTTTAGCATGCATCTCTCCTACAGCCCCGCCGAAAACAGTTGAGTCCTGACTGTAAACATACACAAGGCAGCCTCCAATGGTTCCATAGCCGGTAACAACACCGTCAGAAGGAGTTTCTCTTGCTGTCATGTTAAAGTCTGTGCTTCTGGCTGTTACATAGCCGCCGACTTCAACAAAACTGTTTTCATCAAGCAAAGCGTGAATTCGATTACTTGCTGATGTTTGTGTTGAATTACTCATTTTGCAATCCTCCATTTTGTAATATTTGCATAGCCTCCGTTAAAAAAACAACGATGAGTCTATATAATAACACCAATTTCTGCCAATTATAATTGTATAATTAATTTCAACTTATTTCAAGTTCTTTTTAGTAAAAAAAGAGCAAAAAACTATGGATTTCTTACAATCCATTGTCTCTTGCTCCTAATTTTCGTTGGCATAATATCGATTCCTGTAAAATTTTCCGGCATTTTGTATAATTTTGTCGAATGTTTTTGTATGTTGTATACAATGCTATTCCTTCATTTCCGTAATTCCAATGCTGCCATCTGCTGTTTCCTGGAATACAATCCTTGATGGACCCTCTCCCATCACGATTCCTACGTCCGATTTCTTTAAGGTAGCTGTGTCAACCTTGGCGATTGATACCATTAAGTCATCCCCAAATACCATATCCGGATTCAGCTTTAATAAATCTTCCTGCTTTTTTAAAATAATTGTTTCCTGATCCCCGTTAATAAACACGCATGGATAGGCAATCAGTTCTGCCAGTTCTTCTAAATTTTTATCCGAAACTGCTTCCTGTATTTTTTCCGCAAAGGCTTCCGCCTGCTTTCCCGGTCCCCCATAGGTCTCGTCAGCCTGCGTCTCTTCCTGATCTTTCATAAGTGAATCCGGTTCCCCATCTTCTGATGAAACCGCTTCTTCTGTGCTGCTTTCCGATACGGACTTTTTCATATTACTGTCCGCAGCCTCTGATTCAGTTATCTGCCCAGCGCCTGTGCCAGCGGCAGATTCACCCTTTTTCCCGCAGCCAGCTGCAAAAAACACAGCCAGTGCAATGATAAAACAAACGATACCGAATCTTTTCCTGAGCATCTTTTTTTTCGTTCCTCCCTGCGTCCATTTACTGCTTCGGGCACAGTATAGCACCGGTAAAGATTGGAAGTCAATAGAGTTCCCAAAACCGTAAACCTTAGTCATTTTTCCGTAAGATATTTGTCCGCATTTTTAATTATTTATATTCTTTATGAAGCGTAAAGCCTCTTCCACGCACCTCTGTAACCTGATTAATAATCATAAAGGCATTGGGATCAATTTCAAGAACCAGGTCATTGAGTTTGGGCAGCTGCCTCCCTGATATTACAGTAAGAACAGCAAAGGAGGATTCTCTTAAATGTCCTCCTTCACTGGCAAGTAAGGTTGTCCCTCTGTCCATACGCCGCTGTATCTCCTGACTGATCTGGTCATACTTTTTACTTATGACCTTTACCTGCATCTGATTACGGCCAGTCATAAGAACTTTATCAAGAACCATTGTGTATAAAAGAACAAGAAGAATTCCGTAAAGAATCTGCTCCATATTGGAGAAAATCATCTGGGAAAGCAGAATCAGGCAGTCAAAAACCGACATGGTCTGGGAAATCGACAGATTCCACTTCTTATTCAATATGAGCGGAGGGATATCCATGCCTCCGGTAGAAGCACCGGCCCGTATCACCATCCCAATGCCGGCACCAATTAAAAGACCGGAAAATACAGTGGCAAGCATACGGTCCTGGGTAATGACCATATTGCCGGACAGCTTCTCAAATACCCCCAGAATAAAGGGATAATAGAATGTACTGATCATGGTTGTCAGGGCGAATGCCTTTCCCAGTACGAAAGCACCTGCAACAAACATAATAATATTAAAAACTCCTATAAAAAGAGCTATGGGAATTCCAAGTTTTGCATGGGCTACTAAAGCGAGACCTGTGGTACCTCCTGTAATCAGTCCATTTGGAAGAATAAACAGGGAAACAGCAAGTGCATATACGGTGTTTCCTGCCAGCACCGTCGCTATTTTTTTTAAATTCATACTTCAGTAACTTCCTTTCAAGTTCTTATTGTGCTAAAAATTTTGCTCTCAGCTCATTCCTTTTTTCGGGAGTTACGAAGAGCCGCTCTGACAGGTAATGGTCTATGGTTCCATATGACTGTTCGATGGCAGAAAATGCACGGAGAATATAGGCCTCTGAAACAGTAAATAATACACGGACGCAGTCTGCAAGACTCTTGTCCCCCGTCTGCTGTTCAATCAGAGAACAGGTCTGGTTTACCTGGGTTATTACATAATCATTGGTTTTTACGAAATCCTTTATTATGGTTTCCCGCTGTACCCCCAGGGCAGTCAGAAGAAGGGCAGTGCCAACTCCTACCCGGTCCTTTCCGGCCGTGCAGTGCCATAAAACAGCTCTGTCATCTGCTTCCAGCAAAAGATCAAAAAAACGGGAATAAGAATCTGCAGCATGGTCATTTAAAACCAGATCCTCGTAAAGCCTGTCCACATATGTTTCCGGTTTTCCACCTAAGGAAGAGGCATGGAGAAGGATTGATTTTATTGCATCTGGTTCCCCTTCCTCTGCCTCTTGTTCTTCCTCTTCAAAGGTGATTCCCACTGTCTTTTCATCCAGAATGGGATTGAATATATTACGGACTCCGGGCATATCAGGATCCGGCTTTTGTTTTCTTTCCGTTGCCGTTCTAAAATCAATCACTGTTCCAAGACCGCAGCGGTCGGATAATATCCGGATATCCTCTCCGGTTGCCTCGTAAAGGGTACCACTCCTGATCAGCCTGCCTGGCAGTATCATCTTCCCCTCCTCAGTCTTTAATCCACCTAAATCTCTGGTATTATGAAGCTTTTCAAGCTTTATTCTTCCCACGAAACCGGTATTTTTCTCATTCATTTTTATTATTTCCTCCCATTCCTTTTGCAGCATATCTCTCATAAAAAGGAATTGTATTTTTGTCAAGTATACCATAAGATTCCGTTAAGAGGAAGTCAGTATTTGGGGAAAACCAGGCATGGAAAGATAACGGGTAACCAGATTTTTAAGGCACCAGATAACAGTCAGGCGATTGGTTCCTTCCGTTAAATAAACCGGATATTCTTTCACTGGCCTATTGTTTAACCAATATGTAACCGACCCTATTTTCTGTCCTTTTTTAACAGGAGCCTCTATCTTATCTGGAATGCTGGTCTTCACAGTGACCTTCTCATCATCTGCCAACAGGAGTTTAAGACTTTTCTCCCTGTCTTCTGCCATGGAACTGGCGATGAAAACCGGCTTGTCAAGCCCTCCTGAAATGGGAATTCCCTCATTAATCAGCACGTCTGGCATGGGTACTTCTTCATATACATCCCGATAATGAAAACGATCCATTCCGTACTGAAAGAGTTTTCTGGCATCAGACCATTTCCAGGTTTTGTGAGGAGGCCAGCCGCACCCTAACAGGGCGATGGTAAAAATTCTTCCATCACTTTTCACTGATCCTACATAAGAATAGCCTGCACCACCGGTAAACCCTGTTTTTCCTGAAAACGCCCCGCTCATAGAGCTTAAAAGGGCATTGTGGTTTGTGCAGCTAAAGGATCTTTTCCCATCAACATCTGTAAAATAATAGCTCTGGGTTCCTGTTATTTCCAAGAACTCTTTACTTTTTGGAGAATTTCCAATGCAGTAATTCATAATCCTGGCTAAATCGGCTGCTGTGGTAGAATGTTCTTT
>SVDT01000167.1 GCA_015057775.1 Paenibacillaceae bacterium | reverse complement strand
GAAGCCATGGAAAAGAAAGCCCAGGCTTATCAGAAGTATAATAATGCGGCTGTAGCTGAAATGATCATTAAGGTATTACCGGAAGTGGCCGGAAAGATTGCAGAGCCCCTTTCCCAGATTGATAAGATCACCATCATCGGAGGCGGTGAAGGCGGCAGCCTTGATTCCGTATCCGGCAATGTTCCGGCTGTTATGGCAAAGCTGTTTGAATCCATGAAGGAAACCACCGGAATTGATTTAGGCGATATTGTAAAGGCAGGAACCTATGATGCAAAGGTAAACCGGAATATTAATATTACAGGAGTGCCGGAGATTACCATTAAGCCGGAAGAGAAGACGGTGGTGCAGAAGACAGATGAAGTAATAGATACAGAACCAACCATTTAAATTAAGAAGCGGTATTGGAGAGCGGATCTCTAATACCGCTTTTTTTACGCCCGATTTTTACAATTTATTACGTAAAAGTGATATAATTTTACCAAAAGTTACATGTATCGTGTTAATTATTACATTAAGCACATTTTTGTCATTTTTTATTATATAGTATATTATGCCCGTCATTATGGCATACAGGAAAAGAAACTATCTTACTTAAGAAAAAGGAGTGACTTGGAAAATGATTATTTGGGGATATGGAAAAGTTACAAGAAATAGAATAGGTGGAGTATTCAAAAAAAAATGTGAACATTGTAATGTGGATTTAGTATGGGAGTTATGTAAAAGGACAACTTGGTTTACTTTATTTTTCATACCTATTATTCCTTACCAGGTAGTATATTGCATTGAATGTCCTATATGTGGCAGTTACATAGAAATTACAAAAGAAAGGTTTCTTATGATCAATGAGGAAATTATGAGAAAAAAGGAAAGTGGTTCTGTTATGTATGATACGTATGAAACGTATTATGTAAAGTAAGATGAGTAAGGTCAAAAATTCGCTTTAAGAATAAGGATATATGAGACAGGATCAAAAAAGGATGCTCACTGCGTATGAGCGTCCTTTCTTATTTAAACCAATGAAATTTCTTATCAATTCCCATTTATGCAGCCAAACTGCATTTATTTAACAGCATCTTAATACGAGGCAGATTCAGTCTCATCATCAATCCCGTATTAATAATCCGTATATATTTACGCATAATTGTTAAAAAAACGTAAAAGAATGTCGAAAAATAGTTAAAATTCTGCATGTTAAATATTTAACTTGTTCAAAACATAAAGTTTTCATATTCTTCTGGAACGGTTTTCTGTATTTTGCTTTTATACATTAAATCTGTATAAATTGTACACAAAACAAAACATTGACATCCCTTTTTCGTGTGATATAATGAGCACGAATTGATCAATTATGTAATATGACATCTTAGGTTTCGACATTTTATATAACTAAAAAATAATTTTTACGCGATTCTTGACAGAAATTATAAAAAGTAAGGTGATGAATGTATGGGTGCGATTACGGTATTGGTATTATTTCCTCTTTTGGCAGCGCTTGCTGTGCTTTTAGTGAAAGAGGACGAAGTAAGAAACAAAATTGTCAGGGTGAGTGCATGCATAACAGCTGCTTTGACGCTGGTTGTTGTCTGTTTGTTTTTCCAAAAGGGAATCGCTTATTCCTACCGTTTGGAAACTGTAATCGATTTAGTTATGGCAGCGGTGGAAGTGGTACTTGCCGCTTATATTATTACAATTGGTATCCGTTATAAAAATTATGCTATTTCTTTTCTTTCCTTTCTGCAGACTGCAGCCATACTCTGCTTTGAACTGACCGCAAAGAGCCAGATTGAAGTGAAGAATGCGATTGTCTTTGATAAACTTACTGCAATCATGGTTGTAATCGTGGGAGTGGTAGGCAGCCTGATCTGTATTTATGCGGTTGGTTATATGAAAACATATCATATACACCATACCGAGTATGAGGATCGTAAGGGTTTCTTCTTTGCAGTTTTATTTCTATTCCTTTCCGCAATGTTTGGTATTGTATTAAGTAATCAGCTTACCTGGATGTATTTTTGCTGGGAGCTGACAACATTCTGCTCCTTTTTACTGATTGGGTACACAAAGACGAAGGAGGCAAGAAACAATTCGTTTCGTGCACTTTTCATTAACCTCTTAGGAGGAGCAGCATTTGCTGCCGGAATCATTATCATCGGCATGAACAGCCATACACTGGAACTATCTGTATTTACAGCACAAAAGCCAGATGCATACCTTATGATTCCTGTATTTCTGCTGTCACTGGCAGCACTTACCAAATCGGCACAGCTGCCGTTTTCTTCCTGGCTGCTTGGAGCCATGGTTGCACCTACCCCCACATCGGCTCTGCTCCATTCGGCCACCATGGTTAAGGCAGGCGTGTATTTAATTATCAGACTGGCTCCCCTTCTTGGTGCTTCTCCAGTGGGTAAAACTGTCACGCTTGTAGGAGGAGTCACATTTTTAGCATGCTCTTTTATGGCGATTTCCCAAAGCGATGCCAAGAAGATTCTGGCCTATTCCACACTGGCAAACCTGGGACTTATCGTTATCTGCGCCAGCGTTGGAACGGAAGAATCCATCTGGGCAGCAATCCTTTTAATTATCTTTCATGCAGTATCAAAGTCTCTGCTCTTTATATCTGTTGGTTCTGCGGAACATCAGATTGGAAACAGGAATGTGGAAAACATGGATATTCTTCTTGGAATCTCAAGAAAACTGGCTCTGTGTATGATGATTGGTATTGCAGGTATGTTCCTTGCCCCCTTTGGTATGCTGATTTCCAAATGGGTGGCAATGAAAGCATTTATTGACTCCAATAATATTCTGATCGTCATTATCCTGGCTTACGGCAGCGCAGCCACGCTGTTTTACTGGACCAAGTGGATGGGTAAGCTGGTGTCAAAAGTTAATATGAGGCAGCAAAGTGAAAACGAATATCACTTAGATGAGGAGATTCCCATTACAATCCTTGCCTGTCTGGTGGTAGTATCCTGCTTCACTTTTCCCATTGTATCCAAATATGCCCTGATACCTTATTTAAACGAAGTTTTTTTACGTCGGGCTTTGATGCCTATCGGAGCAGGAGACATCAAGCTGATGCTTTACATGTTAAGTATGCTTATTATTCTGCCAATCAGCTTTATACCAGTCTATAAAAATGATAAACGAAGAAGAGTTCCCATTTATATGGCAGGAGAAAACACAGGAGACAATGAGACCTTTTACGGAGCCTGCGGGACTAAACGGCAGGTGGAACTTCATAACTGGTATATGGACAGCTATTTTGGAGCAAAGAGGTTATCCTTCTTTAGTGACATTTTATCTTTTGTCATTCTCGTTTGGGGAGTGATACTGCTGATCGGAGGGATTGCATCATGATGAGCGTTCTAAGAATTATCGGAATAATAATTCTCGCACCTGTGGTGGGCGGTCTGCTGACCGGCATCGACCGTGTTATCACTGCCCGAATGCAGGGCAGGCAGGGTCCCCCTGTTTTACAGCCATTTTATGATGTGCTGAAGCTGATGCAGAAGGAATCCATCGAAGTCAATTCCATGCACCGTTTTTTCGTGTATGTATCAATGGTATTTGCTGTGTTTACCACAGTCATCATGCTTTCAGGCGGCGATATTTTATTGGCAATCTTTGCACTGACACTTGGATCTGTATTCTTTGTTCTGGGAGGATACGCGTCAAATTCTCCATATAACACCATCGGATCGGAGCGGGAGCTTTTACAGATTATGGCTTATGAGCCAATGGTGCTTCTAACCTGCATTGGCCTTTACTACGCGGAAAAAAGCTTCTTTATCAAAGATATTGTCATGACTGACAAACCATCCATTCTTTATCTGCCCGGAGTTTTCATCGGACTGGTTTTTGTTCTGACATTTAAACTGAGAAAATCACCCTTTGATTTAAGCATGTCCCATCATGGACATCAGGAGATCGTCAAAGGTATTACCACCGAGTATTCCGGAAAGGATCTGGCTGTAATTGAGGTAACCCACTGGTATGAGGTGATTATATCATTATCTCTTGTTTATGTATTTTTTGCCACCTCTGCACCAGGCAGCCATGTGGTTGCTGCAATTGTGTGTCTCGGTGTGTATCTGTTTGAAATAATTGTAGATAACTGTGCAGCAAGGCTGAAATGGCAGCATGCACTTAATTCTGCGTGGATTGTTACGGGAGTAATGGGTACGGTGAATCTGGTGATCCTTTCATTTTTTATGAAATGAAATCCCGGGAAAATTAAGGAGAGTGCGTATGAATTTGAATGTGGTTAAGAAATCACCCTGGATTCTGCATTATGACGGCACAAGCTGCAATGGCTGTGATATCGAAGTACTGGCGTGTCTGACACCATTATATGACGTGGAACGTTTTGGGATTATTAATACCGGGAATCCCAAGCATGCGGATATCTTACTTATCACCGGCAGCGTCAATGAACAGAATATTCCGGTTGTGAAGCAGCTTTATGAACAGATGCCGGAACCCAAAGCAGTGGTAGCAGTCGGAATTTGTGCAACCTCCGGCGGCATCTTTGCAGAATGTTATAACGTAGCAGGTGGTGTTGATAAGGTAATACCTGTTGATGTATATGTGCCTGGATGTGCAGCACGGCCGGAATCCATTATTGATGGCGTAGTGAAAGCCCTTGATATTCTGGCTGAGAAGAAAAAAGCGATGCCGAAAAAGCGGATTGGAGAAAAATGAAAGAACAGATATTAAAAGAAATCTCCCCCAATGATCTGCTGACGGAGATTATGAAAATAAAAAATGATGGTTACCGGCTGGTAGCGATTACCTGCACCAATAAAAATGGAATGGAATTAACCTATTCCTTTGATAAGGATTATGAATTGCTGAATATCCGGCTGATCACAGATACAGAAACCGAACTGCCAAGTATCAGCATTCTATATCCCTATTCATTTCTCTATGAGAATGAGATAAAGGAATTGTTCGGAGTAAAAATAACAGGCATCATGCCGGATTTCAATGATAATCTTTATAAGATTCCGGTGAAGACACCATTTGGCGTGAACGAATAGCTGGCTGTGGCAGCCTGCATCAGTATGGAGGTTATTTATGGGAAATAGGACAATTGTTCCGTTTGGTCCACAGCACCCGGTTCTTCCGGAGCCGATCCACCTGGATCTGGTGCTGGAGGATGAAACGGTTGTAGAAGCAATTCCTAGAATTGGATACATTCACAGAGGCTTGGAAAAGCTGGTGGAAAAAAGAGATTATCAGCAGTATTGTTACGTGGCAGAACGAATCTGCGGAATCTGCTCGTTTATGCATGGAATGGGATATTGTATGTCCATTGAGCGTATTATGGATGTAGAGGTACCGGAGCGGGGCGAGTTTTTGCGCACAATCTGGGCAGAGCTTTCAAGGCTTCACAGCCATCTGCTCTGGCTTGGACTTCTGGCTGATGCCTTTGGATTTGAAAGTCTGTTTATGCAGTCCTGGAAGTTAAGGGAACAGGTTCTGGATATTTTTGAAGAGACTACAGGCGGACGTGTCATTTTCTCCGTATGTGATATCGGAGGAGTAAGAAAAGACATCAGTCCCGAGACGTTAATGAAGATTAAAACCGTTTTAACTGAGATGGAAAAGGAATTAAAAGAGACAACCAGTGTCTTTATCAACGATACCACAGTGAAGCTGCGCACCAAAGGTGTGGGAGTTCTGACAAAACAGATGGCACTTGATTTAGGTGCAGTAGGTCCTATGGCAAGAGCAAGCGGAATCGAAATGGATATGAGAACACAGGGATACAGTGCATATGGCAAGCTGGACTTTAAACCAATTACCAATAATGGGGGGGACTGTTATGCCAGAACCAGAGTAAGAATCAAGGAAATGTTCCAGTCAATCGATTTAATCAGACAGTGTATTGATATAATCCCTGGCGGTGATATCAATGTGAAAGTAAAAGGAACTCCAAACGGAGAACAGTTTATCCGGCTGGAGCAGCCCCGCGGTGAGGTTGTTTATTATACCAAAGCAAACGGAACCAAGTTTTTAGACCGGGTAAGAGTCCGGACTCCTACCTTTGCCAATTTGCCTGCATTGCTTGAAACACTAAAGAACTGCTCGCTGGCAGACGTACCCATATTGATTCTTACCATAGATCCCTGTATCAGCTGTACCGAGCGGTAACAAACAGATGTGCAGCCAAACAGGTAACAGGATAACATGTAAATGCTGTCATAAGCAGCAGAATCGAGGGTATTATGTCTGTGTTTAAGATGTCAAAGACACTGTTAAAGAATATATTCCATGGTCCCTATACCGTGCCATACCCGGTAAAGAAGAAAGAAACCTACGAACGGACCAGAGGAAAAATTGGAATTTCCATTGATGACTGTATTTTCTGCGGTATGTGTGAAAGAAGATGTCCGACCGGAGCGATTCAGACAGATAAGGCAAAGACGTCATGGAGCATTGAACGGCTGAAATGCATCCAGTGCGGGTACTGCAGTGAGGTCTGCCCGAAAAAATGTCTTATCATGGAAAATCAGTACACAGCTCCATCATATGGGAACGTAAGGGATGAATACGTAAAATGCACGAATATCCAATCACCAGGCGAATCATAGAAATCGCCGGAGAATACGCAAAGGACAACGGTGCATCTGAGGTAAAGGTGATCAATCTGGTTGTGGGAGATTACTGTGGTTATGTGGCCAGCTCCATTGAACTCTATTTTGAGCTGATTGCGGAAGGAACTCCATGCGAGCACGCAAAGCTTCATATCGAGAGGGTAGTTCCCAAACTGCGGTGTACAGGCTGCGGCCAGCTGTTTGTCAGAAAACCCTTTACCTTTGAATGCCCCCTTTGTAAGGGGGAAGGAACACCCACTGAAATAGGACAGGAATTTTATATTAAATCCATTGAAGTACAGGATTTAAATGAGCCGTAAAGCGGCTTGTTTTACGAAAGACCGGAGGTTGTCATGTCAGAAAATAAAGAAATTGAAATCATGCAGTCTGTCTATGATAAAAATGACCAGGTTGCAGCTAAGATCCAGGCTTCCTTGACAGAGATCGGAATTTTTGCCGTCAATGTGATGGGAGCGCCGGGAGCGGGAAAAACCACCTCTCTGATTCAGCTGATCAAACGCCTGAAAGAAGTGACCGCTTATGTAATAGAAGGTGATATTGAGGCAGATTTTGATACAAAAACCTTACAATCCCTAGGGGTAAAAGCGATTCAGATCAACACCGGCGGAGCCTGCCATCTGGATTCTCCGTTAATCGGACAGGCGGTAGAGGATCTTCACATCAGTGATGGAGTGCTGTTTATTGAAAATATCGGAAATCTGGTTTGTCCTGCCGAATTTATGATTGGTGAGCATGCCAAAATGCTCATATCCACTGTAACAGAGGGAAGCGACAAGCCTTATAAATATCCCCTGGCATTTGAAAAAGCAGATTTAATTCTGTTAAACAAATGTGATCTTTTGCCCTATGTGGACTTCGATGAAGACTTTTTCATGAAGGGAGTACGGGCATTAAATAAAACAGCTCCGGTGATTAAGGTCTCAGGAAAGACCGGAGAAGGTTATGAAAAGGCAGCAGAATGGATAATGGAAAAAATAAAGAAACAGCAGTAAAAATTAAAGTCTGCGGTATTGTACAGGGGGTTGGATTCCGACCCCTTGTTTATCGTGCAGCCAGGGAACTGGGGTTGAAAGGCTGGGTACGAAACGTTGGCGGTGATGTGGAAATTGTGGCACAGGCATCAAAAACAGCACTGGACCAGTTCTTATCTGATTTAAAAGAAAATAAAGATCAAAGATATGAGATTTTAAATATGGAGATGAAAGAGCTGCCAGTCTCTGCTCTTAATAATTTTGCTATTATACCAAGCGGGGAAGCAGAAGAAGTTTCCATGATACCTGCAGATTTGCCGGTCTGCCCGGAATGCTTAAAAGAACTTGCTGATCCATCGGACAGAAGATATGGCAATCCATTTATCAGCTGTATGGCGTGCGGTCCCAGATATACAATAATAGAAGAAATGCCCTATGACAGAGACAACACTGTTATGAAGGATTTCCCCATGTGCAGTGCCTGCAATAAGGAATACACCTCTCCTGAAAGCAGAAGGTTTCATGCGCAGACAATTTCCTGCAATGACTGCGGACCCTATCTTTTATACCAGGATAACAGGCAGCAGGAGGCAGAAGAACTTACCGACCGGGAGGCCTTAAAAAAAGCCATAAAGGTGCTGGGAGATGGCGGAATTGTGGCAGTAAAGGGAATTGGAGGTTATCACCTTGTGTGTTCGCCTTTTCTCGAGACATCGGTAGTCCGGCTTCGTCAAAGCAAAGGACGGGAAGAAAAGCCTTTTGCCGTTATGTTTCATTCTGTTTCTGAAATAAAGAAGTACTGTGATGTTTCAAAAGAAGAAGAGATACTTCTGACATCCAAAGCAAGACCCATCGTACTGCTACCCATGCAGGAAGACCTCATGGCTCCATCCACCAATAAGAAAAGCCTGTACTGCGGTGCGTTTCTGCCCTATACTCCCCTCCAGCATCTGCTGACGGAAGAACTTGGCCCCCTTATTATGACAAGTGCCAATGCATCAGGACAGCCAATTATCCGTGAAGATGAGTGTATGTGTTCTCTTTCGGATCCATACCTTGATGGAGTATTGTATCATAAAAGGAGAATTGTAAGATCCGTAGATGATTCTGTAGCTAAAATCGTGGCAGGCAGTCCTCAGCTCATCAGAAGGAGTCGGGGATATGTTCCCTATCCGGTTATTCTGCAAAAAGAAAAAGTCGGGGAAGCAGAGGCTTTTGCTGCGGGAGGAGATTTGAAAGCGGCTTTCTGTCTCAGCCGCGGTGCGAAAGCAGTTGTATCCCAGTATTTCGGTGATTTGGAAGAATGTAGTGTAATGGACGAGTACAAAAAATCCTACAAAGATCTGACACGCCTGTTAAACATCGCTCCAAAGCTGGCAGTTTGTGACCTACATCCCAATTATTACTCTTCCCGTTTTGCCCATAGCCTGATGCTCCCTATAATAAAGGTTCAGCATCATCATGCCCATATTGCATCTGTTATGGCGGAGCATGGGCTGAAAGGGTCTGTAATAGGCGTGGCATTTGACGGGACCGGCTATGGGACCGATGGGAGCATATGGGGAGGGGAATTTTTGATTTGTGAAGGAACGGAATTTGTGCGGGCTGCTCATTTGCGCCCGTTCCCGATTCTTGGAGGTGATCAGTCCATGCGGGATGGGAAAAAGACTGCAGTCTGTTATCTCCATCATGCAGGTCTGGAGAGTTCTTTTCCCGATGAAAGAAAGCAGCTGATAACGGCTGCATTAGATCAAAAAATTAATACGGTTTTAACTTCCAGTATGGGCAGGCTCTTTGATGCAGCGGCATCTGTCCTACAGATTGCCCATGAGAACAGGTATGAGGGAGAATGCGCCATACTGCTTGAACGGGAGGCTGAAATTGCCAGAAGAGAACATATAAACCCTCCGTCCCTGCCATTTCTGATAACAAAAGAGGACGGTGTTTTAAAACTGGATCCCAGGCCATTT
>SVDT01000166.1 GCA_015057775.1 Paenibacillaceae bacterium | reverse complement strand
ATTGCTATGGCACCCCCGGTTGAATGACCCGCCAGGGTGATATCTTTTAATCCCAATGCATCAATTACTTCCCTTACATCATCTGCAAGTCTGTCGTAGTCATACCCGCAAAAAGGCTTATCCGAATCTCCAAATCCCCGTGTATCAATCCCTATGCAGCGAAATCCCATGGCCGGAAGCACATCAAACTGATACTCAAACAGCTTACGGCTCCCTGGCCATCCATGAAGAAACAGGATGGTATTTTCGCAGTCCGGATTTAAATCTTCCACGTAAATGTTGACATTTCCGTCAACAGTGATATAATAACCCATAATTTCAATTCTCAACCTTTTTGGTTTATACTATTCCAAAAATGCAAGTCCGGTACATGATTATTCTATAATTTCAGTATTTTTTTATAGTTCCCCTTTGAATATATTCAGTCTGGAATGAAAGAAACAACTCTTTTCAGATGAAATCTTTCTGTTTTAAAAAGTCTGATTCCCAGATATTGGTCTCATTTGACGCTGTAGGAATATCCGTTTCAAATAAATCCGGATATCTGTTGAGTAGAGATTGAAACTCTGATTCTTTATTGGTGATATGCCCCTGAATTAAAGTCTTTAAACGCTGGGAATCTTTTTTAATTATTAATTCAATCATTGTCTTATGCTGTTCCAGATTCTGGTTTAATGTGGTCATATCAGATAAAGATAACAGCCGGATCCGTGAATAATGTCCCGACATATTTAATACTGTATTAAGGCAAAACTGATGCCCTGTTACCTTAAAGGGAACACTGTGCATAATATCATCCCAAACCAAAAACTCTCTGGCATCAAAAAGTTTGATGGCTCTCTCCTGGGCTTTCATTGCCTCCTTCATCTCTTCTAAATCTGATTCCTGGTAGATTTCCAAAAATTCTTCAACCACACGCTCTTCAATACAGGATCGTAAAAATCTTTCATCCTTTACACGCGCAGCATTTATCTTCGAAACAATGGTTCCTTTTTTGGGTATTGTTACCACAAGCCCTTCCTTTTCCAACTGTATTAATGCATCACGAATTGGAGAACGGCTTACATTTAAAAACTTCTCAAGTTCATTTATATTAATCGTTTCTCCTGGCTTAATATGAAGATCAAGAATCTTTCTGCCTATAAAATCATACACTGTTTTATCAGCAGCCAGGCTTGTCTGAATCTCCTGTTTTCCCATTTTTGCTCCCTTCCATGATATATATTAATTAAAATACATGTTAATTATATAACAACTCTTTTTCATTTTCAAATTCTATTTCATATCCGTTTTTGGGTATTGTTAACAAACTTTTATCCTTACATTTAGTATATTTGGTAAATTGACACTTCTTAAAATTAATGATATAAAATTAGTGTAATCTGATATATATCACTTATATATTATTGAAATATATCAATTATGATACAATTAATATTTTACAAAGGAGGGTTATATGAAACAAATTTCAGTAAAGGCTCCATTTCAGTACAGTATTGAGGAAGTGGTTTGTCCAAAACCATCAAAAGGGGAAGTTTTGATTAAAATGAAAGCAGCGGGTGTCTGCGGATCTGATTTTCATTTATTTCTGGGTGAGAATCCTATGGCTAAGTTCCCCCGTATTCCAGGTCATGAAAATGCTGGTATTATTGAAGAGATTGGGGAAGGTGTTACAAAAGTAAAGAAAGGGGATCATGTAGTTGTCGATCTGGTTGTAGCCTGTGGAACCTGCAAACAGTGTAAAAGCGGAAGACGAAATGTATGCAAAACAGTAAAAGCCAGAGGGGCAGCTGTAGATGGGGGCTGGAGGGAGTACTTCATTGCAGCCGAGCATGAAGTTTACCTGCTGCCCAAAGATATGCCTTTTGAGGAAGCTGCACTAATCGAGCCTTTTGCAATAGGCGGTCACTGCACCAAAAGAGCTGGTGTACAAAAAAGTGATGTTGTTCTGGTTTTAGGTATGGGGACAATCGGAACCATTATACTGCAGGTTTGCAAAGAAAAAGGCTGTATCGTTATATGTGCCGATATAAAAGATAACTTTCTGAAAAGAGCCCAGGATTTTGGAGCGGATTTTATTATTAATACCAAAACCGAGAATTTATATGACAGAATGCAGGAATATACAGATGGGGATGGAGCAGATGTAATATTTGATGCGGCCGGCTATCCTGGCTCACTAACCATGCTTCTGCAAAAGGGAATTCCTGCTAATGGTGCCCGTATCGTACCTCTTGGTTTCTGCACATCTGAGGAAAACATTACACAGAGCATGATTAACGGAAGAGAACTCTCTATTATTGGAACGCGTATGTCATCTGGTCAGTTTGAACCAACTATAGAAAAATTCAAGCAGAAAGCTTATCGGCTTAATGGAATGGTTAGTGACATCATATCAATATCAGATATTGACCGGGTGTTTAGAAATATGCAGAACCCACCAGAAGATATGGCTAAAATGGTGATTTTGTTTGGGGAGCTATAAATCATTTAAAGTGTATAAGGAGGAGTTATCATGAAAAAAAGAATTACAGCTGTTATATTGTCCGCAATTACAGTATTTTCACTTGGTGCCTGTCAGAACGTGGGCGGATCCGGGTCCTGCAGTGCAGCGAAAACTGCTGCCAAGGCAGAATCCTCTCAAAAGACGATAGCAATCAAGGTTGGAGATAACTGGAGTTCAACACATCCAATGGCAGCTGCTCTGGATAATGTTTTTAAACCAATGGTTGAAGAAAAAAGCAATGGCAGTATTAAGGTCGAACTTTATCATTCCGGAACATTGGGTAACGAGGGTGATTTATGGGATGGAGTCCGAAACGGAACTATTGAAATAGCAATTGTAGGAACACCAATGAATCAGGAATATACAACTATGCTGATTTCCGACTGGCCTTTTTTATACCGGGATTTAGATCATGCCAAAAAAGTATGGACAGGTAGTATTGCAGAAGATATGAGCAATGAATTCCATGAAAAATTTCCCACTACCTATATGCTGGGATGGGGACCGAACAGTGCAAGAACATTTACAAGCAACAAGAAGCTTACCAGCGTTGATGATTTTAAAGGTCAGAAATTCCGTATGCCCAGCAATCCCATTCATATGGGTATTGTAGAAAATCTTGGCTCTTCCGCTCAGGTAATCCCTCTTGGGGAATTATTCTCTGCACTTGAAACAGGGGTAGTTGATGGACAGGATAATGGAATGGTAACGGTTATCAGCGAAGCTTTTTACGAGGTACAAAAATATATCTACGAGACAAATCATATAATTTCAACTCTTGAAATTGTTGCCTCTGCAAGCTTTATGGATGGGCTAAGTGAAAACCAGCAGCAGATAATCCGGGACGCAGCCAAAGCTTCCTGTGAAACAGCATGGGATCAGTACATAAAAAGTGTAGATACGGACCGTCAGTTCTTAAAAGATCATGATGTTACGGTAACAGAATGTACCGCTGAGGATAAAGAAAAAATCATTGAACAAATCAAGCCTCTCACGGATAAACTCTATTCTGAGAACCCGTGGGCAATCGATTTAACAGAAAAGATTAAATCAGTCCAATAATATAACGCTGATTCATATTTGCAGGAGGTGCCTATGAGCCGGCTATTAAATGCTCTCTTTAAAGGAATTGAAGTTTTAATATCCATTGCACTGGCAGTGATGATTATACTTGTTTTTACTAATGTAATTTTACGTTTTATTTTTGATACTGGTTTTGCATGGTCAGAGGAGGTTGCTAGGTTCAGCTTCATCTACCTGGTTTATTTAGGGTCAATAGAAGCAATGCGGGATAACCGTCATCTTATGATTGATTCCATATTGATCCGCCTATCACCTGTAGGTCAGAAACTCCTTTACACATTGATACAAGTACTTATAATATGGTTGATGATTTCTCTTACAATGGGAAGTTATGGACTCATGCTGCAAAATTACCATAACAAATGGGTTGCAACCGGTCTCCCTGTATGGGTTATATACCTTTCCGGATTTATTATGGGGATATCCATCTTACTACTGGCTGCAGGAAATATTTTTAAACTATGGGTATTAAAACACACAGTAAAAGATCTGATAACCCCGCAGGATGAAAGCGTCGCAACGCTTGAGTAAGGAGGAACCATGTCAATCTTAATTTATTTTTTAGTATTTCTGATCGGTGGAATTGCTATTGGGCTTCCCATCGCATATGCACTTATTCTTTGCGGAGTTGCCACTGCAATGGTACTTGGCGGTAACAATGTTAATCCTCAGATTATTGCAGCCCAGCTCATGCGGGGAACGGACAGTGTCACCATGATGGCCCTCCCCTTTTTTGTTCTCGCGGGAGAACTGATGAACAGGGGCGGACTGACTAACCGGATTATCAAATTCTGCAATATTTTCGTAGGACGCTTCCGGGGCGGACTTGGATATGTGACCATATTAGCCTGTCTGATGTTTGCAAGCCTTGTAGGATCAGCGGTTGCAAGTACAGCTGCACTAGGTGCAATCCTGATTCCCATGATGGTAGATTCCGGTTATGACCGTGCAAAATCTGCCGGCCTGGTGGCAAGTGCGAATCTTGTGGCACCCATTATGCCACCTTCTATTCCCATGATCGTATATGGTGTGGCCGCTGGGTGCTCTATTAAATCACTGTTTCTGGGCGGGATTGCCCCTGCAATATACTTAACAATTATTATGTGCGGTGTCTGGTTTATTGTTACCCGCAAAGACAATTTAAAAGCAGATACAACAAAATATTCCGTTCAGGAAATCTTAAAGATATTTATTAATGGGTTATGGGCATTGTTATTGCCCCTTATTATCTTATTTGGTCTCAGGGGTGGTGTTTTTACTGCTACGGAAGCTGGTGTAGTCGCGGTTGTCTATGCTATTGCTGTGGGTATTTTTGTTTACAGAGAACTTAAATTTAAGGATTTAATTAAGTCTTTCATATCCGCCGCTAAAATGTCCAGTGTCGTTATGTTTCTGGCTGCCACTGCCCAGGTTGCCGCTTATATGATGACCATATCCCGCATTCCTCAGATGCTTACCGAATCGTTACACGGACTTACAGAACATCCGGCACTGCTTAACTTAGTCCTTCAGGTTATCATCATTATTATGGGAACTTGCATTGATGTTGTTCCAACTATATTAATTATGACTCCCATCATGCTGCCATTAATTCAAGCTGCGGGTATAGATCCTATCTATTTCGGAGTCGTTTTCACCCTTGCTAATGTTCTTGGGCTTACCTCCCCACCTGTAGGTCCTGTATTAAATGTGGCCTGCGCTACAGGAAAGGTAAGTATGGAAAAGATTATAAAACCGGTCATCCCATATTACATATTACAGGTCATTCTTGTATTTGCCCTTATCTTCTTCCCGCCGTTAGTAACCGTACCACTGAAATGGTTTGGTGGTTGATCGGTCTTACACTTTTTCAATTGTTTCCACAAAAAAAGGTATCGATACCAAACATGGTATCAATACCTTATCCCGTTCCCGAGGTGATTTGAACACCCGGCCTACCGCTTAGGAGGCGGTCGCTCTATCCAGCTGAGCTACGGAAACATCTCTGTGCTGCAGACAACCTGCAGCACAGTTCAAAACTTATTATATTCAAATATAAAGAATTCGTCAAGTCATTCTTGGATTTATTCCTCTGATTCCTTGAATTTTACAGTTCCCTGCATCCAGATCTGTCCTTTGAATCTGCGTCCGACTTCCGGTGTTCCGGTTAAGTCTTTTTTCGCGATACAGACATGGAAAATTAAATCACTGCATTCAAGAGTAAAATCGTATACCTCTTCTTCTGTAATATGGTTCTTCATCTCATCAATTTTAATAATTTCACCAATTACAGAATACTGATCGCATTCTACACCGCATGGCATAAAGCATGAATCAATAATCGAATACAAGTCTTCCTTCATCACCCGTCTTGACGCCTGGGAATAGAGATCAATGTCCTCGATGGTTAATGTCTCCATCGCATCTTCATCACCGTTCTTAGCCGCCTCTAACAGATTATTACGGTCCTTTGCAGCTACTCTTGCTTTTTCCCTTTGCTTATCTGACTTCTGAATGGGAAGAAGAACCTTACCGCTGACTGCAAGACCCGTAAGGCACGAATAACTGGTATCCATGGAATGATGGTCTATGATCCGTTCTCTGCATTCAAAGGAATTGTCTATATAAAAAATCAGAGAAATTCCAACTTTATATTCGTCTAAAAGCCCGGCGTAGGTTTCCCGTTCTGTGTGACGCTGTATGGAGCATGATACTTCTGAAGTTATATCACTGCTTTTTAAATATGGGTAATAGTACATTCTTTGAAACTTTCCATCCCGGTCCATCTCTCCATAGATGGCAATCCCCATTCCGGGCGCCACTTCTCTTCGGATTTCACACAGATTGGACTCTTCGTCAATCTGTATCCTTTTTACATCGGACAGATCTTCACAGAGCTTATCTAACAGCTTATCAATTTCCCTGTCTTTTTCATAAAGACTGAAACCTATGGTTCTTAAGAATTTATGCATAGAATCATCACCTGCTTTCTGTTTTTCTAAGATAATTTTCAGGAAAACAATAAGGCGAAGAATACTCCGCCTCAAGCCTTACGGTTTATTATATACTAAAACATTTGAGAATTCCAGTAAAATTTTTGATGTTAATAAATTCAGGTCCGTACCTTCCAAAAAAAGGTACGGACCCGGTCTTATACGATGCCCTGTGCCATCATGGCTTCAACTACTTTTTCAAAGCCGGCAATATTGGCACCTGCCACATAATTTCCTTTTACACCATAGCGTTTTGCAGCTTTTGCAGTCTTCTCATAGATTCCTACCATGATGTCATGAAGCTTCTTATCCACTTCATCAAAGGTCCAGGAAAGTCTTAAACTGTTCTGGCTCATCTCAAGTGCAGATGTAGCCACACCGCCAGCATTGGCTGCCTTTCCAGGCATAAACAGCATGCCATTCTCAAGGAAGAAATCGGTTGCCTCTCTGGTGGAAGGCATATTGGCACCCTCTGCAACTGCAAAACAGCCGTTGGCCTTCAGTGCCTTTGCATCCTCTAAATTCAACTCATTCTGAGTTGCACAAGGAAGGGCGATATCACATGGAATAGTCCAGATTCCCTTTCCTTCTGTATATACGGCAGAAGCAACTTCATCGGCATATTCCTTAATACGGCCTCTGCGTACTTCCTTAATTTCCTTTATTACTTCAAGACGGATGCCGTTCTTGTCATAGATATATCCGTTGGAATCACTTAAAGCCACGACCCTGGCTCCCAGCTGGATTGCTTTTTCAGAGGCATAAATTGCAACGTTACCTGATCCAGAAATTACCACACTCTTTCCTTCTAATTCCTTGCCATTATGTCTGAGCATCTCATCAAGGATATAAATAAGTCCGTATCCGGTTGCCTGGGTACGCACCAGAGAGCCTCCGTAGGTAAGTCCTTTTCCTGTAAGAACACCTTCATAAAGCCCGGTCATACGTTTATACTGTCCGTATAAAAATCCGATCTCTCTTGCTCCTACGCCAATGTCTCCGGCCGGTACATCCTGATCTGCACCAATATATTTGGATAATTCGGTCATAAAACTCTGGCAGAACGCCATGACCTCTCTGTCTGATTTGCCCTTGGGATCAAAATCCGATCCGCCTTTTCCTCCGCCGATGGGAAGACCAGTTAAAGAATTTTTAAATGTCTGCTCAAATCCTAAAAACTTTAAAATACCCTGGTTTACAGAAGGATGAAGTCTCAAGCCTCCTTTATATGGACCAATAGCACTGTTAAACTGAACCCGAAATCCCTTATTAACTCTTACCTGTCCGTTGTCATCTACCCACGGCACACGAAATGAGATGATACGCTCAGGCTCTACCAGGCGCTCTAAAAGTGCAGCTTTTCTAAATTTTTCTTCATTTGCTTCAATGACAATGCGCAGAGAATCAAGAACTTCTTTTACTGCCTGATGAAATTCTACTTCTCCCTGGTTCTGCTTTACGACTCTGTCATAAACTTCATCCACGTAAGACATAATTTTCTTTCCTCCTAAGATTATAAATAATACAGTATTATTAACAAAATAAAGTTATTCCTAATGTTAAAATAAGGCCGGAACTCCTTAAAGTTCCGGCCTTATCTCCCCGCCATAACTTTTTAAAATTATAGCAAGTTAATTTAGTAAAGTCAATAAACCATTTCCTATATTTTACTTATCTGGCTTCTTTTTTTTATTAACCGCTGCATAGAGCGCCAGCATGAAGCCCGACAGTGCCACCATCACCTTTCCAGCATTGGACTTTCGTTCCCCTGTTTTAGGTAATTTTGCCAGAGGCACATTCCCATCATCAATTGTAACGAAATCCATCTGGCTGTCTCCCGGCATATTTGCCAGCGGCACCGGATCCGGTATTATGGTTACTGTACTTTGAGGAGTTCTTGGACCTGGACCATCATCATCTCCTCCATCCCCTCGGATTCTTTCATCCTGTATGGTAATTGTAAAGCTATTAATGCCATCAAGAGTCAGAGGTGTAATACTGGAGTTAATATGATATCCGTATGGTGCTCTCGTCTCCACAAATGTATACGTGTCTGCAGGCAGACGTTTTATTGAATATTGACCGCTGCTGTCTGTTTCAAATCTGGTAGCCTCTTTTTCATTGGCTGTATATCCGGCGAATGAACCATTATTCAGTTTCACATAACCGTCTTTAGAGGCCTTTACAATAAATTCTGCCCCACCCAGTCTGATATCTGCAAACACCGCATTGGTCTTAACTACAATCACTTTAGATGGCTGATTTTCAACAGCCCCTTTGGTTTTTTCTAATAAAGTAGGTTTCACATAAAGCTCGCTGGTTTCAGACTGACTTAAGGTAAATTCTCTGCTCCATGGCTGAGTCCCCAGTAAATATCCACTGGGCGCTTTCGTCTCTGTGATCCGGTACGTTCCATAAGGCAGGTTTGTAATTACTGCCTTTCCTGAAAGGGTGAAGACAATGGAACTGCCGGTTACATTATCTGGCGTCCAGGCTGCTCCGTCAGAGGCTGCCAGACTTCGATAACTGTCCCATGCTCCCGGTACCATGGTAGATACATTGGTAAGCATAAATTCCGCCCCAGCCAGCCTTTTATTTGTATCTTCACTGTCTACCTTTTCCAGGCTCATGCTTCCCGTACTGATCTGATTTGTTACGGTTAAGCTTACCTCAGAATCGTTATCTACCGAAACTGCCTTGCTGTTATCCTTTAAAATGCTTACCTTCCCTTTTTCATCCACTCTGATATAGAACGGTTCAATGGAATCATAGCGGTCAGTGGCAGCCTCTCTGATCTGGTAATCTCCGTGTTTTAAACCAAGACTTATAGTACCGTCATCCCCTGTAACAAAGGTCCCGTTTCCGGCATCCGGCAGGGTGTTGAACCGGCTGGCTCCGAATACAGATAAAATTCCGTTATCCTCATACTTCCCAGGTCCCAGGATATAAAAGCTGATTCCACTTATGCTTCTTTTCAGATTATCTGTCTTCTTCAGCTTAATAACAAACTGTGCCCGGTCATTGACTACCTGGTTAT
>SVDT01000165.1 GCA_015057775.1 Paenibacillaceae bacterium | reverse complement strand
TCTGCAACGCAGTTATCAGATGGAAGAAACTGAGAAGCTGATTTTAATTTATGTGTATCTGGGGAACCGCTATGAAGAAGAACGGGAAGGCGCGGTGAAACAGCTACGACATGTTTTCTCCATGTATCCGGATCTGTCATTTTGTATTCTGGATCTTATGTACAGAAAATCACTGGTTGTGGTTCTTTATCATTACAAGGATGCCCATGACCTGGAGCGGTGGCTGCAGCAGCAGATTTTAAAACAAAGACCCAGGTATATGACCTTTGGCTGGACAGAGGTTGGGGGAGTGGCACAATTAAAAAAAGGGCTCGACAGTCTGAACCCCTACATGGACTGGAATTTGTCCTTTGATGAGGAAATACTCATTTCATACCCGAAGATTACCCATGTTCAGACGGTGCCCTGCATCTATCCGATTGAATTGGAAACAAGAATAAAAGTTGCGATCTGTTCTGATAACTGGGATAAGGCAAAAGCCCTTATGGCAGAATTTCATAACAGTTTTCTTGACGGTAAGATTTATGCCCCCAAGGAGATTAAGGAATGTTATGTCCGCTTTTTATGGGCGGTCATGGGGATTGCCAAGGAACTGGGCTGTATTAATTTTGAGTCATTGAAGCAGCAAAAGCTCCTGGAGATGATTATGGAGGCAAAGAGGAGAGAAGAGCTGGAGGGAGCGGCGGATTTCCTGTTTGACTATATAAAACCACGGGAGGAAGAAAAAGAGGTTACACATCTGACTGTACGGCGGGTCAGAAGCATGATCCGGGAATTCTATCAAAGCGGTATTACACTGGATGAGATTGCGTCCAAGCTCAATGTCACTCCTGAGTATCTGGGAACCCAGTTTCATAAAGAGATGGGACTGACCTTCAGTACATATATGAAAAATTTCAGAATTAATAAAGCTAAGGAACTGCTTTGCGGGACCCACATGAAGTTGTATGAAATAGCAGCGAAGGTAGGCTATTCCGATCCAAAATACTTTAGCAAGGTATTTAAGGAGATGACAGGCCAGCTTCCGGCAGATTACAGGAAGACTTTAAAATAGGGAAAGCGTTTAGGTTTTTCCTCCTTTTCAAGGTTTCCCGTATTTTGAGAAGCGGTGATACAGTGTAAGATAATTTCAGTGGAAATAAATAAAAGGAGGACTATTTTCAGTGAAACAAATCAAAAGCTTTTTCCGATATGAGAATATCGGGCTGCTGTATGCGCTTCCGGCGTTTCTTTATATGCTGTTTTTTGTGGGATATCCCATTGTCAGCAATCTTATTTTAAGTCTTCAGAATGTTACGGTCAGGAATCTGGTCCGTGGATCCAGAGACTTTATTGGTTTTGATAATTACATAAAACTGATGCACGATCCCGTATTTCTAAGGGCAATGTTCAACACGATGCTGTTTACAGTCAGCTGCCTGGTTGTTCAATTTGTCATTGGCTTTGCCCTGGCACTTCTGTTTCAAAAAGATTTTTCCTTTGCCAGACCGGTAAGAGGACTTCTTATGATACCGTGGATGATTCCCATGACAGTGACTGCTTTGATTTTTAAGTTCATGTTTTCCACTGATGTGGGAATTATTAATTATTTCCTGAAAAGCGCAGGATTGATTACAGAGAACATTCAGTGGCTTACCAGCCCGTCAACTGCGATGACCGCAGTGATTACAGCTAATATCTGGATTGGAATTCCATTTAATACAATTCTGATTTCAACAGGACTTACCACCATTCCCCTGGAGCTTTATGAAAGCGCAGCCATGGACGGTGCAAACGGAAGGCAGAAATTCTTTAAAATCACTCTTCCTTTGATGAGAACAACCATTGAATCACTTCTTGTTCTAGGATTTATCTATACCTTTAAGGTGTATGATATGGTCTATGTAATGACTGGGGGAGGACCGGTAAATTCCACTCATTTACTGTCCACCTATTCCTATAAGTTATCCTTTGAGATGTTCCAGTACAGCCTTGGATCTTCCGCTGCCAATGTACTGCTTGTTATTTTACTTCTGGTAGGCGTAGTCTATTTGAAAATTACGATGAAAGGGGAGATGGAGTGATGGAGAAAGGAAATAAAAAGGGAAAAAAGGAATTCCTGTTATGTCTGGTATCGGTGGTGATCCTGTGTCTGCTTCTGTTTCCTCTTTTCTGGATTTTTATCACCTCATTGAAAACGGAAAAGGAAATCTTTCAGATTCCACCCACCTTTTATCCTCATGTTTTAAATACAAAATCCTATGCCGCCCAGGTTGGAAACGGAGATTTTAATATGTTCCGTTCCTTTGCAAACAGCCTGCTTATCTCCGCCGGTGCCATGGCAATCGCAGTAATTCTGGCTGTTCCGGCTTCTTATGCAGTAGCCAGGTATCGTTTTAAAGGGAGAAACGGTATGCTTTTATGCTTTCTGGTTACCCAGATGCTTCCGGTTTCCGTCCTCTTAACACCTATGTTTATTATGTTTAAGGGAATGCATATATACAATACCAGGGTGTCTGCCATTTTATCCGATGCAACCCTTGGCATCCCATTTTCCGTTCTTATTTTGAAAAATTATTTTGCTTCCGTTCCAAGAGATCTGGAGGAAGCCGCCTACATAGATGGATGCACCCGTTTTCTGGCGTTTTTAAGAATTCTGCTTCCGGTTGCCAAGCCTGGAGTGGTGGTTTGTGCCATCTTTTCGTTCCTGTACGGCTGGGGGGATTTAGCCTATGGAATGACATTTATTCTGGATCAGAAGAAACGGCCCATCACAGCGGGAATCTTTAATTTTATGGGACAGTACGGCACAAAGTGGAGCTATTTAACAGCCTTTGCCATCGTTACGATTATACCCGTGGCACTGATTTTTTTGTTTATGCAAAAGTACATTATATCGGGAATGACAAGCGGTGCAGTGAAGGGATAATCTGTTTTTTATTGAGAGGGAGCCTTATGAAAAAAGTGAGTCTGAAGAAAAAATTAATCCGTCTTTTCTGGGCGACCTCTACAATCCCCATTCTTGTATTAAGTTTTTACTATTTTTACAACATCTCAGTTACTTTAAAGAAGAATACCCAGGAACTGACCAGTGTAAGCCTGATGCAGATGGATAATAATCTGACCATCAGGCTGAAATCCTATGAGGATCTGTTGTTCCAGATTTATACCAATGATGATGTGGTGGCATGGGTGGACCGGCTGGATCAGAAACAGAATGCATCGGTGGCAAAAAACCAGCTTCGAAGATATTTAAGGGGACTTCTCAATACAAAAGAGTACATAAAGTCCATAACGATCATTACCCCTAAGGGACTTAGCATTACTTACAACCAGCTGTCTGCATCTACTTATGAGAATTCGTGGATGAACAGCTTCAGTCTTTCCCAGGAGGAACTGTATGGGAAGGTCTCTTCGGATAATCAGACCCATATTTTCCCCACGGAATACGGAACCAGATTTGCAAATGAGGATTACTATCTCCTGCATCTGGCTCACCGGATTATCGATTACAGAAATTTAAATAAAGAAAATGGAATTGTGATTGTCAGTCTTGATAAGGAATTTCTTCAAAGCGTATGCAAAGTCCAGGCACAGGATCAGGAGAAAAGTTTTAATTTCATCATTGATGAGGCGGGGCGTATTATTGCTTACCGCCAGCCAGAAAAGATAGGAAAAGTTCTTTATGGGAAGGGGACGTCCTTGGAGACAAAAGTGGAAGCCTGCAAAGAGTTTATCCGGGAAGAGAACTTATACGAGGAACGATATACCTCGGTCTGGCTTTACCACGATGATTCCCTGGGCTGGGATCTGGTGAATGTGATGGATCAGAGCAGCTTAATGAAGAACTTAAACAATCAGATTTATCTGATTATAGCCTTAAGTCTTCTCCTTCTTATGGTCACTGTGCTGCTGACACTGGGGGTACTGGACCGCCTGGTGGACTCAGTGAAGATGGTGGTTGCCTCTATGCAGAAAGCACGGGAGGGAGATTTAAAGGTCCGGGTGGAAACAGACAAAAAAATGCCTGTGGAAATCGAAACCATAGCGGTTCAGTTTAATGACATGCTGGAGAAGCTGGAAACTGCACTTAAAAAAGAAAAGAAGGCAGGGCAGATGCAGCGCCAGGCGGAACTTAAGGCAATGGAAGCGCAGATTAATCCCCATTTTCTCTATAACACACTGGACACCATCAACTGGATGGCAATCGATCAGGATGAATTCGATATCAGCAATGCCATTAACTCCCTCGCTACCATACTCCGTTACGCCATTGCGGACAGCAGCGGGGAGGTTTTTGTGCGGGATGAGATTGACTGGCTGAAAAAGTACATTTATTTACAGCAGTTCCGGCTGAAAAATAATTTTACCTGCATCATCAATGTAGATCCTGATGTGATGGATCTGCGGATTCATAAACTGTTGCTTCAGCCATTTGTTGAAAACTCCATTCTTCATGGCTTTGAAGGAACAAAAAACAATCACGTTCTGGAGGTAAGTATGTGCAGGGAGGGGAAAGAATTACGGATTCTCATTCGTGACAATGGAAAAGGTATGGAACGTCATAAACTGGAACTAATCAGAAGGGGGATCTTTGGGGAGTCAGATGCAGCGTCTCACATTGGTATGGAAAATGCAATTACCAGACTTCAGATGTATTACGGAGATGAGGTGAAGATTGAGATTAACAGCACCGAAGGTTCAGGAACTGAAGTTGTTTTACGAATTCCTACTTAAGAAAATTTACCCTTTCTAAGATTTGTTGAGTTTTTTCCCGGTTTCATTGCCGTTATAATGAAGTCGTTGAAACAAAAAAATAAAAGGAGGAAAAACATGAAAAAGTTAATGACAGCCTTACTTTTTGCGGCGATGCTTGGGGGAGCGGTGACGGGATGCAGTTCTGGCAGCGGAGCGGTGTCAGCGACAGAAAGCAAAACGGAAACAGCAAAAAGCAGTGAGAAAGCGGCAACAACTGCAAGTGAAAAAGCTTCGGAGACAGAAAAGAGCGAAGCAGCAGGTGATGTGACAATCTGGTACTACTGGGAGACAGAAGGCCATCAAAAAGCACTGAATCATATCATTGAAGAATTTAACGGATCACAAAAAGAAGTCAAGGTACAGGCAAAGTACGTCCCATTTGCCGATTTTAAAAAGCAGCTATCCATCGGTGCATCGGCTGATGAACTTCCGGATCTGGTAATTCTTGATAATCCGGATCACGCTTCTTATGCAGCCATGGGGATCTTTGCAGATTTAACCGGAAGATTTGATGTAAGTACCTATTATCCCGGTCCTGTCAATTCCTGTACGTTAGACGGCAAATTGTATGGAGTTCCCTTCGGAAGCAACTGTCTGCTCCTTTTCTATAATGAGGATATGTTAAAGGCAGCAGGCTGCAAGGTTCCCACCACATGGGATGAACTGCTAACCACGGCAAAAGCCTGCACAACCGGCCAGGTTTCCGGATTTGCACACTGCAGCCTGCAAAACGAGGAGGGAACCTTTAACTTCCTTCCCTGGGTATGGTCAACCGGTGCAACATCCTACGAAATCAACTCAGAAGGCGGAATCAAAGCACTGACCATGGTGAAAAAACTGGTTGATTCCGGGGCCATGACAAAGGAAGCCATCAACTGGACACAGGGAGATACCATGAATCAGTTTATCTCCGGAAACTTAGCCATGATGATTAACGGAACCTGGCAGGTTCCTACCATGCGGCAGGAAGCTCCTGATCTGAAATGGAACGTTGCTCCGATCCCAATGGATAAAAAACAGGCTTCCGGTCTGGGCGGAGAAAACTACGCAGTAATTAAAGGCGGCAATGAAGAAGGCGCTGTTAAGTTCCTCAAATATGCAACTAGCGAAGAGACCTGCCTCTATATGATGAATGCAATGGGATATATCTCTTCTGATTCCGTTATTGCTAAAAAGCAGTTTAAGGGAGATCCGGTATATGACGCTTTTGTTGAAGAAATGCAGTATGCAAATGCAAGGGGGCCGTTACCGGAGTGGCCGGATATCTCGGATGCCATATCCCTGGCATTTAATGAGGTGATGACAGATACAAGTACGCCAGAGGAAGCAGCAGCAAAAGCCCAGGCTGTGATTGATGGTATTATTAAAAAATAAAAATACATATAATAAAAAGAAGTGGCGCCGGCTGACAATGCCGACGTCACTTTGCAGGGTAAATCAGGAGGTGCAGTATGAATCAGGTAGAAATTCAGGACAGATTTTTCAGCAGATACAAAGAATTAATCAGAACAGAGATGATCCCGTATCAATGGAGTGTTTTAAATGATGAAATTGAAATCAACATTGAGCGGGAGCGCAACGACGATTCCATTCCCAATGAAAAGAGCCATGTGATTGAAAATTTCCGGATTGCGGCCGGAAGAAAAAAAGGAAATCACTATGGCTGGGTATTTCAGGACAGCGATCTTTATAAATGGCTGGAGGCGGCTGCCTATTGCTTACGGGAGAAGATGGATAAAGAATTAAAATGTCTGGCTGATGATGTTGTTGACTTAATCAGTGATGCCCAGGAAGAAGACGGATATCTGGATACATACTTCACCATCGAGGAGCCTGATCAGAAATACAAACGCCTGTGGGAGAGCCACGAGTTATATTGTGCCGGACATTTTATGGAGGCAGCTGTGGCTTATTATGAAGCAGTGGGAAATAAAAAAGTTTTAGAAACCGCATGTAAACTGGCTGACCACATCGATGCTGTATTTGGAGATGAGGAAGGAAAGATTCATGGGTATGACGGTCATGAAGAGGTTGAGATTGGTCTGATGCGGTTATACAGGCTGACACAAAATGAAAGATATCTAAAACTGGCTCAGTACTTTTTACTGGTGCGGGGGACAGAATGTGAAGGGATGAATTCCAAACATCTCCCTCTGACCTATTATCAGGCTCATCTTCCTGTGCTTAAGCAGGATACTGCTGAGGGACACGCAGTAAGGCTGGTCTATCTTTGCACTGCAATGGCGGATGCTGCTGGCGAGACAGGAGATGAAAAGCTTCTTTTGGCGTGCAGGCGGTTATGGAAGAGTATTGTAACCCGGCGTATGTATATTACAGGGGGAATCGGTTCCACTGTTTCAGGAGAAGCATTTACGCTGGATTACGATTTGCCCAATGATACCATGTACTGTGAAACCTGTGCGTCAGTAGGTCTGGTGTTCTTTGCATACCGGATGCTGATGTCAGAAGAAAAGGGAGAATACGGTGATGTGATGGAGCGTGCACTTTATAATACAGTGCTGGGCGGAGTGGCTCTTGATGGAAAACATTTCTTTTACGTGAATCCTTTAGAGGTGGTTCCTGGTAAATCATCAAAGGATCCTGGAAAGAGCCATGTTAAATGCGTTCGCCCCCAGTGGCTTGGCTGTGCGTGCTGTCCTCCCAATCTAGCAAGACTGTTAGCTTCTGTGGAGCAGTATGTGTTTGTACAAAAGAAGGATAAGCTTTTAGTCAATCTCTTTGTGGAATGCAAGGGAAAATTTGAAATAGGGGATGGCATTCTGGAGATAGAATTAAAGACCGGATATCCATGGGCTGGCTGTGTGGACATAAAGTTAAATTACAACGGAACCGCCAGTGTCTGTCTGGGAATCCGCATACCGTCATGGTCCGATATCTTTGATGTGGAGCTTAATCAGGAACGTGCAGATTTTGAGGAAAAAGACGGATTTATCTATGTGAATCAGGTCTTTTCTGATGATACAATACGGCTGAAACTGGATATGCAGGCAAAGCGCTGGTATTCCAATCCCCTGGTGGAAAACGATCTGGGGAAATTTGCAGTTTCCAGAGGTCCCCTTGTGTATTGTCTGGAAGAAGTGGATAATGGAAAGAATCTGCATCTTTTGTCAGTGGAAAAACAGGAGAAGTTTAAGTACGAATTTGACGAAGCCATGCTTGGAGGGGTGGGAGTAATTACTGCCCCGGGCTGGAAGACAGAAGCAGACAGTGGGGCAGAATGGCTTTACAGAAAGAATACTGCCACAGAAAAGAAAATAAAGACGAAAATAAAATGGATTCCTTATTACAGCTGGGCCAACAGAGATGAAAATGAAATGCGTGTGTGGGTCAGAGAAGACAATCAGTATTAAAAGGAAGCACAGCCGCCCCATGCCGGATTGAATCCGACAGGGGGCGGCTGTTTAGATTTCTGAAATTGTCTGTCTAGTTGTTCCTGTACCCAAGTCCATACTCGTTACCTCTGTGGTGATACCCCATCCCGGTTCCGTTGCAGCCGCCTGCACCACAACCTGTACCTGCGTTGTCACCGCTGCCGTTACCATCACATGCAGCCTGTCTTTCACGGATTGCGGCAAGCTGAGCATCTGCCTGTTCCTGGGTCAGGGTTCCGTCAGCCACTGCCTCATTCAGCCTGTCTTCATGAATATCAGCCACTGCCTGCTGGAATTCATTTAATTTTCCTGCTTCAGATGCAATTGATCCATAACTTTTTCCAGATTTTCGTTCTGCTGTTACCTCATCTAATGTTTTCCCTGTAAGCCCTGATACTGCTTCCGCAGGTGTCTTGTAAGCGGCAGCTGCAAATGAGGTCATGGTTGCAGCTGAAAGTGCAAGTGCAAGGGCACATCCTGTCATTACTTTTTTCTTGTTCATCATAGTTTATTATCTCCTTTTCGTTTCTATTATTTTCCTTTCGGTAAGTTCATAATAACGTTTCAATATGGCACGAATGTGTCAGAAATGGTTTTTTCATTTGTCATTTTATTTTTTGTGCCATAAAGTTGCCTTATTTCCCTGTTATATTTATAATAAAATCACAGGAGGTATGTCATATGTCTATTATGCTGATTGCGGACGACAGTCCCCAGTTATTAAATATCTTAAACAGCGCTGCCAGGAAAGAAGGCTTTGAAACGGTACTTGCTCAGGATGGGCAGCAGGCGTTAGAGGAATTTTATTCAAAGAAACCCCAGGTCGTACTGCTTGATGTGATGATGCCCAAACTGGACGGTTTCCAGGTGTGCCGGGAGATTCGCAGACAGTCCGATGTTCCGGTTATCATGGTGACGGCAAGAGGAGAGGATTTTGAAAAAATCATGGGACTGGACATTGGTGCAGATGATTATATCGTGAAACCATTTTCACCAGGAGAAGTAATGGCACGGGTGAGAGCTGTGCTGCGGCGTATTGATAAAGGTACCGGAGATACGGGGAAACTACTTTCTATTGAAAATCTGGTCATAAACCTGGAGAATTACAGCGTCACGGTTGATGGCAGACCCATACTTTTGACAAAGCGGGAAACAGATATGTTGTGGACACTTGCAAGTGGAAAGAACCGGGCCTATACCCGTGAGATGCTTCTGGATCTTTTGTGGGGGTATGATTATTACGGCGATCCCCGCACTGTGGATTCCCATATGAAACGGCTGAGAGCCAAGCTTGAACAGGAGCCTCACCCTGCCTGGGAGATCCGCACTATTCGGAATGTGGGCTATAAATTCGAGGTGCTATCATGAATAAAAAAATTGTCTGGAAACTGGTTGCCTCTTTCGCCGCAGTGCTCCTGTTATTTACTGCCATATTGGGCACTGTATTTGTGTCTATGTTCCGTAAGCATACCATTGCGATCAACCGTTCTTCCATGGAAACCCGGGCAGTTTCCATAGCAGAAACCCTGGCACTCTATGAAAACGGAGAAGGGACAGCCCAGCAG
>SVDT01000164.1 GCA_015057775.1 Paenibacillaceae bacterium | reverse complement strand
CTTACCCTGGTAGCAATGGCCTGCAGTCCTTCTGCTTCCAGCCATTCACCAAACTCCTTAAGGACTTCTAAATCCATCTGCTCTAACTTGTCCAGGAGGACGAAGCCACACTCCGGATTTAACTTCCGGACAATGGCGGTGGATACTTTAAGCCGGTCGGAGCCTGACATGTTGTCCCACTGCTGACCTTTATAAATCAGTTCCCCCTCTTTGATAGAAAGTTCCGGAAGCGGAAGCTCTGCGGATTCAAGAAGCTCATTTTTTGCGTTACGGGTTTCATCAAGCTGTTTCGAAAGCTGGTCGTACTGCCTGCGGTATTCTCTGGCATCGTCTTCCGCTTTCTCTTTGTCAAGATTCGCCCGTACTTTCCGGTTAATCTCCTCAATATCAGAAATGCTGCGCTCCAGTTCTGCGGTGGACTGATCCTCCAGATCCTTCGCATTCATTCTGGCAATGGAAAGATCTGCCCGGACTGCCTCTTGTTTTTTCAGGAGTTCCTGAATCTGCTCCATAAGTCTCTGGTCTTCTTGTTCTAACTGGTGGAGTCGCTCACGCTTTCTTTGGTTCTCACCATTCTGCGCCAGGATGTCCTGTTGCTTTTTAATGAGATCAGAGGCAGATACTAACTCCACCGGAGCGTCATTGTAGGCCGGTTGTTCCTTAGCATACTTTTCTTTCTGATCAGCAATGCGTCCAATGGTAAGCCGCTCATTATATTTCTCTTGCTCTTCCCGTTCCAGAGTCATGAGCTTGTCCCCTACCCCAATGATCTTAAGTAGGATCTGGGCTTTTTCTTTTGAGGTTGATTCCATAAACTTCGGAAGGTTTAATGCGAACTGCTCTACAAAATCATTAAGAAGCTGCTGTCCGCCCTTCTCTCCATTCGGATCCGTTACCTTCAGGGCGCTGTTCTTTCCTTTCCGTTCAACCACAAGACCGTTGCTCATGGTAATACGCAGGTTTGGCGGAATCACTGATTGGTCACGTTGTGCCTGTGAGGGACGAAACTTATCCCCACCAAGTACCCAGGCAATGGAATCCAGTACAGAGGTCTTTCCCTGGTTGTTTCTGCCTCCAATAATAGTCAGGCCATTTGCTGATGGTTCAATCTTTACGGCCTTAATTCGTTTTACATTCTCAATCTCCAATTGATTGATTTTCATAGACATTGTTGCATTCCTCCTGTGAATCCCTTATAATAGGGATGTGAATGATTTACGTGTTACCATGATTCCCTGACTGTTCCTGCAGCCGGGGTTTCTATTTTTGTAGCTGTCTGGGATATGTATGACTTTGGCAGTGGCATCCAAGCAAGTACATCTTCCTGATACGCTTGTGCATGTCCCCATCTGCCTCCATACCATTGACCTACTGTAACTGTCCAGTCCCACAATGTGATTAATACAGACTGTCTAATTTCTGGTAATCTTTCTGATACAGGAATCCACATTTGCTGTTGCAAAGTATAAAAATTTTCTGCTTGTTGATCTAATGTGTTTTGTAAAACATTATTGTTGTGCTCCAGGTACATGATCTGATCTACAAGCTCTTTTTTCTTAGCAGTCATAAGCGTTGACCGTTTATGTTCTTTTTCTATGTGCAACATTTCTTCCTCACCTCCTCTCACAATACTTCCAGCGCACCAACCACCATAAACATCAGTGCAACGCTTCCGATGAAGATCACTGCCGGCATGATTTGCTTTGTGAACTCCATCAGCTTCGACGGGCGAGCGTCGGTGTAATCGTCTAAATTGTCATAGTACTTCATACACCCTCCTTTCCTGCCAATTCTTCTAGTAGCCATAGCTGTGAACATCTAAACAAACCTGGGTGACAAGTTTTTTTATTGAAAGTATTTACTGGCATTCCAATTCTTTTTGCCAGTCCCTCATTGGTCAAATTGTTGCGGGTCTTTGCAGTTGCGATAAGGATTTTCATATCATCTTCGCGCCGTCTGTAATAGTTCTTTTTGAGCATTGATACCTATTTTCCTCCTTTTATAATCCTTTCATAGATACCTTCCGCTACAATCAAGGCAGCAATTGTGGTATCTGCATGACTTGCATGATAATTTAATTTCTTTATGTATCACCATTCCTTTCTTGAAAATTCTCTCAATTCTCTCTATAATGTAAATATAAGATTCTTGTCTAAAAAACTTACAAAAGGAGCACTAATATGATTGATTGGTCTGCCACTGCTGCGTGGATAACGCTTGCTCTTACTTTAGCGATATCTATAATTTCTCCTGTAATAAGCACCTATTTATCAAATAAATTTCAATTAAAAATTCGTGAATATGAAAAATTTGATAAAGAACTAGAGCAACACTATCTTGAAAAGCGAGAAATCCTTCAAGGCTTTATTAGTAATACCGGGAAGTTGCTAAATCGAAGAGATACCGATAGCCTCAAAGACTATGGGGAACATTTTTATTTAGTGTATACTTATCTTCCTAAAGATCATTGGAACAAAATAGACCTTTTGCATCAACACATTCAAAGCATAGACTATGAATTAGCACAAACCTCATTACTCGAAATATCTAAAATAATAGCCGAACTATTAGAAGAATCAGACCGCAAAAATCAATCAATAAGATCCAAATAAAGCTTGCAGTCCATTTCTTTTTCCATATTTTTTTTGAGATAATTCCAATCATGACTGAGAACATTAGTAAAAATACAAAACATACGATATTTGTCCGGTCGGTCATAGTAAGATTATGATCCCACCAATTACGCACGCTCTCACCTCCTCTTTTCAATTTACTACTATATGTTCTGTCCATCCGTGAGAAGTTCTGCAAGCGTAATACCCATCTCTGCCGCGACCTTCTGTAGAGAATCAATTCTCGGATTTGAATCTACCCACCCACTTATAGTTCCATTTCCAAGACCGCACTTCTTTTCAAACACAGAAATTGCAATGTTGTTTTTTTTACAGTAGGCTTCTACTTTTTTATAAAACAAAAAAATCACCTCCTTTTAATTAGGAATTTTCATAAATCTATTGACTTTTTTTAGATTATATTCTAAAATTAGTTTGCTGAACAAATTTAGAATATATAACCTATATGATTGTGAATTTAGGATTTTTCCTAATCACAACTTCATTATATAGGGGTTTTCCTAAAATGTCAATATGTATTTAGGATTTTTTCTAATATCATAAAAAGGGAGATACTATGCTTAGTGGAGTTGAATATGTTAGAGATATCTGTAAAAAAAGAAAGATTGCTATTTCCACATTAGAAAAAGATTGCGGTTTTGCCAATGGATATTTAAATCCTAAAAAAGCAAGTAAAATTCCTTATGAAAGAGCTTTACTGATCGCAAATTATTTAAACGTCGATATAGATAATATCCTGGGAGTCAAAAGCGTTGGTGATAAAAACTTAACAAAAAAAGACCAGAAAGATATAACAAAAGACCTTGAGAACATCATGGAAAAACTTAAATCTGGCGAAGATGGTCCAGCAAGTTACAATGGGGAAGAACTTGATCCGGAAGCTGCAGAATTGTTTAGGGATGAATTAGAAATAGCACTAAAGAGACTAAAAATAATTAATAAGGAAAAGTATACTCCAAAGAAGTATAAAAAATAGGTGGCACTTATGGGGGAGACTGAAAAAATAAAACATCTAGTTGCATACTATACCAAAACATTTAAAACCAGAGATCCTTTTGAAATCGCAGATCGAATGGGTATTCTATATCAGATTGGTAATTGTAAATATGAAGGCAGTTATATGTTCTTGAAAAATCACCGCTATATATTTTTAAGCAATAAATTAAATGATATTGACTTAAAACTGGTAATGGCTCATGAACTTGGACATGCGCTTTTGGACAGGAAAGAAAATTGTTATTTCATCCGAAATAAAACCTTTCTTCAAAATTCAAAACTCGAACGCAGAGCGAATACATTTGCAGCATATTTACTTATAGACGATAATTTACTTTCTGAGTACAAAACATTTACTTTGGAGCAATTCTGCGATTGCACGGGATACCCTGAAGATTTATTGAAATTAAGATTAAAATAGCCTATGGCTTTTTAATATAATATTAAAGAAAAGAGGGAATGAGTATGGAAAATGAGAATGCTACAAATCAACCAAAGAAGGTACCGTTTTATCAGTCAGGGTGGTTTACTATACTGTTGCTGATATTCTTCTTTCCGGTAGGATTATACCTGATGTGGAGGTATAAAAAGTTCAATATGGTCGCCAGGGTTATTGTCTCTGCACTTTTTGTATTTTTAATGATTCCTGCAATCTTTGGTAAATCAAAAGACTCAGGTGTTACAGCAAATTCCACAAAAACTGCAGTTGCAACAACAACATCTGTGGCTAAAAGCGAGGTTGAAACGACTACTGTTCCTGAAAGCACTACAGTGGAAGAAATAACTACTGTGGCCGATACTACTACAACAGCCGAAACCACTGTCGCTCAAGAAACACAGGCAAAAGTAACTATGGGACAAAAAAATGCGCTTTCAAAAGCTGGTACTTATCTAAGCATCTCCGCATTTTCCCACAGTGGGTTAATTGAGCAGTTAAAGTTTGAACAGTTTTCAGATGAAGAAGCAACTTATGCAGCAGATAACTGTGGAGCAGACTGGAATGAAGAAGCAGCAAAAAAAGCCAATACTTATTTAAGTATTAGTTCCTTTTCAAGAGACTCTCTGATTGATCAGCTAAAATTCGATGGATTCACCCAAGAGCAGGCCGAATATGGCGTAACTGCCGCAGGGTATTAAATAATAAAAACCGCCCCGGCGCCAACCGGAACGGCTTTCATGTAGATTTTCTCTTACCGGGCTTCCGGAAAGATATATCCATATCGACAATGGAATTATATCATTTTCGAAACGTCCTGGCAAGGGGCGTTATTTTTATACTCAAAAATAGAAAGGAAATGATATTATGGCAAAAAAAAATGAGCCCAAAGAAATTAAACGCAGGAAAAATGAGTTGCCCTCCGGATCGTACCGCGTCCAGGTATTTGATTACATGGATGAAAACAAGAAGAAACATTACAAGTCATTCACAGCACCAACCAGAAGAGAGGCTGAGTTCCTCGCTCTGCAATGGCAGAACAATAAGGAAGAAAGTATATCTGATATAACAATATATGACGCTGTTTCCCGTTACATTGATTCCAAACGCGGAGTACTATCACCGAGTACAGTCAGAGGCTATGAAGCTGTGCAGAGGAACTACTTTTCTGGAAAATTCGGAGCTACACGCCTTAAGAAAGGACTTGACAACACAGCTATTCAAGTCTGGGTCAGTGACATATCTAAAAAGGTAAGCCCTAAAACTGTACGAAACGCTCATGGACTGCTGTCCTCCACATTGGAAATGTTCGCACCGGATTTCCGAATAAAAACCACGCTACCAGCAAAGAAAAAAAGCAATCTTTACACACCATCTGATGAAGACATCAAAAAACTGCTATCTTATATAGAAGGTAAGGAATTAGAGATCGCTGTATTATTGGCAGCATTTGGTCCTCTCCGACGTGGAGAAATATGCGCACTTACCTCCGACGACATATCCGGTAATATAGTTTCTGTCAACAAAAGCATGGTTTTGGGAGCAGACAAAGAGTGGTATACCAAACAGCCTAAAACTTTTGGAAGCTATCGTGAAGTTGAATTTCCTGATTTTGTCATGCAGCGTATTCGTGGTATTGAAGGTAGAATTGTAAAAGCCACTCCTGACCAGATCACCCACCGCTTTCAACGAGCCATAAAGTCATCCGGATTACCTGCCTTTCGTTTTCACGATCTCAGGCATTATGCAGCTTCCATCATGCATGTTATTGGCGTTCCAGATCAGTATATAATGCAAAGAGGCGGCTGGCAAACTGACAACGTGATGAAGAGCGTTTATCGAAATATTATTGATATCGAATCAGCCAAGCAGAATAAAAAGATATTGAAGCACTTTGAAAGTATCACACGAAATATCACACGATAGCCATTTCCCCTTGTAAATACTAGGTTTTCTACGGGTTCGAGCCCCATTACTTCCATTTTTCTATAAACAGCCAAAACACCGGAATCACTTGTGTATGCAGGGGATTCCGGTGGTTTTGTTTCGTAACAATTTGCTTAATAAAGATGTATATACCCATAAATACAACACATTAGCATATAATAGAATTAATAAGATCATTTGAGGGAATTCATGATCATACATGTTGTCAAACAAGGTGAAACCATCGTTTCCATATCAGAGTATTATAAAATCCCCGTTGACCGATTAATATTGGAAAATGGAATTACAAACCCCGATAATTTAGCAGTCGGCCAAACCATCGTAATTGTACAACCGGAAACACTCTACGTTGTTCAGGCAGGCGACACTTTGGAGAGTATTGCAAAGCAGCATGGTACTACTCCAATGGAATTATTAAGAAATAATCCCTATCTTTCCGATAGAGAAATTTTGTATATCGGTGAATCCATAGTTATAAGCTATCAAACGAATAAAACAAGAACAATTGCCACTAGTGGTTATACTTTTTCATATATAGATAAATCTGTTTTAATAAAAACGCTTCCATTTCTAACATATTTGACTATATTCAATTATAGGGCTACAAGTGAAGGAGAAATTATTACTATTGCTGACGATGCTGATGTAATTCAGTTGGCTAAAACATTTGGTGTTGCGCCAATGATGTTTGTTTCTACGATTACGGAAGAAGGAACTATTATTCGTGAAGTAACTCAGAATATTTTAAATAACTCTTCTGTGCAAGATCGTCTTATTGGCAATATTCTTCAAATGATAAAAACAAAGGGTTATTATGGAGTGAATATGTATATCGAAGATATTACACCGGATAACATAAATAGTATTGTAGAATACATAAAAAAGGCTTCTGCTATATTTCGTTCTGAAGGTTATAGAGTACTAATCACCACTACGCCAATTATGAATATTCAGGGGCCTATTGTCAGCTTTGAAAAGTTGGATTATTCACGATTATCTGGATATGTAGATGGAATTCTATTTGCTTCTTATGATTGGGCTAGATTTTATAGTTATCCAAGCTCAATTTACCCAGTTAATGTTTTAAGAGAACTATTAGCCTACGTAACCAGTATTATTCCACTGGAATTATTATTCTTAGGAATCACTACACTCGGTTATGATTGGACACTACCCTATGTTCCGGGTGCAACAGAAGCTACTGCTATAGCAAACAATAATGCAATACAGATTGCAGCAGATAACAATATACCAATACAATTTAACGAAGCAGCACAGTCACCTTTTTTCTATTATATGGATAGTAATGGGATTCTTCACGTAGTGTGGTTTAATGATGCGAGAAGTTTTGAGGCAAGAGCCGGGCTGGTAGCAGAATTTGATCTTCAAGGTTTATCCCTATGGACTATTATGAGATTTGATACCCAAATGTGGTTTATTATTAATACTCAATACTACATCCAGAAATTGTCCTTTTAATTACTTACGGATATCGTTTATAATTGGAGTTGTGCAAACTGTACAACTCCTTTTTCTAAATAATTCTGGCTTTACGGCAACTAATTCTTATAGATGAATCCAATACCGTTTAATCCTGTCCCCATCCACAACTACTTCCTTCTCAAAAAGCCCTCCGTTTGCCAGAATCGTCTTCTCACTTCCCACATTATTATAATCGCAGGTAACTAAGACTTTATCTAAACCATAATCTTTACAGTTTTTTAAATTCTGCCGCAGCATTTCTTTAGCGTACCCTTTTCTTCTTTCATCAGGACGAACGGAGTATCCAATATGACCGCCCCAAACGCTCAAAATAGGATGGTTTATGTGATGTCTGAAATCAATAACTCCAATAATTTTATTATCGGCTGACCGGACCGCAATAAATGTATTAGATGTCACCCTGTCTTCGGGACAGGTTTCATCATTTTCCAAAAGATCAATGGTTCTAATCCATTCATCTGCCGAAGAGCATATCTTTAAATTGCCGCAGCCATCCAGGCTGTCACCGGAATCTAAAAACTCCTGACGATACTTCATGATATCGTCTGCATATTCCATTACTGGCTTTATTAATCTGATTTCATCCATTCTTTTTATCTCCTACTCAACGATTTTCTATTATATTAATATATCAGTTCTGAATAATCAATATTTAATCCTCAAACTGTATCAAAATACCCCAGATAACTCCCTACCATATAACCTGCTCTCACATATTCACTTTTTTTCAGCATAATATAGAACAAATGCTCCTACCTTTTTTAGGGGAGGCCTCTTTTGGAAAAAATACTGGACAATAATTACTATGATCTGATTATTAATAACGTCTCTGTGCCTCTGTATGACGAAGGGGATAATATCACACCTTTAAATATCAGACATTCTCTGCTGAATGTTCCTGTAGGAAATGCTGATCCCTGTAATCTGGGTAAATATCCTTATTACAGTTTCCCATCCCTTTATACTCCTACCTCCACCGTAAGCCATGAAAAATCCGGAATGGGAGCCGTACAGCGTAACCCATATTTAAATCTTAACGGACGGGGAATTATCGTGGGTATTATTGACACAGGCATTGATTATCAGCATCATACCTTTCTTTTTAATGATGGCACTACAAGAATACTCTCTTTATGGGATCAGTCTGTTCAGGATGGTAAACCACCGGAACAATTTACATATGGAACCGAATATTCACGGGACACCATCAATTTTGCTCTGGCATCTGACGATCCTTTATCCATTGTTCCTTCCAGGGATACTGATGGGCATGGAACCGCAATCGCCAGTATCATCGCTGGAGCACCGGAAGAAGAACTGAATTTTTCCGGTATTGTTCCTTTTACCGAACTGGCAGTTGTTAAGCTGAAAGAAGCGAAGAAAAATTTAAAGGATTTGTTTTTTGTCCCAGAGGGTATTTCCTGCTATCAGGAGACTGACCTGATGCTGGGCATTACTTATCTTCTTTCCATCGCGCAGAAAGCCAACCGCCCTCTTGCCATCTGTATTGCCATGGGAAGCAGTCAGGGAGCACATGATGGCAATGGGGCTTTGAGCAATTATTTGAATTATCTGGTGCGTCTTCCCGGTTATGGAATCGCTGTTTCTGCGGGAAATCAGGGTAATGCCCGAAGGCATTATTTTAATTCTACGCAGCAGGAACCATTTACCAATCAGTTTGAATTGAGAATCGGGGAAAAAGACCCCATGTTTTCCATGGAAATATGGCCATCTGCTCTTGGCAGGCTTTCCATTGATATTAACACACCCAACCAGGAATCGACTAAGCTCATACGTCCGGGACTGGGGGAATGCAGAAGATTCAAGTTTGTTTTCACTCCTTCTGTCTTATGGGTTAATAATATGAGCTTTGAGGAAGAAAGCGGGGATCAGCTGATTCTGCTGCGCTTTCAAAACGCCATGCCAGGCATCTGGAGTTTTAACGTGCAAAGTATGGAAAAAGAACCGCTTGCTTTTCATTCCTGGCTTCCAACAGGCGGCCTGATCAGCGATGATACGTTCTTTTTAAATTCCAATCCCGGCACAACCATTAACTCCCCCGGAAATGGATCCCACCAGCTGACAGTCACCGCTTATAATCAGTTTAATGACAGCATTCTAATAGAAGCCAGCAGAGGTTATTCCAGAAATAATTTCGTGAAGCCGGATATCAGCGCACCAGGGCACCAGATCCCCTGTGCAC
>SVDT01000001.1 GCA_015057775.1 Paenibacillaceae bacterium | reverse complement strand
TATTCCATTGAAATCAATCAGACAGGAAGTTATAATGTAGGTATTTGAGAAAGGAACCTGACATGGAACAAACAAATAATACTTACCGCATGATTCTTTTAAGCTCATTAACCAAAGTATTTACCGATGAAGAGCCTTTATATTATCCGGAATGCTGCCGCCTTACCGGTCTTTATGGGGAAACGGTTTCTTTTCAGACTGCCTGCTCCTTTTCCGGTGAAGAGAAGGAAGCACTTCAGGTTTCCATTGATTCTCCCCTGGAAAAACAGATCCGGATCAGACAGGTGATTTCCGTCCCTCCGCTTACCCTGCTCATGAAAAACGGGACAGTAATTATCTCCGCCACACCCCCGGCCTTTACCCGGATCTTCTAAGGAATCTAAATCATGACAGTTTACTTCTGGTACCCGGTAAATGGCAAAGCCTTTGGGTGGATGTTTCTCTCACCAGCGAAATTAACCCAGGTATCTATCCAATTACAGTTTCACTGATTAATTCGGAAGAGTCAATTGCTGCATCCGTTACGGCCACACTGGAAATCATACCAGCCTCATTGCCCAGTCAGGAACTGATTCATACACAGTGGTTTCATGGAGACTGCCTGGCTGATTATTATCATGTCCCCGTTTTTTCTGAGGAACACTTTACTATTCTGGAGCATTTTATTTCTCTTTATGCAAAGAGAGGAATGAATATGATACTCACACCAATCTTCACCCCACCTCTTGATACGGCAAGAGGCGGAGAGCGGACAACCATTCAGCTGGTGGATATTACGGAAGAGAACGGGACTTACCGGTTTGATTTCACCAGGTTACGGAGATGGGTGTCAATCTGTAAAGCATCTGGAATCAGATATTTTGAAATGGCCCATCTCTTTACTCAATGGGGCGCAGAATCTGCACCTAAGATTTTGATCACAATTAACGGGGAGGAAATCAAGCGGTTTGGCTGGCACACCCCTGCCTTAGGGGACTACACCCATTTCCTTAATCAGTTTCTTCCTGCACTGAAAATGGAGTTAAAACTTCTGGATATCTTAGATGATACCTGGTTTCATATATCCGATGAGCCAAAACCCTCCAATTTTGACTCCTATGCTGCCGCCAGAGAATCCGTTATGGAACACTTAAAGGGCTTTAAGATAATAGATGCACTATCTGATTATTCTTTTTATGAATCCGGCCTGGTAGAAAGGCCCGCTTGTGCTACCGACCACATAGAACCGTTTTTACACCACAGTGTCCCTCATTTATGGTGCTACTATTGTACTGCTCAGTGTGTTGATGTTGCCAACCGCTTTATGGCAATGCCTTCAGAAAGGAACCGCATCTATGGGATTCAGGTTTATAAATTTGGAATGGAAGGTATCCTTCACTGGGGCTTCAACTTTTATAATTCCGAATATTCTCTGGAGCACATCAACCCTTATCTGGTTACGGACAGCGGGGGAAGCTTTCCATCCGGAGATGCGTTTTTAGTTTATCCGGGAGCGGACAAATATCCGGAAGAGTCCATCCGGCTGATGGTCTTATATGAAGCCATTCAGGATCATAGATCGTTAAAGCTGTTAGAACAGTACATTGGCAGGGAAGCTGTAATCGATCTTTTAGAAGAGGACTTATCGGAACCAATTACGTTTCAGACGTATCCGAAGTCAGCATCCTATCTGATTTCAGTCAGAAATAAAATAAACCGTATGCTAAAACAATTTATTTAAAATAGATGCTGCAGGTCAGACTTACCCGTTATTAAAATTTTATACTCATGTCCCTTGTCATACCTCCTGCCATTATGTTAAAATAAAACCGTTGCGCTTATATAAGTTCAAAATTGGTTGAACGTTTCTACCAACTACCTCAATAGTTGACTATAAGGGTTAGAAGGAAAAAGGAGTGATGTTCATGAAGGAAGCTTCAAAAAATTACGATGTGATCATCATCGGTGCAGGCCCTTCCGGTATTTTCTGCGCTTATGAACTGATCGATAAAAAACCGGATTTAAAGATCCTGATGATTGAAAAGGGCCGTCCGATTGAAAAACGTACCTGCCCCAAACGTACAACCAAAGTATGCGTAGGCTGCAAACCTTGCTCCATCACCACTGGCTTTGCAGGTGCAGGAGCATTTTCAGACGGTAAACTATCCTTATCTCCTGACGTAGGAGGTAATCTGCCCGAAATACTGGGATATGATAAAACCGTGGAACTGTTAAAAGAATCTGATAATATTTATTTAAAATTCGGCGCAGATACCAATGTATATGGTGTTGATAAGCAAAAGGAGATCCAGGAGATCCGCCGCAAAGCCATAAACGCCAATTTAAAACTAATTGAATGCCCCATCCGCCATCTCGGTACGGAGGAAGGCTATAAAATCTACACCCGTCTTCAGGAGCATTTACTGGAACAGGGTGTTGAGATGGAATTTAATACCATGGTAAAGGACATTATTATCGAGGATAATCAGGCTAAGGGAATTATCACAGATAAGGATGAGATCTATGAGGCTCCTGAGATCGTTTCTGCCATAGGCCGCGAGGGATCTGACTGGTTCAGCCATATCTGCGGGAATCATGGAATTGAGACGAAGGTCGGAACCGTTGATATTGGAGTTCGTGTTGAAGTCAGAGATGAAGTTATGGAATTTTTAAATAAGAATCTCTATGAAGCGAAGCTTGTTTATTACACTCCAACTTTTGATGATAAGGTACGTACATTCTGTACCAATCCTTCCGGAGAGGTAGCTACGGAATATTACGAGAACGGTCTGGCAGTTGTTAATGGACATGCATACAAATCCCAGGAATACAAAACCAATAATACCAATTTTGCAATCCTGGTATCCAAAAACTTTACCAAGCCATTTAAAACACCCATTGAATACGGGAAACATATTTCACAGCTAAGCAACATGCTGTGTGACGGCAGGATTCTGGTACAAACCTTTGGAGATTTCCAGAGAGGAAGACGTACAACTGAAGAGCGCTTATGCCGCAACAATATTATTCCAACCTTAAAGGATGCGGTTCCAGGCGATTTATCCCTGGTATTCCCTCACAGAATTATGGTTGATATTAAGGAAATGCTGCTGGCTCTTGATAAGGTAACACCCGGTATCGCAAGTGATGAGACACTTCTTTATGGAGTGGAAGTTAAATTCTATTCCAATAAAGTGGTTGTTAACAGTGATTTCGAAACCAGCGTGCTGGGACTGCGTGCAATCGGAGATGGTGCTTCCGTAACACGGGGACTTCAGCAGGCCTCTGCCAATGGTATCAGCGTTGCCAGAAGTATTTTAAGCAAACTAATATAAAGAGAAAAAAGGGGTGTTACATTACCGACTTAGTTGGTTTTGTGGCACCCTGCTTTTTATCATGAATCATTATTAAACTTTATTAATCCTTCTTTTAATCTCCCCCACCAACTCATGCACCGTTGTACACGGCCACATCTCCGATGGCTTCACTTTACCTTCTCTTTTACACTGCTCAAACTTCTGCTGTGCAATTCTTATAGCTTTCTCTTCATTACCATTCTTGCAAATTCTGCTGTAAATATTGCTGTCTGCTTTGGAATACTTTTGTCCTGTTCTATTTTCATACACTTTCCCGAATTCTGAACAACACGTCCATGATTCACGCACTGCAGGCATGGAACCAAAGTAGGCATAAGTCCAGATTTCAAAGCATGGATTCGACCAGCCTACTCCGATTCCTTTTTTTCTTGCTTCATGAATTATTTCATCGAAATCTTTTACTTGATCTCTATCAAACACAATCCAAGGCATGCGGTACTGTGCTTCATATGCTGTCAATTCCATACATTTTTCTAACATGTTACGTGTTTTGGTTTCTACTACCCGAATTACAAGCTTATCTTGAATTTCATAAGGCAGACTCTCGTGTAAGCCATTGAAGTAACATCGTTCTGTAGCCTCTGTATCTGTAACAATTAGATAATACCCCAACTCAGGTACTCTAACCTTATTGCGTTGTTCCCTTGTTTTTCGATTACCTGTTCTTTCGTCTCTTGCCACTCTTAACCCTCCTTAAAAATGTCAATACTCTTTAAGGAGGGAATTGCGCCATACTTACCAATCAGATAATTCTTTTCGTAACTCTCATCCTTCCTGATTCTAGTTCCATCTTCATCTATAAAATCCGCCAGTGAATATAAGGTCGATATTCCTTCATGACTTTTTTCAGTAAACCAGATTTCATCCCGTCTAAGCAATTGATTTGATAGCTGCCAGGTATCATGTGTCGTGAATACCAATTGTGCATGATTTACATTAATTTGTGGATTCAAAAATGTAAGAATAAAGTTTCTTACCAGTAGTGGGTGTAAACGTGCATTTAATTCATCTATAAAGAATACGCTTCCTTTATTGATTACTTCCTGTAGCTCTGGATATAAAGCAAACATTTTTAAAGTTCCTGCTGATTCCAAATACAATGGAATCTCTGCCATTTCATCCGAGTCTATCTTTTTATGAAGTGCATTAATTTTATATTTACCCTCTTTTGAGTCTCCCTCTGTGGGAATCTTTTCAACACGAAAGTCCTTAATGTTTTCATCAAAAGATGCAAAATATTCAACTACTTTCTTTTGCACATTTTTATCTTCAACAAATTCTTTTGGCAATCTTTTTGACATAAAAAAATTAGTAATCACATCTCCAAAATCTGCAAATTGATTTGCAAAAAACCAATCACGAATTGCTTTACATTTTGCAATCTTTAATTTGGCTCCCAAGGACACAATCAGAACCTGCTTTTCTAAAGCAACTTCTATATTCTCTCTGCTATTCTTTGGAATACCAATAAGATCCAAAGTATCCTCTGAACGATAAAATACAGGGCTATATTTTCTGGCTGTTTTTGCTTTTACATTTAACCATTCTTCTGTAATACCTGCTTTACCAATGCAGAACCCATAGTTATATGATTTTTCCGTTTTATCACCAGGTATTGTAAAATAGACTTCAAAGCTGGATTCTACATTTTCTGAATTACTGTCAAACAAAAATGGGGTAGGTCTAAATTCTGTAAATTTTTCTTCTTCGTCACCGTACTTAAACGATTCTACTATATATTCTGTCATGTATTCAAATGCATTGTAGACATTTGACTTACCACTTGCATTTGCACCATAAATTGCTGCAACCGGAAGAATTTTTTCACTGCCTACACAAACAACACGTTCTGAAAACTCAGTCATTTTGGCTGCTGATAGGTCTAATATAGCTTCATCTTTGAAGGATTTATAATTTTTAAAATTAAACTGTATTAACATGGTATCTACCTCACCTTCTATTCTATATTCTATTATACCCATTTTAGATATAAAATCAACGCATAAATGTGATAAATTCTCATTTGTCTGTATATTATATTTTATAAATTAAAAGTAGACACCGAAGAACCTGGCTTAGCTGGTTATACCTATTGATTGTTCTGTTAAAAAGAAAAGGAGCATTGCTCCTGATATGAAATCATAAAGATTTCACATCATTTTGCAATACTCCTTTTTATTATTCTGAATGTTTTAGACAAGCCCCAGCTTTTTCATCGCATAAGCCACTCCGTCATCTTCCACATTCTTTGTATAGAAGGTGGCATACGGCTCCAGCTCTACGCTGTGGTGCCCCATTAAGATACAGTTCTTTGCATATTCAAACATAGATAAATCATTGGTGCTGTCACCGAATACGTATGTATCGGAAAGATCCACTCCGTAATGCCTGATTACTTCCTCAATGGCAGTCGCCTTGGAGTGTCCTGCCGGAACACATTCGTAAAATCCGCCGCCCCGGTTAATAATATCAAAATCCAGTCCCAGTTCTCTGGCAAAGCCCTTCATATCACTTTGTTCATCTTCCATAACGCAGAATTTATCAAAGTCATAACAGTCTTCATCCCAGCTGAACGGAGAACAGTTTCCCTCGGAAGCTACATGCTCCTTCATGATTCTGACCTTATCGATCCGTGATTCCTCTTTATTAAAATAGCAGCTTTCTGTTCCCTCTAAGATCCCGTCAAGACCGTATTTCACAATCATTTTCTTAATTTTAATGCCCGTTTCATGAGGAATTGAGGCGGAGTAAATTACGTCTTTCCCCGCCACAATCCGTGTCCCGCAGCCGCAGCAATAGCCGTCTACTTCCAGGAGAGACCGAATGGGCCCGGTGAGGCAGTAGGTGCGCCCGGAATTAATAAATACCAGATGCCCTGCCTCTCTCGCCCGCTCAATGGCCTGCTTTGCGCTTTCCGGTACATTCCGGTTGATTTCCGAAAACAAAGTACCGTCAATATCAAAAAACAGGGCTTTTCTCTTTCCTGTCATCGGTCACCTCGAAAACAGATGGTACCGGTGGCTTCATCCATGCTTTCTACAATTGCAAGTGATTCTACCCGGATACCTTCTGAACGAAGGTGGTCTCCGCCGGGCTGAAATCCCTTCTCAATGACAATACCTGCGCCTACCAGTTCAGCACCGGAATCTTTTACAATCGCTGCAAGTCCCTCCAGCGCTTTGCCGTTGGCTAAGAAATCATCAATGAGCAGAACCTTGTCGCCTGCACCTATGAACTCTCTGGATACCATTACGTCATAGGTTCTTCCATGGGTGAAGGATTCTACCTGAGTGGTATAAACATCTCCGGCGATATTCTTCGTCTTGGATTTCTTGGCAAATACGACAGGAACATCAAAATACTGAGCTACAATACAGGCGATACCGATACCGGAGGCCTCAATGGTCAGGATTTTGTTAACTTCTTCATCTGCAAATCGTCTCTTAAACTCTTTTCCGATCTCCACGAACAGCTTAATATCCATCTGGTGATTTAAAAAGCTGTCTACTTTCAGTACGTCACCGGACTTAATCTTTCCGTCCTTCCGTATTCTATCCTTTAAAAGCTGCATAAAGGTTCCCCCTGTGGTATGTGATTTATTGGGTAATGTTGGCGTTTTCTTTTAAGAAATCCAGTACTTTATTGCTGATAATATAATCATCTACTTCATACTGTCCTGCTGCCTGAATCATGCTGTCTACACTTTCATAGCCCATCTTCTGTGCTACATCCGTGCGGTCATCATCACTCACTGTGATTCCCTCTTTTTCAGCAATGGCATTTAATACCAGTCTCTGCTTTACGATTCCCTCAGCCTGAGTTTTCACTGTGTTTCTGAAGTCTTCTTCCTTCATTCCGGTAAAAGCTGTAATAAAGGACGCAAAATCCATGCCATAAGCGGCTGCCTGATTGGTATATCTTGCTACCACATTCTCAACATTGGCATCAATGGCTTCCTGATTGGCCTCAACTTTGGAGTTTGCTAAAACTGCATCGTAAATATTGCTCTTTACAGTCTGGTCTGCCTGATCATTCTTATTCTGGAGAAGAGTGGTTTTCTTATCTTCCTTATATTCGTCAACTGTTTTAAACTTTGTATTCTCCTGAACAAATGCATCGTTTAATTCAGGGGTCTGCTTTTCTTTAATTGTATTAACGGTCACTTCGAATACAACAGGTTTTCCTGCCAGATCTTTGTTGTTATATTCCTGAGGGAAAGTAAGGTCTAAAGAAAGCTTGTCTCCCTTTTTAGCGCCGATGATGCCCTCTTCAAATCCAGGAATAAACTGATTGGATCCGATGGTTAAATCATAGCCCTGAGAAGTGCCTCCGTCAAATGCAACACCATCTTTCTTTCCAACAAAATCGATGTTTACAACGTCACCGGACTGTACAGCACGATCTACGTCAACGTCTTTCTCATGAGCTGCCAGATCACTCTGGATTGCCTGCTGTACTTCTTCATCAGTCACTTCAACAGTGTCTCTTTTTACTTCTATGCCTTTGTAATTTCCCAGTGTAATGGTTCCGTTATCCACTTTTGATAAATCTACAGTAGGAACAGTTTCCTGAGCTGAGGATTCGGTAGCTTCTGTTGTTTCAGGTGCTGCTGTTGTCGTCTCAGCTGCCGGTTTTTTAGAGCAGCCGGTCATAATTGCGGCGGCAACAAGACCGCACATACATACATTTAAAAATTTTCTCATAATACAATCCTTTTTCCTTCTAAAATTATATAACATATTCGTACCGCTTCCTGTCAGTTATACCATATCAGGCACAGTAAAAAAAGCACTTTCCGGAAATTAACAAAAATTTCAATATTCCGTTATTATTTGTAAAATGCTTTAAATGCCTTATATGTATTATAAACATCCAGTTTGGAAGAAAGCTCGAATGGGGAATGCATGGAAAGGATGGGTACTCCTAAATCCACTACATCAACATCCATGGCAGCTACATACTTGGCTATGGTTCCGCCGCCGCCCTGGTCAACTGCTCCCAGCTCACCGATCTGCCAGTATACGCCTTCCTGATCCATCATGGCAATCACCTTTGCCATAAGCTCTGCGCTGGCATCATTGGATCCTGCTTTTCCCCTGACACCGGTGTACTTTGTCAGAACACAGCCTTTATTTAAATAGCAGGCATTGCGCTCTTCGTAAACAGAAGCAAAGGTAGGATCATAAGCCGCATTCACGTCAGATGATAAACACATGGAATTGCGCAGAACCGTTCTGACATTTGCATGTGCCACTTCAGCCAGATCCTCAATAAAATGAAGAACGAAATGGGAGTTTAATCCAGTATTTCCATCAGAACCCACCTCTTCTTTGTCAGCCAGTATGGTAAGTGTGGTGTATTCCGGTTTCACTGCATCGATCTCCGCCATAAGAGCGGTATAAGCACATACGCGGTCATCCTGTCCATATGCACCGATGATGCTTCGATCCAGACCTACATCGCTGGCTTTCTGTGCTGGTACCATCTCGATCTCAGCCCGTAAGAAATCTGCTTCTGTAATACCAAAACGGTCGTTTAACAGCTTGAGAGCCATCAGTTTTACCGGCTCTTTTATTTCAGCATCGTCATTAAAAGGCAGGGATCCGATTACTACATTCAGTTCTTCTCCCTTCAGTCCGTCTCTTAACTTTCTCTCATTCTGGTCTGCTGCCAGATGGGGAAGTAAATCTGTAATGCAAAATACAGGATCTCCTTCTTTTTCACCGATGTTGACTTCGATGATTTCTCCGCTCTTCTTAATAATTACACCATGCATGGATAATGGAGTAGTAGCCCACTGGTATTTGCGGATTCCTCCGTAATAATGAGTCTTAAAGTAAGCGAGATCGTTTTTCTCATAAACAGGATTGGGTTTTAAATCAAGTCTGGGGGAATCAATATGGGCACCGTTAATGCGGATTCCTTTCTCAAGTCCCTGTGTTCCAAAGGTAGTAGCAAGAATTGCCTTTCCTCTGTTCACCTGGTATACCTTGTCTCCGGGGCGGTAGCTCTTTGATGAGTCGAAGGGTACATAGCCCTGCATCTCCAGCATGGCAACGGCTTCTCTTACACATTCACGCTCTGTCTTACCGTTATCAAGAAATCTTTTATATCCCTGGCAAAACATCTCTGCCTCTTCTGTCTGTTCCGGCGCTTCTTTTCCTATATGGGGAAATTTAAATGTTAATTCATCCTGAAGCTTTTGTCCAATTGTTTTATCCATGGTAAATAATCCTCCGTCGTTATTAGGGCTTAGCCCTGTTAATTAGTCATTGACGGACAAATTGTCTCACTGTCTAATACCAGCGTAAACGGTCCGTCGTTTAATAATGATACTTTCATATCTGCACCGAAGCTGCCGGTTTGCACCCTTCTTACCAAATTGGTAAAACGGGAAACTGTGTACTCATAAAGATGGTTCGCCAGCTGGGGAGAGCCTGCTTTATCGAAGCTGGGCCGGTTTCCTTTTTTGCAGTCTGCATAAAGAGTAAACTGACTCACCAACAGAATCTCTCCATCCACCTGGGATAAGGATAAATTGGTCTTCCCGTTTTCATCGGCGAAAACTCTGAGTTTGCATATTTTATCTACCATCTTATCCGCAATCTCCTCTGTGTCCGTATCTGAAACTCCTAACAGAAGAAGAAAGCCTTTTCCTATTGAGCCGGTCTCCTGTCCATCTACAGTGACTGCAGCATGGGCGACCCGCTGTAATACTATCCTCATATGTGCTCTCCTGTCTATTTCAATACCAGCTGCAGATATTCCAGCAGACTTTCAGTAGCAGCTTCCCGGTAGATGATCTCCCTGGCAAGAATAGGGTAATCTGTAATAATGTTATCCACTCCCAGCATCTTCATGCGTTCCATCTCACTCTTCCCGTTTACAGTCCATGCGTGAACTGCTTTCCCTTTTTCATGGGCAGCCTCCACCAGCCGTTCATTGATAAAGCTGGAGCGAAGGCTGATAAAATCGATGGAATCACTGGAATAAAAATCCCCATACGCCGCAGAAATAATATATCCGGTCCGGATCTGGGGATCCGCCTTTTTGATTCTGACCAGATAGGAGAAACGGGTGGATGTGACCACGCACTGCTCTTCCATCTGATATTCTTCAATCAGCTGCATCACCTTATCGGGCAGGTTACTGTCCTCACCCATGTTTTTAATCTCAATATTTAAATTGATCTTCCCTTTGCAGTATTCCATGACTTCCTTTAAAGTTGGGATACGTTCCTCTTTATATTCATCAGAAAACCAGGAACCTACATCCAGTTTCACCAGATCTTCATAATCATAAGAGCTTATACTGCGGTTCACACCAGCTACCCGGTTTAGCGTATAATCATGCCCCAGCACCACGATCCCGTCCTGTGTCTCTTGTACATCTATCTCTGCGTAATCGGCCAGATCATTCACTGCCTTATGAAGGGCGGCCATGGTATTCTCGGGAGCTTCGTTAGAACTGCCGCGGTGAGCCGTAATCTGTATCTCACTAAGCATATCTCCGGTAATAACCGAACCGTTTCTCAATACATAAAAGAGGGACATCAGGCAAAGCGCCGATGCTGCTGCCATGATAATGCCTGCAGTCTTCCGGTTTCCAAAGGGCTTACCTTCATAACCGATGGCTGCCGCCTTTCTCGTAATTCTGCTGTTAAAGCGGAAATACTGAACACTGACAGCTCCGTATTTGCCCACAGCAAGAAGCATGCTGGAAAAGAATATAAGAACCAGCTCGATCCAATCACAGGCTGCCGGAAGCACAGCAAGCGCCAGACGGTTATCTGTGAATAAGGTAACTGCAACAGCAGTAAGCACAACACAGAATCCGTAAAGCAGCCAGAGCGTAAGAATGGCAAGCCCATAGTAGCAGAACATCAGAGGAAGAACCTCAAATATTCTCCGTCTCAAAAGCCACCAGCTTTTTAAATAGCCGTCACGAAACCGCTTTTGTTCCACCATACAGGCATGAAACGTATAAAGCCCCGGAAGCACAAAAAGCAAAAGTATCAGGATCACTGCTGCCAGCCCCATACGACCGAGTGGCTGTCTTAAAATTTCAGTGGTAACAAAATTAATGGGTTTTACATGAGTAAATACCCGGTAAATCAAATATACATTGGTAATAAAGTAATCTGCCAGAACCAGAAGCCCCAGCTGCCAGTTTTTCCGGCGCAGCTCATCTAAAAGTTTTGATAAGCCTCCTGCCAGAATCTGCCACAAATTCAGCTTTCTGAAATAAAAAGCTCCCTGATACAATGTAATCAGACAGCCAGCTTCCAAAAGCAGCACTAAGATTCCAAGTATCAAAAGAGCTGCAATGGTCACTACTGTCCATGGCTTTATCAGAAACAATCCGATGTTTGACACAGTTAAATAGCTGTAATCCGCCATTTTAAGCGCAAACTTAAGACCTGCATTAAGAGCAAGCAGATACAGCGGAGTTGTGATCAGACGAAACAGCAGCGTGAAGATGAAACCATTCCTCTGATTATATTTGAGAATCTTAAATGTGTCTTTTGTTAATGTGCCCATAGAACAACCTTCTTTTTATGAAGTTAAAAAACAGCCTTAAGCGAGCGGAATCGTCAAGGCTGTACCCTTTTTTCATCATTCTTCCTCTGCTTTGCTGTCCCCGCCGTCCGGTATGGGCTTTTGTGCTTCACTCAATTCCAGAATGGCCTGATTCAAAGAAAACATCTTCTTATCAAGCATATTTACCACATCTGCACATGCTTTTAACTCCTGCTGCAGATATGCCGGCGCATTGCCTTCAAACTTGTAGTAAATCTTATGCTCCAGACTTGCCCAGAAATCCATGGCAACTGTTCTGATCTGAACCTCCACCTTAGTGTCAACCGGCCCGTCCGTGAGATAGATGGGGATGGTCACTACCATGTGGTAGCTCTTATATCCATTGGGTTTTGGATTCTCAATATAATCCTTTACATAAAGGACTGTTACATCACTTTGCTTTGTTATCATCTCCGCAATCTGATAAATATCTGAAGTAAACGAGCAGATAATCCGTATTCCTGCAATATCGTTTAACTTTTCCACCATATTATCGATGGTCACATCGTATCCGTACCGTTTTAATTTTTTAACAATACTGTCCGGTGTCTTAAGCCTTGACTTGATATGCTCAATGGGGTTGTAATTATAGATATGCACAAACTCATTATTGAGTATCTCTATTTTTGTATTAATTTCCCTTAATGCTGAGTCATACAAAAATATGACGGATTTCCACTGGTCAACCTGATCAAATGATTTGGGAATATTCATTCCACATTCCCCCTCTCCCTGGTAACCTGTCTGGGTCAGTGAGACAGGGGCAGCCCAATAGACAGCCCCTGCTACTTCTTTTATAGTATACCATAGAAACCCGATATTTTATATTGTTTTTCCCCAGTTTCTAAAATTTTAATCCTTTTAAAAGACCGGAGAGTCCGGTAAAGGCACTTCCTTCTTCTTTGTAGTCAAACATCTCCTCTGCCTCTTCTTCATCAGCTTCCACCGCTTTCATGCTTAAACTGATCTTATTATCTGCAGTTGAGATAATTTTAACCTTCACAGTCTGTCCTTCTTTTAAAACTGCTCCCGGATGTTTGATTCTCTGATTGCTGATCTGGGAAATATGAAGAAGACCGGAAAGGCCGTTTTCCAGATTGATAAATGCACCGTAATCCTTTATGGTATTAACCGTTCCTTCCATCACCACCCCGGCCTGGCATTTGGCAATTTTTTTGCTGGTTTCTTCTTTTTGTTTTAACAATGCTGGTTCTTTTCCAGACAGAACCAGCTTGCGGTTTTCCTCATCAGCTGTAATAACGGTAACATCGATGGTCTTCCCGCTAAATTCTTCCAGATTTTCCACATATTCCGCAGCCAGCTTGGACGCTGGGATAAATCCACGGATTCCTTCCAGTTGAACCACAACTCCACCTTTTACAACCTCTGCAACCTTAACCTTTATGATGGTGCGTTCTTCCATCATGGTCTTTAACTTCTCCCATGCTGCCTGATCGTTTTGAAGCTTTCTGGAAAGGAGAATATTTCCTTCCCCATTATCGGTTTTAATTACAGTTGCGGTGATTTCATCTCCCATATGAATTTCCAGAAGTGGGTTGTATTCCGGATCACTGCTTAAATCTTCTTTGTTTATAATTCCTTCTGCATAATATTTTAAATCCAGAAAGACCTGGTCTTCGGTGACACGGATGACTGTTCCTGTAATTGTATCGCCTTCTCTGACCCGTTTAAAGGATGCCTCCAGCTCTGCAGCGTAATCATCCATGGTCTCCACATGCTCCTCTAAAACGGCATCTGTCTTCATCTCTTCTTCCATAACAATTCCTCCATTCATAAAATACCTTATTTCAGGCATAATCTAAGTATATATTTAACACATCCCGCCCGATATTTCTATAGTTTTATCAGGAAAAATATGTTATATTTTAAGAAATATACATACCTGCCGGAATCAGATGATCCGGCTTTGTAATAGAAAGGACAAACATGATGAAAGACATAATGGACCTGCATACACATACCGTGGCCAGCGGACACGCATACAGCACCTTGTATGAAATGGTAAGATCGGCCTCTGAAAAAGGGCTGGCTCTCATGGGATCCACCGACCACGCACCAACAGTGCCAGGAACATGCAACGAATTTTATTTTATTAATTTTAAAGTGATCCCGCGATCGCTCTTTGGAATTCATCTTCTTATGGGAGCAGAGCTAAATATACTGGATTATACCGGCCGGATCGACTTAAGAGAAGGCATTCTTCAAAATCTGGATTACACCATTGCAAGCATACACGAACCTTGCTACAAAAACGGAACAATGGTGCAGAATACCAGTGCCTGTGTGGGTGCCATGGAAAACCCATATGTAAAAATTATCGGCCACCCGGACGACAGCCGCTTTCCTATTGATTATGATACCCTGGTCGCCGCTGCAGTAAAAAACCACACCCTTTTGGAAGTTAACTCCAGCTCTCTCCACCCATTAAGTCCAAGAAAGAATGCCAGAGAAAACTATAAGGTGATGCTGGATTTATGCCGCCGCTACGGAGCATCCGTTATTATAAACAGTGATGCCCACATTGAGGCTGACGTAGGAAACCACGCCCGGGCATTGGAACTTCTTGAGGAGATTTCATTTCCAGAGGAGCTGGTTGTAAACAGTTCCATCGACCGGCTGCTCCCTTATATTCCCAAGCTGGAGGCTTATTTATGATTAACTTCCTGAACCTGGAATATTTTCTGGCTGTTGCGGAAGAATTAAATATAACAAGGGCCGCCAAGCGGCTTTATATCTCCCAGCAGTCTTTGAGTAACCATATTTCCAATATGGAGAAAGAATTTGATGTTCAGCTCTTTAACCGCACCATGCCCCTGACACTGACCTACGCAGGCCGCGCCTTAAAGATCCGTGCCAAAGAGCTTTTGGATTTAAAAGATGAAACATACAGGCAGTTAGCAGACATTAAAGATTTCACCATTGGCCAGCTCTCCATCGGCGTATCTCATACCAGAGGGCGTTTTCTTCTCCCCGTCATTCTTCCCGCTTTTCAGGAGAAGTTTCCCAATATCGAGCTTCATCTGGTAGAGGGAAATTCTTTTGAATTAAGCAATGCTCTGATCCATGGAGAGATTGATCTTATGATTGACCTTCTTCCATTTAAAGCTGAGAATGTAGAAACAGTTCCCATCTGCGAGGAGGAAATTCTTCTTGTCGTTCCGGATCAGATTTTAGACCGGTATTTTCCGGGAAGACAGGAAGCAGTCAAAAAGGAACTGGAATCCAATGCAGATGTTACCCTGTTAAAGGATTGTCCTTATCTGCTCATTAATAAAGGAAACCGGGTGCGTACCATAGCCGATGAAATATTTGAGGAAGCGCAGCTTACCCCTAATATTCTTTTGGAGACAGAAAATATTGAAACAGTTCTCGCCCTTGCCTCCAAAGGAATGGGCATCACCTTCTATCCTAAGATGTTTATGTCCGGAAACCAGGATAGCTCCGGTTCCGTCATGAAAAAAAACGGATTAAATTACTTTTCATTAAATTACATGCGAAGCCATGGCATTCTTGCTTTTGGATGCCACAAGGGCAGGTATCTGTCCCAGGCGACTGAAGAATTTATCCGCATAGCCAGGGAAAATATATAGATTTTAACTGCAGATTGACAAACGGAGCATAATCCTATATTATTAAATAGTAACGATTATTACTATAATTATTGTTTATAGAAAGGGAGCGGCCATGAAAACATTAAAGTACAGCCGTCAACGGGAGTCTATTAAGACCTGCTTAATGGCGAGACACGATCACCCCACTGCCGACGCCTTATACACATCGATTCGCGAAGAATTCCCCAATATCAGCCTTGGTACCGTTTATCGGAATTTAAACCTTCTGGTGGAACTGGGAGAAATTCAGAAGCTGACCTGTGGAGACGGTGCCGACCACTTTGATGCGGATACATCACCGCATTATCATTTCGTATGCAGGAATTGCGGGCAGGTGTATGATCTGCCTATGGAACCCATGGACAGTATTAATCAACTGGCTCAAAAACATGCGGAGGGCCAGATAGACAGTCACAAGATTTATTTTTACGGTACTTGTAATGATTGTTTGGAAAATAATTGAGAAATTCTCTTGACATAAGACAAATCTTGTGGTAATTTAATATTAGTAATCATTATTGTTATTGATTACCAACATATAACAAAAATAAAAATTAAAATAAAAGGAGACATGAGATCATGAAAAAATGGGTTTGTACAGTATGCGGTTATGTTCACGAAGGAGACACAGCTCCTGAATTTTGTCCAGTATGTAAAGTTGGTTCTGAGAAATTTAAATTACAGGACGAAGATATGTCCTGGGCCTGCGAGCATGAAATTGGTGTAGCTCAGGGTTCTCCAGAAGATATTATGAAGGATTTAAGAGCAAACTTTGAAGGAGAATGTTCTGAAGTTGGTATGTACCTTGCTATGTCCAGAGCTGCTCACAGAGAAGGCTATCCTGAAATCGGTTTATATTATGAAAAAGCGGCTTTCGAAGAGGCTGAGCATGCTTCCAAGTTTGCCGAATTATTAGGCGAATGTGTAACCGCCAGCACAAAGAAAAACCTGGAATTAAGAGTAGCAGCTGAAAATGGTGCAACAGCAGGCAAATTTGATCTTGCAAAACGTGCAAAAGCGTTAAACTTAGATGCAATCCATGATACCGTACATGAGATGGCAAAAGATGAAGCACGTCACGGAAAAGCATTCAAGGGCTTACTGGAAAGATACTTCGGCTAAATCCATTTTCAAAAGGAGGGTTTTACGATGTCTAAATATGCGGGTACAAAAACAGAACAGAACTTAAAAGATGCATTTGCAGGCGAGTCCATGGCAAGAAACAAGTATACATTCTACGCGTCTGCTGCTAAAAAAGCCGGCTATGAGCAGATGGCTGCTTTATATCTGGAAACTGCTGACCAGGAGAAAGAGCATGCCAAGATGTGGTTTAAAGAACTCCATGGCATTGGCACTCCGGCAGAAAACCTTGCAGACGCTGCAGAGGGTGAAAACTATGAGTGGACCGATATGTATAAAAGAATGGCGGAAGAAGCCAGAGCAGAAGGTTTCACGGAACTTGCACTGAAGTTTGAATTCGTGGCCAAGGTAGAGGCAGCTCACGAAAAGAGATATTTAAAACTGTTGGATAGCTTAAAGAATGATAAAACCTTTAAGGGAGATGCTCCCCTTGGATGGAAGTGCCGCAACTGCGGTTATATCCATGAAGGCGTGGATGCTCCTGAGATTTGTCCGGTATGTGCTCATCCAAAAGCCTATTTTGAAAGAAAATCTGAAAATTACTAAAGCAACGCCATAAACTCTCCGTTATGGCAGGAACGGGGCAGAAGCCAAATGAATTTAATTCGTTTGACTTGTGCCCCGTTTTTTATTTCTAATCTTCTAATCCTTTTTCGTCCACTGCTTTACTGGCAAGCTCCTCATAAAACTTCGCCTGGGTCATATCTCCTGCTTGTTTATAACATTCTGCCAGTTTAAGAAGGGGTAGTTCCCCGGAATACCGGATATTCAGTTCACATTCTGTTTCATAAGCGGCATTATAAAACCAGATCACAGCTTCATTCATATCTCCTGCCTCCATAAAATACTCCCCAACGTCATAGCAGACCTCTGAGCTTGCCTTCCCACAGGCAACATTTTTTAAGGCATTTTTTAAGATCTGGGTTCCATCCTTTTTAATCCGACCGCATCTGGTCAGAACGCACTGAATGATTTTTAACTCTTCTTCTGTCCTGTCCTCTGAAAGCAAACCGTTAAAGTAATCTTCCGCTTTCAGAAAATCCTGATCTTCTCCGGAAATAAACAGTTCTCTGGCGTACATGGAACGAAGCTTTTTCGAAAGAGGAATCCCTTTTCTGATCAGCTTATTAAATATGTCAAAATCCCGCTTGGAATGGTTTCCTTCGGGCAAATGTATGATTTCAATTTCGCTGTCAAATACAACCGGTTCTAAACGAATGGTTTCATGAACGGGGTCCAGCCATTCAAACCTGCGATTTCTTTTAAATAATTTGGGACGATACTCGCAGTCAAAGTTATAGGTTGTATTAAACTGAAGCTGATTGGTGTATTTCATCTGTACAATCTCTATCTCAGGCAGAATACACTGTTTTAAATCCATAAACCGTTTTCTGTTTTCCTCGTCAATGACCTCATCGGCATCTGCGGTGTAGATATAGTCCATGCCGGCTTTTTCAAAGGAAAAATTTCTTGCGGCTGCAAAATCATCCACCCAGGTAAAATCAAAGATTTTGCATCCGAACCGTGCTCCGATCTCTTTTGTTGTATCTGTGGATCCGGTATCTACAAGAATTATCTCATCAGCCAGATCCTTCAGACTTGAAAGACAGCGGGCCAATACATTTTCTTCATTCTTTACAATCAGACATGCGCTGACAGTAATCATCGTCTTTGTACCTCATCTCTTTCTTTTTCTTAAAAGCAGGATAGTATCAGTTCAAATGTAACACGGTATCCTTCTTTCAGACTGGCGATATCAACCCATTCCTGCCGGGTATGGGCTCCCCCTCCCCTGACTGCACCAAAACAGACACTGGGAATTCCCTGTGACAGAGGAATGTTACAGTCTGTAGAACCGCATTCATTTTTGGGCTCAGTGCCTGTATGTTTTTTCAATATTTCTGTGACCTTGCTGGTGATACGATTCTGTTTTACCGGATCAACACCACTGCTGCAGGGACGTTCCCCTACCAGAATTGTATTTACCTCCACCTGCTTTGACCGGTAACTTTCTGCCACTGCCCGAAAATGATGATCCATAAATTCCAGATCTTCTCTACTGTCAGACCGGAACTCATAAAGCATTTTGGCCTGCTGGGCTATGGTGTTGACTGAGGTTCCGCCCTGAATGGTTCCTACATTATAGGTGGTTTTTGCCTTTGTTTGCGGTACCTTTAATGTATAAAGAGTATCGATCATGGAGGCCAGATAGGCGATGGCATTACGGTTTCCAAAGTTTGTAAAGGAATGACCACCTTCTGTCAATACCTCCACCTCATACCGCCTGGATCCCACCGCATCTGTTGTAATATGGTCCATATATCCGTCTATAGAATAGAACTCTCTGATTCGCCCTTCATATTCCTTAACAATCTGCCTGGAGCCTTTTAAATTGCCCAGTCCTTCCTCTCCTGCATTGGCCACAAGAAGCAATCCACAGTCTGATGGTGTAATCTTTTTACCCGCAATGTATTTGGCACACATAAGAAGTGCGCACAGATTAGCCGTATCGTCTCCGATTCCGGGAGCTTTTATTCTACCTTTCTCCACTTCAACAGGAAGAGGTGTGGTATCTGGAAAAACCACATCTGTATGAGCCATAAATACGACTACAGGGTTATCCCTGGTACATCCAATTGGGTAAACCACATTCAAAGCGGAATCAATATAGACATTTTCTGCCCCCTGACTCACCAGCCAGTCCCGGCAAAACTCTGCTCGTTTCTCTTCCTGGTTGGAAGGTGCAGGTATTGTTCCAAGGTTCAGCAAAAGTTCATATGTCTCGTTGCTGTGTTCCTCAATATATTCCAGTATTTCCAATGATAAGTGATCCATTGTTCATCCCTCCGTTTTTATATATTCTATCACGTTTATCCGCTTTGTACAGCATGATTGGACTTTTGAGGGCAGAAAAAAAGTGCACAACTGCAGAGATCAATTGTACACTTTTCAAAATAATTATTCAGTTATATTACACGGTTTTTAATGGAACCAATCTTTTCTATAATACATTCCACCTCATCACCTGGAGACAGAAATGCCGGGGGATTAAAGCCCATGCCCACCCCTTTTGGCGTACCGGTGGATATAATGGTTCCAGCCTTTAAGGTCATGCCTTTTGATAATTCACTGATAATGTGATCAATCTGGAATATCATCAGACCTGTATTACTGTCCTGTCTCAGCTCTCCGTTCACCTTTGACTGAATAGAAAGCTCAGGCGGATAGGAAATGGAATTGGCTGTGAGAATACAGGGACCCATGGGAGTGAATCCGTCCAGGCTTTTTCCAAAATACCATTGCTTGTGGGCTGTCTGTACATTACGTGCGCTCACATCGTTGATGATAGTATAACCAAATATATAATCTTCTGCCTTTTCTGGAGGCACATCTTTTGCATCTTTTCCAATGATAACAGCTAATTCAGCTTCATAATCCAGGCTGTCCACTATATCGCTATGACTTAATATATCACCATAAGGACCAACTGACTCATTCACTCTCTTTGAGAAATAGACTGCATAGTTTCTTTCCCCGTCAAACGCTTCTTTTTTATAGCGCGCTGACTCCTCGGCATGTTCCATGTAATTAAGACCCAGACAGATAATATCCTGATCTGGTGTCAGAATTGGGGCCAGGAGGGTAACTTCTTTCATCATAGCTGCTCCAACGATGTTGCTGCTTTCAGGATCCAGCCCAGATGCATGTTCAAGCAAGTCCCGTTCTGACTGGCTCAGTCCCTTTACAACTTCCAGCATCTCTCTGTATTCCATACCGAATGCCTTAAGAGGGAAAACCCACATCTCATCCCTGCTCACGACTCCGATATCTCTTCTACGGTCAACCTCGTAAGTAACTAATTTCATAAAATCCTCCTTTTACATGAACCATAACTCTTCCCTGGTCGTAGAGATCGCATCTGCTCCTGCGTTAAAAGCAGCCATAATATCCTTCTTGTCCGATATGAGACCACCGGCAATGATGGGAATATTGGTGTATCTGCGAATCTCTTCCAGTGCTTTGGGCATTACTCCGGGCATGATCTCAACCATATCCGGATGGAAGGTATCAATCTGCTTTTTTGTCGTACTCATGGCAAGGGAATCGATAATAAATGTTCTTTGAATCCCGAACAATCCAAGTTCCACCGCGCGCTTTACAAGAAGCGGCTTCGTGCTGATGATACCATCAGCTAACGTATTTTCCTTGATGAAATCCACCACGATCTCTTTTGAATTGAGACCATGGGTCAGATCTGCATGTACCATAGCGTACTTTCCATGTTCTTTTATCTGCCGTACTATCGTTCCGATGTTTAAAATACTTCCGTACAGAACAAAAACGACCTGGCACTCTGATTCAAAACACCGTTTCAGCCCGCCTTCATCCTTTACTGCCGCAATCACCGGAGACGTCTCCAGCAGTTCTATTGCTTTCATTATTATCCCTCCGCACCCAAAATAACTATGGATCTTGTTCTACTTTATCAATCCTTACCACCACCGTCAAGAAAATTCTTCCTCTTTCTTTATTTTCTTTCAAAAGTAAAGTCTCTTTTCAGTCTTTTTCCACCACTGACTGATTAAAAATAAACCCGCAGCAAAGGCTCTTTTTAACCCGCTTGGAAAGCGGGCGGCATTTGCTGCGGATTTTTCTGATCAGTTATGATCTTTTTACATTTCTTGCGGCAACGATGGATACTCCGGTGCCTGCGCAGTTTTCAATGATTACATCTCCAATGGCAACCGGGGCATGAACGGAGGCTTTTTGAATCTCTTTCATACAATCAAAGATCTTACCTTTTGGAATGTCTGTTTTGGTTTTTACGGGTACCATGGCAAATTCACCGTCAATTACTTTTACCGTGGAGGTCACAACCCGGGTTGGGCTTAACACTTCTTTCTCCCCGTATTCTGCACCTCTCGGACAGGAATTACCAGTAACGGTAACCGCACCGTTGTCGATACGTACGGTCATAGGGCAGCCCAGGGGACAGCAGATACAGATCAGTTCACGTTCTTCCATTTTAATCCTCCTCTGTGCAGATTACGATTTCTGCCAAATCCGGATATTTTTCCAGACTTTCTTTCTTAATTGCTACCTGCTCCATCTCCCCAGGTGCGAGAACCTTTTTCTTCTTATGATAAACCCGTTCATCTCCATAATAAATACTAATATAACGGTCGCGGTATACATCGGAAACACGGAAACGGATCTTCCACTGATCAGCCTCAGACTCCCGGTTAACAAACTGGGGAACTGTATAGCGGACACCATTTACAGCCCGGATTCTGACATTGGAGGAAGCAGGTTCCTCTTTCCGGGACCCGGCATAGGCTGCAGCACTTCTTCCAGCAAGAGCAGCCTCTTCGGAAACGTAATCCACCAGGTCATGAACATGAAGTACATTTCCACAGGCAAATACGCCGCTTATACTGGTTTCCAGGCAGTCGTTCACAACAGGTCCGCCTGTTATCTGGTCAAGATCCACTCCTGCGCTTTTTGACAGCTCGTTTTCCGGAATCAGACCGACTGACAGAAGAAGTGTATCACAGGAGTAATATTCTTCTGTTCCCGGAACTGGTCTGCGTTTCTCATCCACTGCAGCAAGCGTTACTCCTGTTACCCGCTCCTTTCCATGAATCTCTACTACAGTATGGCTTAATTTTAACGGAATTCCGTAATCATCCAGACACTGTACAATATTTCTTTTTAATCCGCCGGAATAAGGCATAAGCTCTGCCACAACTTTAACTTTAGCACCCTCTAAAGTCATACGTCTTGCCATAATGAGACCAATGTCTCCTGAACCCAGTATGACCACCTCTTTTCCAACTTCATAGCCGTCTAAATTCATAAGACGCTGGGCAGTACCTGCTGAATAAATTCCTGCCGGACGATAACCTGGTATGTTAAGAGCTCCCCTTGGACGCTCCCTGCATCCCATTGCCAGAATCACAGCACCTGCTTTTATCTGAATTAAGCCTTCTTCCCGGTTGATCACGGTCAGCACTCTGTCACTGCTGATGGAAAGAACCATGGTATTAAGCTTATAAGGGATCTGCTCTTTTTCAATCATATCAATATAACGGGACGCATATTCCGGTCCTGTCAGCTCTTCTTTAAATGTGTGAAGACCAAAGCCGTTGTGAATGCACTGATTTAAAATGCCGCCTAAGTGACCTTCCCGCTCCAGGATCAGTATATCTTCTGTTCCCGCTTTTTTTGCAGCCGCAGCGGCAGCCAGACCAGCAGGGCCTCCCCCGATAATAACGATATCATGCTCTGTCATGTCACTCTCCTCCTTGTCTTTTCCCAGTCAGTAAATTAGAACCGGATCTGTTTTTGCAGATGTCTTCCATGTTTCTTCCCGTTTCCCTAGCCAGAATTTCCATTGTTTTCGGGATGCAGAAGCCTGACTGGCAGCGTCCCATTCCTGCACGTACCCGGCGCTTTACTCCATCTACGGAAACTGCTCCCAGGGTTCTTGTCACTGCATCTGCAATCTCACCCTCACTGATGCCTTCACAGCGGCAGATGATGGTTCCGTATCTGGGATCCTTTTTGATCAGTTCTCCCCTCTCTTCCAGGGAAAGCTTCTGAGGATTGATAATACCTTTTCTGGTTTCAATAAAGTTTTCCTTCTTTTTTGCATTGGCTTTTATGGCTATCTGCTCTGCTAAGTAAACTCCTACAGCAGGAGCGCTTGAAAGTCCCGGAGATTCCATACCTGCTGCATCGAAGAATCCGTCTGCATCCTTTACTTCTCCTACAACGAAATCATCTCCCTCTTCATGGGCACGAAGACCGGAGAAGGATGTAATAACCTGGCGGAAGGGAATATTGTTCACTCCCCAGGCTGCTTTTTCCATAATATCGGCAAGCTCCTGGGCTGTTGTGGAGGTCTCCTCTTTGTCGGTTACATTAATCGCTGTAGGTCCTGTCAGCAGATTACCGTGAACGGTAGGTGTTACCAAAACACCCTTTCCCATCTTTCCGGGAAGCTGGAATATGGTATGGCTCACCAGGTTTCCGGCTTCTTTATCTAACAGACAGTAATCTCCCTTTCGTGGTATGATGTGAAGCTTTGACTCACTGACCATGTTGTGGATCTGGTCTGAGTAAACGCCGGCTGCATTGACTACATAGGTAGCGTGAATGATTTTATCACTGGAGATCAGATCATAACCGGAATCCGTTTTGTTTATTGTTTCAATTTCTGTCTCAAATAAGAAATCGGTTCCATTATCACAGGCATTTTCTGCCAGAGCGATAGTCAGTCCAAAGGGGCAGACGATACCCCCGGTTGGCGCATACAATGCTGCCACCACTGTTTCAGAAACACTGGGTTCCATGGCACGTACTTCATCCCCGGTCAGTATGGATAATTGGGGAACACCGTTTTTTAATCCTTTTTCATACAGCGCATTCAGAGACGGTCTGTCGTCTTCAGAAAAACAGAGAACCAGTGAACCGTTTCGGTCAAAGGAAAAATCAAGAGCTTTTGAAAGATCTCCCATCATGCGGTTTCCTTCTGTATTAAATCTTGCCTTTAATGAGCCTGGCTCCGCATCGTATCCTGCATGCACAATGGCACTGTTGGATTTTGATGTACCGGAGCAGACATCTTCCTCCCGCTCAATGACGCAGATGTTCAGCTGATAACGGGACAGCTCTCTGGCTATGGCACAGCCGGTAACGCCGCCGCCGATAATCGCCGCATCGTAATTTAATTCCTTCATAATCAATCTCCTCCAAATCCGTGATAATTCCCGGTTCGCCGGGACTATAGAAAAAAAGAGTAAGGAAAATAAACGGATAGCTCCGTATCATAATCCTTACTCTTTCGTCTCAAAGGTTATTTATTTAATTGTATTAATGCTAACATAATTTCATTCTGATTGTCAAGTGATTTATAGCCTGGCTTAATCCTCATCCTGAGACCAGTAAAGAGCACATTTGACTGCCCGCTTCCAGCCCTTAATCCTCTTTTTACGGCATTCCTCTTCCATCTGGTTGTCAAAGGTTCTGGAAGCTTCCCAGTTCTGTCTGATCTCTTCCCTGTCTTTCCAATACCCTACAGCCAGGCCTGCCAGATAGGCAGCGCCAAGAGCTGTTGTCTCAATGCATTTTGGTCTGACAATCCGTGTATCCAATACATCTGCCTGGAACTGCAAAAGGAAATTGTTGGCGCAGGCTCCCCCGTCTACTCTTAATTCTTTTAAATGGATCTGAGAGTCCTGTTCCATGGCTTCAATCAGATCAGATACCTGATATGCCATGGATTCCAGGGTGGCGCGGATAAACTGCTCCTTGCTGGTTCCTCTTGTCACTCCTACAATGGTACCTCTGGCATACTGATCCCAATAGGGAGCGCCAAGACCTGCAAATGCCGGTACCACGTATACGCCTCCGGTATCTACCACCGCCTGGGCATACTCCTCTGTCTGGGAAGCAGACCGTACCATACGCATGGCGTCCCGCAGCCATTGAATGGCAGCACCTGCCACAAATACGCTTCCTTCCAGTGCATACTGAATCCGTTCCTGATCACTGGCTGCTATGGTAGTCAGCAAACCGTGTTCGGATTTTACCGCCTTCTCTCCGGTGTTCATAAGGAGAAAGCAACCGGTTCCGTATGTATTTTTAACTTCACCGGCTTCGAAGCAGCACTGTCCGAATAAAGCTGCCTGCTGATCTCCTGCTGCCCCTGCAATGGGGATCTTTCCGCCCATTACGTCAGAAGAGGTATAACCGTATACGCAGCTGGATGGTTTTACATCCGGAAGCATTGCCTTTGGTATATTAAAATAGTTAAGAATGTCTTCGTCCCAGAACTTTTTATGAATATCAAACAGCATGGTTCGGGAAGCATTTGTATAATCCGTTACGTGAATGCAGCCCTTGGTCAGATTCCAGATCAGCCAGCTGTCCACGGTTCCAAAAAGCAGTTCTCCACGTTCTGCCTTCTCTCTGGCTCCCTCTACGTGATCCAGAATCCATTCAATCTTACTTCCGGAGAAGTACGCGTCCGGAATCAGACCGGTACGGTCTGTGATAAGTCCTTCCAGCCCGTCTTCTTTCAGACGCTCAATGCGATCAGCGGTCCTTCTGCATTGCCATACAATGGCATTGTAAACAGGCTCCCCTGTCTCCTTATCCCACACAATTGTGGTTTCTCTCTGATTTGTAATTCCGATTGCAGCAATATCGCTGTAATGCGCCCCAATTTTCCCCATTGCTTCCATGGTCACTGAAAGCTGTGATGACCATATCTCCATGGGATCATGCTCCACCCAGCCTGGTTTTGGAAAAATCTGCCTGAACTCTTTTTGTGCCTCGCTGCAGATGCCCCCTTTCTCATCAAACAGTATGCACCGGGAACTGGTAGTTCCCTGATCCATAGCGATTACATATTTTCCCATGATTCCTTCCCCTTCCATCTTCTTTCATTCGTTAATTTTTTACCAAATAATAAAGAAAGAGCCTTGGAAATGAACGGTTCCCCGCACTCATCACCTGGCTCTGTCATCTCTTAGGCTTTTTATTAAATAACACAAATTTATACTACCACGCAGGCAAAAATATGTCAAGTTCTACAACAAATACAAATTTTACCTGCAAAAAACCTTAATGCATACTCTCCCGGATGGTTTTCAGCGCCTGAATCACCAGTGTAGGAAGAATAGCAAATATAAATATAGTTATAAATTGTCTTCCTGTTAAATCTGCCACATAAAAAAGATCGTGAAGCGCCGGAATAAAAAGGACTGCTCCCAGCAAAACTGCTCCCGCCTCAAACGCCATGATACTCCATAAATTGCTCATAAAACCGATTTTCAAAATGGAATGGCTGCTGCGGCAGTTAAATCCATGGAACAATCTGGCAAGTGTCAGGGTGGAGAATGCCATCGTACTGGCTGCAGCTTCACTTCCGGTTAACAGCCCGGTGCTGTAGGAAGCCATGGTACATACTGCAATCAGTGCCCCCTGAAAGAGAATCACAAGGATAAACCTTTTCGTTAGTATGCCTTCCTTGGGATTTCTGGGCTTCTGGGACAACAGGTCTGCTTCTGCCTGTTCCATTCCGATTGCAATGGCAGGAAGGGAGTCTGTCAGCAGGTTGATAAACAGCAGATGAACCGGTGCAAAGGGCAATGGGAGTGCCATAAGAGAGGTATAAAGCACACATAAAATTCCTGCCATGTTTCCTGAAAGCAGGAACTTAATGGCATTTCTTATATTCCTGTATACGTTACGTCCATTGGCCACCGCTTTGATAATTGTAGCAAAATTGTCATCAGTGAGAATCATGGAAGAGGCTTCTTTAGAGACTTCTGTTCCCATCTGTCCCATGGCGACTCCGATATCCGCCTGCTTTAATGCAGGAGCATCGTTGACACCATCTCCTGTCATGGCTACAATGTGCCCCTTCTTCTGCCATGCACGGACAATTCTTATTTTATGTTCCGGGGATACCCGGGCATATACACTGATGGATTCCAGCCGGTGCCCCAGCTCATCTTCCGTCATATCATCAAGCTCCGGACCGCTGATTGCCAGATCATCTTCCTCCAAAATACCAATCCGTTCCGCAATGGCCGCTGCCGTAATCTTATGGTCTCCCGTAATCATCACCGGGAAGATTCCGGCTCTTCTGGCATTGGCGACTGCATTCCTGGATTCCGGCCGGGGAGGATCCATCATAGATACCATGCCCAGAAATGTATATCCGTTTTCTGAATTTTCCGAAAGCTTCTCCTGGTCCTCCATCTCCCTGCATACAAAGGTTAGGACCCGAAGCCCCTGGGCAGAGAACATCATGTTCTGCTCCATAAGCATCTGTTTATCACCGTCTCTGAACGGACGGATTCCTTCGGAAGACCAGATCTGGGTTATCCTGGGAAGAATGATATCCACTGCTCCTTTTGTAAATAGAATGTTTTTTCCTTCCAGATAATGAAGCGTACTCATAAGCTTTCTTCTGGAATCAAAGGGAACCTCTCCTAATCTTGGGTGATAGGATCTGACTGCCTCATCATCGACTCCGGCGCGCTCCGCCATCTGGAGTAACGCGGTTTCAGTAGGTTCACCGTTAAGAACTCCATTTACATGGCTGGAATCATTGTTTAAAACAGCATCGTAAAGCAAATATTTATGTACTGGAATCTCAGGCTTTAACATTTCCGGAAGATAAAGCCTGTTATTAACAAAAACCTGCTGCACCGTCATTCGGTTCTGGGTGAGGGTTCCTGTTTTATCGGAGCAGATAACAGATACACACCCGAGGCTTTCTACCGCTTTTAAATCCTTAATAATTGCATTCTCTCCCGCCATTTTCTGGGTTCCCATCGCCTGAACAATGGTGACGATAGAGCTGAGAGCCTCTGGTATGGCGGCGACAGCCAGTGCTACTGCAAACATAAGGGAATCCAAAATTGGCATTTTTCTGTAAATACTTAACCCAAAGACAATCACACAGATAAAGAGGATCGCTACCGCCAGCCTGCTTCCAAACTGGTCAAGGCTCACCTGTAAAGGTGTCTTCTTCTCACCTGTATCATTCATTAAAGAGGCAATTCTTCCGATTTCTGTATTCATGCCTGTTCCGGTGACCACGGCAATGGCTCTTCCCGCTGCAACCTGAGAGCCGGAAAAAACCATATTGGACTGTTCTGCCAGCGGAACCTTCTCCATACGCAGTCTTCCTGTATGCTTTTCCACATTGACTGATTCTCCGGTCAGAGAGCTTTCATTGACCAGAAGAGAATAATTTTCCAGGATACGGCCGTCTGCCGCCACCATATCTCCTGCCTCTAATAAAAGTATATCTCCTGGTACGATTTCTTCCGACAGGACTTCTTTATTTTTCCCATCTCTTCTCACCCACGCCACTGGCGCAGATAATGACATCAGGCTGTCTAAGGATTTTTCTGCTTTCTGATGCTGCACAGTTCCAAGAATTGCATTAAGCAGTAACACTGCAAAAATTACTCCGGTACTTTCCACGTCACCAGATACCATGGAAATTACCGCTGCTATAATCAGAATGATGACTAATAAGTCTTTAAACTGATCCAGAAATACTTGAAAGGCACTTTTTCGTTTTGCTTTTTTCAGCAGATTGGGACCATGTACCTGCCTGCGCCTGAGAATTTCTTCGGAATTCAGTCCATTCCTGTCAGCTTGAAGCTGTTTTAAGACTTCATCCTCTGATAAACGAAACCATTCTTCCATTAATGACGCTCCTTCCCATTTCTCCTACTATGGTATGAAACAGGACGGGAGTTTCATGAATGATTTTCCCTGCATAAGGTGACGGCTGTTTTCTATTCCCACTTTTAAAGTATGTTAATTATGTTTATTATCAGCTCCTTTTATTGACACTTTACGTAAACCACGTTATACTGTTTCACAGGTTATTCAGACAAAAGGTCAACATGGTTGATCGCACCACACCTGGTATCTGTCCGGTTATGGACTGGAATCTGTTCCTATGATGCTTACAGAAGTTTCTGACGCATTAAAATAAGCAATCCATCGGACCATGAATACGGCTGCGTGCAATTGTTCCTATTGCATGCAGCCGTTTTTTTTATTATAATCTGACTGAAGACAGCCAATTATTCCAACGGCTTAACCACCTTTCAGAAAGGACCTGATCAATATGGAAAAAATTACAAGCTTTACGATTAATCACTTAAAGCTTCTTCCGGGTATCTACGTCTCCCGCAAAGACAAAGTGAGCGATACCACAGTTACTACGTTCGATATCCGCATGACCAGACCGAATTTCGAACCGGTCATGAATACGGCAGAGATACACACCATGGAGCACTTAGGTGCCACATTCTTAAGAAATCACCAATCATTTGCTTCCAAAGTTTTATACTTTGGTCCTATGGGATGCCGCACCGGCTTCTACCTTCTTTTGGCGGGAGATTACAAATCCAGGGATATCGTACCGCTTATCACTGAAATGTATGAATTTATGCGTGATTTTGAGGGAGAAATCCCCGGGGCCGCAGCCAGAGACTGCGGAAACTATCTGGATATGAACCCCGGTATGGCAAACTATCTTGCCAGAAAATTTTTAGATACGGTTCTTTACGGCATTGATGACGAACACCTCATTTATCCGGCAGATTAGCGGTTATTTCCAGACGGCATACTGCCCCTGCCCCCTTCACGGACTGCGTTTGAAGTGACAATTGACTCAAGGGTCAGTTCGGTTTGTTCCGAACCTGCCGTGAGGGTGTAGGTGCTGCCAGTCTGCAGCTTGGGACTGCTGATGACAACGGAAGAATACTTTTTCTCAGGAGTAAAGCTGATAAGCTCATTCCCTTCCTTGTCCTTAAGAGTAATTACAGTCCCTGCTTCCTGCTGTGCGGTTAAATTATGTAAGACAGAGCATTGGGTAGAGGTATCACCAAATCCCTGTGCCATACCAGAGCTGCCAACCGCTATTACTGTTCCTCCTGTAATAATCCCATCTCCATTATAATCGATTGCCCCATCTCCGTCGCTTACCGGACCGGTAACATAAACCATACCTCCTGATATTAAAAGACTTCCATTGGAATCCAGTCCGTCTCCGCCTGCGTCTACGTACAGAGTGCCTCCCGTTATCTTAATATAAGCATTGGTATCATTCTCCATACTTCCGCCCATTTGACCGCCACCCATTACACCTTTGCCACCAGGACCGCCGCCTCTTCTTTGCTGGCCTTCTTGTGGCAGGTTTTCATCTGATTGTGCTCCGGACTGGTTTTCCTCAGACCCGGGAGAATTCCCTTTCCCCTGGCCATCTTGCGGCATTTCCGGTTTCTCATTCCCGCTATCACTCTGACCAGTATCCTGACCTTCTGCAGACGAAGATTTTGGCTGTGCCGCATTGATTCCATCATCGGAAGCCTGAATTGAGATTTCCCCTCCATTCACCGATACCCGATAAGCTTCCAGTCCTTCATAGCAGCTGGTGACCGTTATTGTGCCATTATTGACCACTACATCCTGGTCTGCATGGAACGCATCATCTCCACTTTCTACCGTAAAGGTGCCTCCGTCAATTACCATGGTTCCGCTGGCATGGAAGGAGTCGTCTTTGGAATTGACAGTAAAGGTTCCGCCTGCCACATAGATATTTCCAAGAGATGTATCATCCTCATTACTTGATTTCACCGCTTTCCCTGAAGTTGTCAGCAGAAATGTTCCATCCAGGATTTTCACTTCACCCTTACCTGCCAGACACTGGGAGACTGCGTTAACAGAGATATTTCCTCCTGTAACTGCCAATGTATCCTTTGAAACAATTCCGTGTTTATAGTTGGCATTTACCTCCAGGCTTCCACTGCCGTTTACAGTCAGATCTTCTTTTGAGAATATAACCCCATCTACGGTATTGTCATCAGTATCTATGTACTCCGTTCCACCTGACAGCTTATTTGTTGTTCCATCTGCCAGAGTAACAAAAACCTTATCAGCAGATTTGACATAGATTGCAGCACTGGTTTCACATTTAATTCCGGCATTTGCTAAAACGATCTGAACCTTGTCTGTATCCGCTGCATCAACAATAATCTGACCGTTGTCCAACGTTCCGCTTACCAGATATGTCCCTTCTTTGCTTATGGTTACAGTGCTTCCAGTTATACTGACACCTGCTCCCTCTGCCTCTGCTTTGTCTGAATCCAAATTTATTTTAACTGCACTGCTTTCGTCGTAGCTCCCATCCTTATCACGGTCTGTAAAGTCCTTGTCAACAGTTGCTTCTGCCGTACTGCTGTCTGTATTACCATCAGTGCCAGAATCTGCCTGTGTGCTTTGGGTAACTACTGTATTATCCGTTGAAGTCTGGCTTTTACACCCGGAAATAGTTGTTGACGCAAATGCCATTATTAACACCAATGCGGCTGCTTTACCTCTGAACAGCTTTCTTTTTACCATTATAGTTCCTCCTTATTGCCAAAAGGTCTTCCCAAAAAAATCTCAAGATTCCCGTTTCTGCATCGTAAATCGTCGATCAGTTTCTTTTCTTCTCCGTTATTTTTTAAAACTACTTCATAATCCAGTTTATAAAGACTTCCCATATTGGTTGTCTTCACCTGATTCAGATCCCAATTTTTCAGATACCGTGCAAATACTTCATCAAATACAGATGTATAATCCAAGGACTCCGGAATTGTGATCTTAAGTACTTTTACGCCTGTCTTCTGCTGTCCAAATTTAAGGGAAGCCAGCAATATATTTACCACTCCCATTATAAGGACAAATAAAACTGCCATGCCAACGTAACCCATTCCCGTAGCCAGTCCAACCGCCATTGCCTGAAAAATGCTGCTGATCTCTTCTGCTTTTCCAGGAACTGACCGGAATCGGACCAGGGAAAAGGCTCCCATTACTGCAACCCCAGTGCCAAGGTTTCCGTTTACCAGTAAAATAACCATCTGCACCATAGCGGGAAGCAATGCAATTGTCACCACAAATCCCCTAGAATATGAATTCCGGTACATGTGAATACCTGCAATGATCAGCCCAAGAACCAGAGAAGCGGTTAAGCATACAAGAAATGATCTTGGTGAAAATGCAACCTCTGATTCTTCTATTAAGATTGATTGAAACCATGTATTAAGCACAGCTGATTCCTCCTTTTTTCTCTGATTTCATTATTTGCTGCTTTTCATACGCCTGACCGTATTTGGAAAAGGAAGCCGGATATATTTTCAGCTCATCCAGTATGTGCCCCAGCCAGAGGGGCATGGACCCTGGAATTTTTATCTCCATAAGGTGCCAGCCGTCTTCTAAAAGAGGGGTTCCCCAGGGACCATTTTCCAGTTTTAAGCAATCGGTTCTCCAAAGAATATTTCCGTCTAACGTCAGCCGCAGGTTCTCATCCTCCAGTCCATACAGGGCAGTTCTTTCATAGGAAATATACATAGCGGGAATGATATCTTCGTAATACTGCATAAACCAGTCAATCTCACGAAGCACCTGGGTTTGTCGCTCCGGCTTTATCCCCCTATATAAATACGCCTCTGCATCAGCTAAATTAAGTGTTTCACGGCGTTTATAGACAATACCCTGGTATTTCTTTTTTAATTCCAGAAAAACAGAACTGGTCTCTTTTGGCTGTCCATAGCTGCGGAGTCTGAATTTTTCCTTATAAACCGGTTTTTCCAAAGAGTTTCTGATCAGCCTTGCATCCGGTGTGTCAAAATAGACATTGCAAATTGTGGAATTACCGTATTGATCGGTTTCCATTTTTCCCATCAGCCTCTCTTTAAGCTTTAAGTATTGTACCGGATCTATCAGATATTTCATTTCTGTCCTTTCAAATGTCATTTGATATCCACTCATAATAACCTCCTTATCCCCTTCTTTGTGTTACTTTACGCAGATTATACAAATCAAACCTGAAATCAACTTGAAAGAATGGCAGGTTCACAGATCTTTCACAGCTTTCTGGAATGTAAAAATCTTATTGATAAAACTTGACCAATTAGGTACAGTATGTTAATCTTATAACGTGGAGGTGCGATATGCTCATAACCAGAGAATGCGATTATGCCATAAGAATCATAAGAGCCTTATCATCAGGCGATATCATGAACGTTCCTACGATCTGTGAGAAAGAATCCCTGACTTCAGCCATCACCTACAAGATGGCACGAAAGCTGGAAAAAGCGGGATTAATTAAAAGCTATCGTGGAAGCGCGGGAGGCTATGCCTTAAACTGTGATCTGGAACGCACAAGTTTATATGATATTCTCACTGTGATTGATTCCAAAATGCTGCTGATCGAATGCATGCAGTCCGGCTATGACTGCCTCGTGAACCAGCCCAAGCAGCCTTGCCTGGCTCACAGGGAGTTCTTAAGAATTCAGCTGAATCTTAATCGGGAACTGAAAGAATGTTCTTTGGCAAAGCTACTGCACGGATAATTTTTTTAATTTAATCTTTACTAAAATGGTATAGATTTAAAAGGAGGAAAAACAATGAATCAATGTTACGGGTGCAACACCTGTCAAAGCGCCGACAAACCTTTAGAAACGTTCATCTCTTCCCTGCCGATGGAGACTTCTCATCACAGAGTAGAAAAACAAAGTACCAAATGCGGATTTGGTCTCCAGGGAGTCTGCTGCAGACTCTGTGCCAACGGCCCCTGCCGTATTACGCCGGATGCGCCCCGTGGAATATGCGGAGCGGATGCAGACACGATTGTTGCCAGAAACTTTTTAAGGGCGGTGGCTTCAGGAAGCGGCTGTTACATACACATTGTTGAAAATACAGCATTAAATCTAAAAAACACAGCAAAAATAAAAGGCGAATTAAAGGGATTAAAATCTCTTGACCACCTGGCAGACATCTTCGGAATCGTAGAATCCGATGTGTACAAAAAGGCAGAGAAAGTCGCTGATGCGGTAATTGCTGATATCTATAAACCGGAATATGTGGAAATGGAGCTGACGGAAAAAGTCGCTTACGCTCCAAGAGTTGCCCGCTGGAAAGAACTTGGAATCATGCCAGGAGGAGCTAAATCCGAAGTATTTAAGGGCGTGGTAAAATGTTCCACCAACTTAAACTCCGATCCCTTAGATATGCTGGTTGACTGCTTAAGACTGGGTGTCTCCACAGGTGTATACGGACTGACTCTTACAAACCTGTTAAATGATGTGCTTCTTGGACAGCCGGAACTTCGTATGGCTCCTGTAGGTCTTCGTGTGATTGACCCGGATTATATCAACATCATGATTACCGGACATCAGCATACTATTTTTGTTGATTTACAGGAACAGCTTATTTCCCCTGAGGCAGTTGCCAAGGCAAAGGCAGTTGGAGCCAAAGGCTTTAAGCTGGTAGGCTGTACCTGCGTAGGTCAGGATCTGCAGTTACGAGGCGCTCATTACCAGGAGGTATTTGACGGCCATGCAGGAAACAACTACACCAGTGAGGCGATTCTTGCAACCGGCGCAATCGATGCTGTTCTTTCTGAATTTAACTGTACTCTTCCTGGAATTGAACCAATTTGTGAAGAGCTTAAGATCAAACAGATCTGTCTTGATGACGTGGCTAAAAAATCAAACGCAGAGTTAATGAAATTTGATTTTGACCACCGCAGAGAGCAGAGTGAAAAGATCATCGATAAAGTGGTGAAATCCTATCAGGAACGCCGTGGCACGGTACCCCTTAATCTTATGCCTGATCACGGATATGAGAACACTCTGACCGGTGTCAGCGAAGGTTCCTTAAAGGACTTCCTGGGCGGAAGCTGGAAGCCTCTTATTGATTTAATCGTATCCGGAGATATTAAAGGTATCGCAGGAGTGGTAGGCTGTTCCAACTTAACTGCAGGAGGACACGATGTTCTTACTGTGGAACTGACAAAGGAACTGATTGCCAAAGATATCATCGTACTGACTGCAGGCTGTTCATCAGGCGGCATCGAAAACTGCGGACTTATGACACCGGAAGCTGCTGAATTTGCCGGCCCTAAATTAAGAGAAGTCTGCAAAAAGCTGGGAATTCCGCCAGTTCTCAATTTCGGTCCCTGCCTTGCTATTGGACGTCTTGAAATTGTTGCTACTGAAATTGCACAGGAGCTTGGTGTGGATCTTCCCAAACTTCCACTTGTACTCTCTGCAGCTCAGTGGCTGGAAGAGCAGGCTCTTGCAGATGGCTGCTTTGGTCTTGCCCTTGGTCTTCCCCTTCATTTAGGACTTCCTCCTTTTGTAACAGGAAGCAAAGTTGCTGTTAAGGTTCTCACAGACGGTATGAAATCATTAACCGGCGGTCAGGTCATTATTAATGATGATGCTGTGGAAAGTGCCAACATACTGGAAAAAATTATTATGGAGAAGCGGACCGGTCTTAATATATAGGAGGAGGGCATATGAAACGGATATTCATTGATGAAGCCAAATGCGACGGGTGTAAGAACTGTGTTCTCGCCTGTATGCAGGCACATAGAAAAGATGGCGGAAGCATTTATGATCTGGATTTAACCAATCCGGAAAATGAATCCAGAAATCACATCGTCATGAAAGGGAACGGTCACTATGCTCCCATCTTCTGCCGCCACTGCGACCAGCCGGAATGTGTGATGTCCTGTATGAGTGGAGCTCTTGTAAAGGACGAAGAATCAGGTCACGTGTATTACGACGAAAAAAAGTGCGGTTCCTGCTTCATGTGTGTGATGAACTGCCCATACGGCGTGTTAAAAGCAGACACAACCACAAAAACCAGTGTAATCAAATGCGACTTCTGCTTTGATCACGGCAGCGAGCCAAGCTGCGTAAAAGCATGTCCTACCAAAGCAATCTATGTGAAGGAGGTGGAATGATGACTCATGTAATTATCGGCGCAGGCGCTGCCGGCATCTCGGCTGCTAAAACCATCCGAAAGCTGGAACCAAAAGCGGATATCATCATGGTGTCGGTTGACGACCAGGTTCATTCCCGTTGTATGCTCCATAAGTACTTAAGCCATGAACGGGATGAAGCAGCTCTTTCATTTGTTCCGGCAGATTTTTTTGATACACTTGGAATCAAGTGGCTGAAGAACAAAGAAGCGGTACATATTGATCCCATGAAGCAGACTGTTTTACTTGATGATGGAACAGAGCTTAACTTTGACCGCCTTCTGATCGCAACAGGTGCACACAGCGTGATACCTCCCATTGTTAATTTAAGAGAAGCCAAAAATGTATTTGGCCTGCGGAATTTAAGTGATGCAAGACAAATCCGCAAATTTGCCCAGTCCGCAGATAAAATTCTGGTAATAGGTTCCGGGCTGGTAGGAATGGACGCCGCTTATGCATTTCTGGAGCAGAAAAAGGATGTAACGGTATTAGAGCTGGCGGACCGGATTCTTCCAAAGCAGCTGGATGAAACGGCTGGTAAAGCCTATCAGAAATTATTTGCACAGCATGGGTGCAAATTCGTTCTGGGAAGAAAAGTGGTTTTAACCACGATGCCGGAAAACGATCAGATCAACTCTGTTATGCTTGATGACGGGACTATTCTGGAATGTGATATGATTGTTGTCGCAGCCGGAGTCCGCCCGGCAACAGACTGCACAGAAAACTGTGAAATCGCCGTTGACCGTTTTATTAAGGTGAATGATTGCATGGAAACATCCTGCAAAAACATTTATGCTGCAGGAGATGTGAACGGGATCGCTGCCATCTGGCCTAATGCCATGAAGCAGGGATACACAGCTGCCTGCAATATGTGCGGAGTTAAAACCCCCTATGAAGATCCTTACGGCATGAAAAACACCATGAATTTTTATGGACTTACAACCCTCTCTTTAGGAGATGGAATCGCAAGAGACGGAGATCAGATCCTGTCACAGGAAGACTCCGGTTGTTATAAAAGGGCAATCTTACGTGATGGACGCCTTCAAAGTATTATGATTCAGGGTCCCATTGATTACACCGGTATCTATCAGTATCTGATCAAAAATCAGGTATCTCTTGATACTGTTAAGACTGATATCTTCCATCTGTCTTTTGCCGACTTTTACGGAACAGATTCCCGGGGACAGTATCGTTATACAATGAATTAATAAATAAGCAGCAGGGCAGCTGGTGATATACTCAGCTGATGCCTGCTGCTTATTTATTTCATAAAATCAGGAAGATGATTCTCTAATGTCATAGAATCCTTTACATAAAACTTGCCGTCGCTATAATAAAATAACCCCTGCTCTGCACACTGGGCAATTGCCCGGTTAATGCTGCGGACAGGTGCACCTGTCTCATTTGCCAGCAGGCTTTTGGTCAGCCGGTTAAGAATATTCTTATGCTGATACACTGCCACACAACGCAAAACACGCTCTCTAACCGAGAGAATTGTCATCTCCTCAATCCGTTCACTGCTTCGGATCAATTTCAAAGCGATCAGTGAGATAAGCGCTTTCGTTGCTTCAAAGTCTTCTTTCAGCCATTGGATAAAATCATCTTTATATAGAATGTCCACTACGCAGGGAGTAAGTGCCGTAATCGTCACAGGTTTAACGCCTTCATAAAAAGGTTCAATTTCTCCAAAAATCCCACCTGATTCATATAGATAGACGGATGCAATCGCCCCGTTGCAATGCAAAACAGCAGCCTCTGCGCTGCCTTCTACTAAAAAAAATACATAATTATTTTCCAGTTCAGCCAAAATAATGGGACTTCCTGCCTTATAGTATTTTCTAATCAGACGTTTGCTAACGGATTCTGGCATTATATTACGAATGTCTGTAAACATTTTTCCCCCTATCGAAAAACGGGTCATTTGACCTTATTACTATGATAACAAATATGATAGCATAGCTTTCAGGAAAATACTACCGGTTAACAAGGTAGAAACATATTTCAATGGAGGTATAAAATGATTGCCCGGGATATATATAACAAACTCTATGCTGATTTTGATCTGGCAAACAGAACTGACGATTGGGGATTTATGAATTTTGATAATGAATTTATTACACCTGAGTTCAGAACTGAATATATGGGATTGGTACTTGATAATACCGAAATAATTAAGAAAGTATACACTGTCACATTTCCAGACAAAGCGCTATTAAATAAAATCTTTGACCGGAATGAATCAGACATTCTTCTGTTCTCCCATCATGCAATGGGATATGAGAATTTACTGGATGGCTTCCCCTTTTATGATATCCCGGTTGAGTATCTAAAAGAGCTGAAAAAACGCAGAATCTCGTTCTATATGCTCCATTCACCCTTAGACCAGTATGGTAAATTTTCCACTTCCGTAAGCCTGGCACGCGCTATGGGCTTAGAGATTATAGAGCCATTTTGCCAATATGATAAAAATACAAAAGTGGGGGTTATCTGCAAATCTCCATTGGAACAGATAAGAGATATACAAAAGCTTATGGAAAAAACAGTGGGTCATAAGTGTCGTCTTTATGCATATGGGGCAGATACCTTAAAAGATAGCCTGGTGGCTGTGGCAGCCGGGGGAGGCAGTTATCCGTTTGCTGCAACGGAAGTTGCTGAAAGAAGCATCAATTGTTATATTACCGGATTTACAAAACCCTTACCATATTTTGAACCTACCATGGAATTTCATAAAATTTCCAGGAAGCATTCCATTAATGTTATAGGCGGAACACACTATTCTACAGAAAAATTTGCATGTATTGCAATGGTTGATTACTTTAAGTCCTGCGGCCTGCCCGCAGAGTTTTTACCTGGAACCTGGTACCTGGAAGATTTATAATCATGATTGTCTTACAAATCCCTTGACAACTATATCACTCTGATATAAAATTCAAACTATATCAGAGTGATATAAGGAGGAAAAGGATGAATATTTTATTTGTAAATGCAAATCTGTATGGACATATCAATCCCACACTTGGACTGGTGAAGAAGCTTACAGAAAAAGGGCATAAAGTAGATTATTTCTGCTCAGTGGAATTTTCGGAGCAGGTAACAAAATCAGGTGCAGACTGGATTGACTTTGGAAGCGGCCTGAATCTTTTTTTAAAAGCTTACCGCCCCACAGACCGACATCCGTTTTACATGCTGATGGAATATATTCTTTTATACGATGAAGTAATGCTGCCTCAGATTCTGGATATTTTAAAAGAACGCACCTATGACCTCATTTTTTGTGACTCCATCTTTGGGGGCGGATGCTTTTTAAAACAACTTACTCATACACCGGTTATCTGTTCCCATTCTTCTTTTGCCATGAGCCATGCACCGGTACCACCGCGTATGCTGGTGCCTGGGACTCACCCACAGCTGGATTACTGCTATCAGATATTGAACAGAATCTGTACTTGTTATAAAATAGAAGAACCCACACTGGAAGAAGTTTTTATAAGCAAAGCTGATCACAATATTGTATATACCACCAGGGGATTTAACGGGGATGATGCAGTAACCGAACCCCAATATTTATTTGCCGGACCTTCTATGGAGCGGGCAAAAAACACTGAGTCTGTAGACTTATCCGGGATTGGAAACAGAAAACTGCTATATATTTCACTTGGCAGCCTGAACACGGATTTTATGGATTTCTATAAGATGTGCATTTGCGCATTTGAAAATACAGACTATTATGTGTGTATGTCCATTGGAACCAAGTGCGAAGTTGATCAATTGGGGGAATTACCGGACAACTTTCTGGTTAAAAATGTATTTCCCCAGCTTGAAATTTTAGATAAAGCAGATGCATTCATCACCCATGCAGGATTTAACAGTGTGAATGAGGCGTTATATTTTGGTGTGCCCATGCTTGCCTTCCCTCTGGTCAATGATCAGCATATGACTGCCAAAAGGCTTGTAACCATGAATCTGGGTTTATCAGATAACATGAAGGAACTATCAGCAGAAAAACTAAAAGGCCAGATCCAGCAACTACTTTCAGATGATACAATAAAGGAGAACTGCCTTAGAATCTCCCATGAAATGAGAAGCTGTTCCAATTGGGAACTTACAGTTGAAAAACTGGAAAGTTACGTTAACAAATAAAAGAAAGGCACTTAAAATGGCGTTAAAAAACAAATCCTTATATGCAATATTAGGAATCTTAAATGTCTCACCCGGCACAGGCTATGACATTAAAAAATATTGCGATACCGTACTCTCCGGTTTTTGGAACGAAAACTTTGGGCATATATACCCAACATTGAAAAAAATGCTCATAGATGAACTGGTAGAGATTGTAGAAAGCGAAACAAGCGACAAAAAAATACAGTACCAGATTACTCCAAAGGGTCAGATGGAGTTGGAATCCTGGCTGATGGAAGACGCAGAAATACAACCCATGCGCTCCGAATTTATGCTGAAATTGTTATTCTCAAGCAATCAGCCAAAAGAACATATTATTAAAATGCTGGAAGATTATAAACAAATCCATGTTAGAAAACTGGAAAAATACTTAGACATGCAGCATGACCTGGAACAGGGAATTGAGGAAATAACAAAAGAACGCTCCCGCTTTTTAAAGGCTATGCTTCGCAGAGGTGTCTTATCCTGCGAGGCCACCATTGGCTGGTGTGATGAGACCATCGATTCCGGACTATAACAGATTCGCTTGAAACCCTTTCAGGCCTGTGTTACTATCATTGATAACATTAGTGGCAATGCCTCCAGAAAGGAATCAAATATGTTTAAAGTGCTGATCCCAAGAACGATCTCTCATACAGGTACCGATTACCTGACAAAAAAAGGCTGCGAGCTTATATTATCTGCTCCTACATCAGCAGATGACCCTGTTTTTGAACAATGTCACGCCATACTTACAGGTCCTACCAGAAAATTCCGGTACGATAAACCATTACTGGACCGGTGCAAAAACTTAAAAGTAATCTCAAGCTTCAGTGCAGGAGTTGACTATATTGATACAGTCTATGCAGAAAAACTGGGCATCCAGGTGACTAACTCTGGAAATGCCAACTCCAACGCGGTGGCAGAGCATACTGTTTTTTTCATGCTTGCCTGTGCTAAAAACCATGAGATTATGTCGGAAGCTGTAAAGAAAAGCGATTTTTCAATCCGAAAGGATGTTTTTAACATTGAACTGTCTGGTCTCACCCTGGGACTGATTGGTTTTGGTAATATAGGAAAGCTGGTGGCAAAAAAAGCTTCTATGGGATTTGATATGAAGGTAATCGTCTATGATCACCATTTGACCACTGACAATGCTCCCGCTTTCGTTACTCCGGTGTCCACTCCGGAAGAGGTCTATCGGAATGCGGACTTCATTTCTCTCCATGTTCCTTTTTCCGAAAAGAACCGGCACATGATAGCCAGAGAGCAGTTGGATATGATGAAGCCAGCCGCAGTCTTAATCAATGTCTCCAGGGGCGGATTAATACAGGAAGACGATTTAATACAGGCTGTAAAAGACAAAAAAATAAAAGGGGCTGCCCTTGATGTATTTGAAACGGAGCCCCTTCCTGCAGACAGCGCGCTGCTTAAATATAATAACATCATTGTTTCTCCCCATTGTGCCGCCAATACCAGGGAAGCTCTTGACCGTATGGAGCTTTTTGCTGCTATGGACATCTTCCGGGTCTTAAATGGAGAAAGACCGGAGTTTCCGGTCAATCATCCTTCTTTCCCATAAATACTACAATGGTTCTGGGAGGAACGGGAAAACTCTTTCCTTCCAGTACCGGTTCATTTCCTTCCTCATATTTCCCGTTCTCTTCCTGCTTATCCGTATGAAACACCACATGCCACTGATGTTTTTTCGGAAGGTTTGGAAGATCAAACGTATGGGGTTCCCAGTGCATGTTATATGCGATATAAAAATGGTTATCTGCTGCCCCATCTGCTTTTCTGGCATAATCTCCCCAATAAAGGATACCCAGCTGACGCCTGAAATTCTCATATTCCGGATACCATGGTTTTACCCCATGATAAGATACATCTGGGACTCCACAAGCAAGATAATCCATGTTCTTTGCTTCTTCTCTCCTGTGAAATACGGGGTGGGCCTTTCTAAAAGCGATGACTGTTTTCACAAATTCAAAAAGATCCCTGTTTGTTTTTAAGAGGTTCCAGTTTAACCAGGAGATATCATTGTCCTGGCAATAAGCATTGTTATTGCCCGACTGAGTATTGCCAAATTCATCCCCCGCCATAAAAAGCGGAGTACCCTGACTTAAGAGCAGCAGCAAAAAAGCGTTGCGCAGCTGTTTTTTTCTAAGCTCCACCACTTTTTTCTTCCTCGTTGGACCTTCTGTCCCGCAGTTCCACGAATAATTGTAGGGATTGCCATCCAGATTGGATTCTCCATTGGCCTCATTATGCTTTGTATCGTAGGAAACCATATCCATCATGGTGAACCCATTGGTATTCGCCATATATTGAATCATGCCCCGGTCAGACGGATTGTTTCTGGTCCGGAAGACCAGATTTTTCATCTGCTCCTCGTCCCCTTTCAGCACTCTTCTCATATCTGTCTGGAAGCTGTCATTATATTCTGCCAGATATTTAGATCCCTTTTGAGGTATGTCACCCCAGGAATCAGCCCATAGCTTTAACCCTTTTAAATAGGGATCACGTCCGATTAAATCAAGAGGCGGAAATCCCACCAGATGAATTCCATCCAGATGAAATTCTTCTGCCCAGAACCGAACCGCATCAAGAACAAGAGTTGGGGACTCCTTTCCTGAGAAATACAATTCTGTAATAAGTTCTATTCCTTCTTTATGAAGAGCCTTGACCAGTTTTTTTAGCTCTAAAGCCGGTGTTTCCTTATTATCCGAGGCATAAGACGCTTTGGAAGCGAAATAGAATCCCGAGGTATATCCCCAATAATTTATTTTTCCCGTAGGTTTATCCACACCATAGGGACTGCCCTGCACAATTTCAGGAAGAATCACTTCCTGAAATTCATAAACAGGCATCAGCTCCACGGTTGTGATACCCAGCTCTTTTAAGTAGGGGATTTTCTCCTCTATTGCCCGAAAGGTTCCTTTATTCCTGGTTCCGGAAGAAGAATGCATGGTAAATCCCCGGACATGAATCCGGTAGACCACAGAATCCTCATATGGAATCAGCGGACGCTTCTCTTCTCCCCAGTCAAAAGCTTCAAACGTAACCGGACTTTTGGATAATACAGCTGCTCTCTCTAAATCTCCCCAGCGATCCTTATCTGTAAAAGCTCTCCCATACGGATCAGAGAACCGTTTCCCATCAATCTCATAGCAATAGGAAATCCCGGTGAAGTCATCTCCAAGGATTGTAACAGAAAAAACTTCTCCCCGCTTTTCTTTTTCCGGAAAGAGAAAGGTACAGAAGGGCTCCGTTTCATCGCCACGAAAAAAAAGTAGTTTTAATTCCTTACCCTGAGCTGCAACGCTGAAATGAACCCCCTCCCCAGTCTTAGTCATTCCCATGGGATAATATCCTGTTTCTTTCCTGGCGATCCTGTACTGTTTCATTCCTCTTCTCCTCTGTGGCAATCCTGTTACTGGTTCTGAATCTGTTCTGCCAGATCATTTAAATACATCCAGCGCTCCATCTTCTCCTCTAATAGTCCTTCTTTTTCTGCCTTTTCTTCCATCAGCTGATTCAGTTTGCCATAATCACTGGCAGCCTCTTCAATCTTTTTATCAAGCGCCTCGATGGCTTCTTCCAAACCAGCAATGTCATCTTCAATGGTTTCCCATTCCCGCTGTTCTTTATAGGAAAACTTAAGTTTCCGCTCTAATTTGGGTTTTTCCTTCCCCTTCTTCTCGCCTGCATCGTCCTTTTTGTAAGATCCAGCTGCTTCCCCAGGAAGCCCATCCGGATATTTTGCAGCGAAAGCCGCCTGATAATCCGTAAATCCTCCCTCGTATTGAGTGACCTTTCCCTGTCCTTCAAATGCAAAAATTCTGCGCACCACCCGGTCCAGAAAATAGCGGTCATGAGATACAGTTATGACAATGCCCGGAAAGCTGTCTAAGTAATCCTCAAGGATGGTAAGTGTCTGAATATCCAGGTCATTGGTAGGCTCGTCAAGAAGGAGGACATTGGGTGCCTCCATTAGGATGCGAAGCAGATACAGCCGCCGTTTTTCCCCTCCGGAAAGCTTTTCCACAGTCGTATACTGTACACTTGGCGGAAATAAAAACCGTTCCAGCATCTGGGAGGCACTGACACTTCCATCTTTTGTTTTCACATATTCAGCCGCACTTCGGATATAATCGATGACCTTTAAGCTGCCATCCATATCTTCGCTTTCCTGAGAGAAATAACCCATCTTAACAGTCTGTCCCACTGTTAAGGTTCCCTCATCTGGCTGAAGCCACCCCACTATAATCTTCATAAGTGTGGATTTACCGGACCCGTTTGGACCAATGATTCCGATGCGGTCATTTTTCAGGAAAATATAGTTAAAATCTTTCATGAGAACCTTATCACCGAAAGCCTTTGAAATTCCCTCCAGCTCAACGGTGGTTCGTCCAAGACGGCTCTCAATAGAATCCAGTTCCACGTTTTTATCAAACTCCGGTGCCTTCTGGTCACGAAGCGTCTCGTATCGCTCAATATGGGCCTTCTGCTTGGTGGAACGCGCCCTTGCCCCTCTTTGCATCCACTGAAGCTCAATACGGAGGATTGACTGGCGTTTCCGTTCAGTAGCCTGCTCCATATCCAGCCGGTCTGCCTTTAATTTTAAATAGCCTTCATAGTTCTCCTGATAGCTGTAAAGCTTTCCCTTATCAAGCTCCACAATCCGGTTTGTCACACTATCTAAAAAATACCGGTCATGGGTAACCATCAAAAGAGCACCTTTAAACCGGCGCAGATAATCCTCCAGCCAGTCCGCCATACTGCTGTCCAGGTGGTTAGTGGGCTCATCAAGAACCAGTAAATCTGCAGTAGAAAGAAGAACACTCACAAGCGCAACCCTCTTTCTCTGTCCGCCGGATAAGGTGTCCACTTTGGTATCAAATTCCGTAAAGCCAAGTCTTGTCAGCATGTTCTTTGCCTGGCTTTCTAAATCCCATACATGTTCATGGCCCTCATTCTCCCGGATAATACTTTCCAGTATGGTTTCTCCAGCCTCAAATCTGGGATTCTGGGACAAAAAACGAATATCTAAGTTTCTTCCCTTTGCCACAGTTCCCTCATCTGGCTCTTCAAGCCCTGCCACGATACGTAAGAGCGTAGACTTTCCTGTGCCATTAATACCAATCAGACCGATCTTTTCCCCTTCATTTATGCTAAAGCTGGTATCATCGAAAAGAAGCCGTTCTGTATATGATTTTGTTAAATGCTCAATTGTTAATAAATTCATGTTTTTATTATTCTCCTGTGTAATACTCTGTCTGATCCGTTATTATTTAATTACAAGTTCCACCGGACAGTGGTCAGAGCCTGTCACCTGGGTGTGAATATCTGCACTTACCAGCCTGTCCTCCAGACTTTTTGATACACAGAAATAATCAATACGCCACCCTGCATTCTTCTCCCTCGCTTTAAAGCGGTAGGACCACCAGGAGTACATCTCTTCCTGCTGCGGATAGAAATACCGGTAGGTATCTATAAAGCCATTCTCTACAAGGATGGTAAACTTTTCCCTCTCCTCATCGGTAAACCCTGCATTTTTTCGGTTAGCTTTGGGATTTTTTAAATCAATTTCCTTATGAGCTACATTTAAATCTCCGCAGAAAATAACAGGCTTATTCTCCTCCAGCCCTTTTAGATAGGCCAGAAATGCCTCCTCCCAGGTCAAACGGTAGGGAAGGCGCGCCAGTTCATTCTGGGAATTTGGAGTATAGCAGGTTACTACATAATAGTCCGGAAACTCAGCCGTAATAATCCGTCCCTCTTTATCATGCTCTTCTATTCCCATTCCATAAGTTACTGATAATGGCTCCTCCCTGGTAAACAGGGCAGTGCCTGAATATCCTTTCTTTTGTGCGTAATTCCAATATTGATAATAGCCTGGAAGAGAAAGATCAATCTGACCTTCCTGCAGCTTGCTTTCCTGAATACAGAACACGTCCGCATCTACCTCATTAAAATAATCCAGAAAGCCTTTCTCCACACAGGCACGAAGTCCATTTACATTCCATGAAATCATTTTTTTCATCGCATTCACCTCCGTCAAAAAGATAGTGTTAGTATACCATTTTAAACAGCATTCGAAAAGGGCGTGTTGCAAAACTAATTGTTTGTTTCATCTGGGCCATACCTCTTTTCCTTTTGCACTTTAAAAGATTTGTTTCAATTCGCCAAAATTATTGATGAGAAAGGTTGGGTTTTGCGCTTTCAGATCTTCATAAGAATTGTTTCCATAGGTTACTCCACAGGTGTGGCAGCCTGCGCTCCGCCCCATCTGAAGGTCAAATATTGTATCCCCTACCACCAATGCCTCTTCCGGTTCACAGTTTTCCTGCTCCAATATTAATCGTGCCATGTCCGGAGCCGGCTTTTTATTTTCTACGTCCTGTTCACCGTAAATACGGGAAATAAAAGGACTTACCTCTAAATGATCCAGCAGCAGATGAAGAGCCTCTCTGCCCTTACTTGAGGCAACTGTAATAACAATTCCCTTTTGTGACAGGTACTCTATGGTACTTTTTACATCTGGAAACAATGTAACACTTTCCATGCAGATATCCTGGTATTTTCTGCGGTATATATCAATGGCATTATCTATCTCGCTGTCTGGTATTTTTAATACAGAGGTAAAGGTATCCTTTAGCGGGAGCCCTATTTTTTCCTGTATGTCCTTCTCCCTGGCAACTCCATAGCCCAGCTGTTTTCCAGTGGCCTGTATTGTATTTACAATGCTGCTCTTTGTATCTGCTATTGTTCCGTCAAAATCTAATATTAAAAGTTTCATAATTCATACCCCCTCATCATACCCGATATTATATCATTTGCTTTCTGTGAAAAATATGAGTTTTATTACATAAATCTGGAATTTAGGGAAGTTTTATAGTAAGATAAATTATAAAAAAGAGTTTGAAAGAGATTTGTCTATGAATATGAAAAAGGCGGACGAAACCATTCCCTCATATGTCACTAATATCTTTTCCTTTGATATTACTCCATATGTCAAATGGAAGGAATTTCGAAAAAATGAGTTAATATGCAGAGAAGGCGATGATTTATCTGATCTGGTATTTCTTATAAAGGGAAATGCCAAGCTTTTCCTGACTCATGAAAACGGAAAGGTTACCATTATTGATTTTTTTAAAGCTCCATCCTTATTTGGTGAGATGGAATTCATGGGTGCGCAGAAATATACCAATGGAGTCATTGCTTTGGATAATTGCGTCTGTATCCTGCTGCCTCTAAGGGAAGTAAGCCATCTTTTAAAAGATGATACCAAATTCTTAAATTATCTGTGCCTGTTTTTATGCCGGAAGGCCCTTCGCAATACCTCAAATTATGCGACTAATCAGAATTATCCTCTTGTTAACCGTCTGGCTAATTTTATACTATTATCTGCAGACGGAGAAATCTATAACAGGAAACACACAGAGGTTGCGGAATATCTGGGTGTCAGCTACCGTCACCTGCTTCATGTGTTTTCGGTCTTATGTGAGGCGGATATATTGCAGCATATGGACAAAAAAAGATACAGAATTAAGGATTTTTCATCTCTCGCCACATTGGCTGTTAATGAGAACTGTTTATGACAATTAAAAAAAGCCGATTAGATATATTATGATATCTGAACCAGCTCTTTTTCTGTGTCTAACTACACATTTTAATCATTATGACTGTTTATCCTGCCATTTTTTCCGTTCCACCAGCCTTCCCATAAAAAATGCGATGACTCCCACTCCGATTCCCGTCTGAAGGCAGAACAAAAGACTTTCTATTTCCCCAGGAAGTTCTCCACCTATGGCAGCTTCCATAACGGGAGTAAACCATGGTTCATATTCCGCACCCCGGATTTCTGTGATCATCTGGCTTCCTGCATCATCCGATCCCCCAAACTCTGCTCCCTTTAAGGCAAACAAAGGAATGATGGCAATCAGACATACGAGAACCAGCAGCACCGCGATCGTCTGTTTTCTTTTCCTGCTCATATTATTTTACCTCCCTTGTAAATCCAATGGCTTTTAGCTCCGGAAGAGCATAAGTTTCAAGAGTCATTACAATGACTGTAGTGAGAATTCCCTCAATCACCGCAAGAGGCAGCTGGGTGGGTGCAAATACCCCAAGGAATTTAACAGCAGAGGCGCCAACGCCACCTATTTCAGAAGGATAGGCTAAGGCAAGCTGAAAACTGGTAACACAGTATGTAAATAAATCGCCTAACGTCGCAGCAAGAAAAACCGCTGCCATTTTATTCACTTTTAACGCTTTACAAAGTCTGTATATTCCAAAAGACACGAAAGGACCTGCAATTGCCATGGAAAAGGTATTTGCTCCCAGTGTGGTAAGACCTCCGTGGGCCAGCAGAACCGCCTGAAAGATTAAAACAATAATCCCCAGAATACTGACTGCCGACGGTCCAAACAAAATTGCGCCGAGTCCGGTTCCAGTCATATGGGAGCAGCTTCCAGTCACAGACGGAATCTTTAATGAGGAAAGCACAAATACAAATGCTCCTGACATGGCAAGAACTGTGATCGCCTTCCTGTTCTCCCGGAGCGTCTTCTGAATGGAAAAGAAGCCCGCAATGAGAAATGGCACACAGACTGCCCCCCATGCGACACAATACCCTACTGGCAAATAGCCCTCCATAATATGCATTGCAAAGGCACTGGGAACGATTCCAAATGTCAGCGCAAATGCAGTTGCAAGTTTCATGATACTTTTTTCTTTCTTACTCATTTTCATTCTCCTTCCAATAAAATAAGCACCTCACATCCGATGGTTCCCACACATCAGACTGGTGCCCTATGGGTAAATCTTTGTACTACAAAAAGACTTCCCGGCACCGGTCATCGCTCGTAACCGGATACTCCAAACAAAAAGGCAGGTCTTCTGACTCATGCTTCAAACACAGCTGCTCCCTCTTCCCGGTTTCCCAGTGACTTATGGAGCCCTGCTCTGCATATACAGCGGCGGGACCGTAAGGGACTTTCACCCTTTTCCCTATTATCCTGCGGAGAATTTCACAGGCACCTTTTAGATAATACGATTGTATTGTAACTGCAATACCAAATTCTGTCAACCTTCATACTGCCTGTTAAGCAGCTGGTTCAATTCTTGTGTATCTCTGAAATAAGGACTCATTTCCGGCAAAATCCGGCATTTCACCAGACTGTCATAAACCTCCATTAAAACCGGCTTCTTTAAATTTCCCTGATTTAAAATATGATCAGATGTCAGGATCTCTGTTACCGGTCCATCTGCAATAATGGTTCCACCGGCAAAAACCACCGCCCGGTCTGCCCATTTATACGCGAAATCCACATCATGGGTTGAAATCAGAAGAGTTTTCCCCATTTTTGTCATTTCATCAAGAACCTGTGTGAGTATTTCCACATTAACCGGATCTAAAGATGCAGTCGGTTCATCAAATATGATTACCTCCGGTTCCATGGCAATGATGTCTGCTATGCTTACCCGTTTCTTCTCTCCGCCGCTTAAGTAGTGGGGAGGGCGGTCTTTCAGCATCATTAAATTCATGGACTTTAACGCCATTTCAACCCGCTGTTTCACTTCCTCTTTGGAAAGCCTTAAATTCATAGGTCCGAAGGATACCTCAGCAGAAACGGTAGATGCAATAATCTGATTGTCTGCATCCTGAAATACGATTCCCACTTCTCTTCGAAGCTCATTTAAGTCTTTTTTTCCAATAACCTTTCCCTTATACCTGATTGTTCCCGTATCCGGGATCAGGACACCATTCAGGTTTAAAAAGCAGGTAGATTTCCCGGCTCCATTGGAACCAAGAACTGCAATTTTCTCCCCTTTTCTCACAGACAGTGACACATCATGAAGTGCTTTACTTCCTGTGCCATAAGAATACGAAAGATTTTCTGCCTGTAAAAGTATTTCTTCCATCATCTGTTCCTCCTCATTTTTACACCAGCCATAAAAGCAAAAGAAATGCAAGATAGCCAGCCGCAGCCGCAGCCTCCTTTGCTTTCACTGGTCTTTTCTCCTCCAGAAACAGAAGTTCGCCCTCATAACATCTGGCAGTCATGGCATCATAATACATACCCGCCTTCTTTAATGAAACGATAAACAGATTCGCTCCGATTCCTCCAAAGGACCTGCAGGAAGTAAGGAAATTATGGTATCCCAGCCGGGACTCCGCCGCCTGCTTCATATGGATCTGGACATCCATCATAACAAAGATGAACCGGTATATGAGATTCATCAGCTCTGATATCAGTTTGGGCACATGCAGTTTTCCAAGCAGATTAATAATCTCACTTGCCGGTGTGGAAAGTACAAGCATATACATGGCGCTTACGGCAGCCATTGCTTTTAAAATCAGCCGTGCAGCAAGAGCTGCTCCTCCGTCTGACAAATAAAGATAAAAGCCTGGCATAGTTATATAAAAGCGTCCTGCCGGCACGTGAGAGATCCCAACTACAATGGCGACAGTTCCAAGAACTAAAAAAGTTACCGGTATCTTTAATAGGGCAAAATACTTCTGAGCGGAAAGCCCTCCCATAAAAACCGTAATTAAACCCATGGACAGAAACACCGTAACAGATACCAAAACATCTCCAGTTCCGACACAAAATAATAATGCTGCCATTGCCACAACCGCTTTTAATCCTGGGTTTATTCCTTTTATGCGGGATTCATAAGCATAGGAATCTATGGTATTAATCGTTCTCACCTCCTTTTAAGGCTGATTATAAGCGATTAAGAAATCATCTGCAAGCACAGGTTTCACCGGTATTTTTTAATCATTGCCAAATTTATGCAAATATACCAGTTTTTGCGCGCTATTCAAGGAAAATCCATCATGATATACTTAATTTCACAATAAGTTATGAAGGAGAACACGATGAAAAGAAGTACGAGAAAAGCAATTATGTGGACCATATCTGTTTTATTACTTTTTCTAATCAGCAACTACTGCACGAAAAATTCATTTGCGGCAAAGCCTGACAAAAGCACTTCCACTGCTCCCCAAAATCTAAATGCGACCGATATTACCAGCAACTCACTTACCCTGACCTGGTCCCCACCCACAGGTGGCCTGGGAGTAAGAGAATACCAGATTTACAAAAATAATACTTATCTTGGATCTACAACCTCAATTACATATGCCGTTAGCGGATTAACTCCGGCAACAACTTACCAGTTTTATGTAAAAGCGAAGGATACCAAAAGAAATATGTCTCCTGCCAGCAATACCGTTTCTGTCACCACTGGAACACCCGCTTTACCTCCGGCAGAACCCCAGCCACAATCCGGAAGAATTGTTGGCTACTATGCTGCCTGGCAGGCCTACAGCGGCGTCTGCCCGGATCAGATCGATGCCAGCAAGCTGACTCATATTAATTACGCCTTTGCTAACATTGGTCCGGATTTAAAGATTACTCTTGGATATCCGGATGTGGACCCAAATAATATAAGGCTTTTAAATTCATTAAAATTACAAAATCCAAATTTAAAAACATTGATTTCCGTCGGCGGCTGGAACTGGTCTGGTAGATTCTCGGATGCGGCTCTGACCGACGCATCCAGAAATGCCTTTGCAGACAGTGCCGTGGATTTTATTACAAAATATGGATTTGACGGCATCGATCTGGACTGGGAATATCCCGTAAGCGGAGGTCTGACGACCAACACCAGGCGGCCAGAGGATAAACAGAATTTCACCCTGCTTCTTCAAAAAATAAGAGAAAAGCTGGATGCCCGCGGTGCCATGGACCAGAAACACTATCTTCTAACCATTGCCGGAGGAGCAGATGCTTCTTATGTAAAAAATGTAGAAATGGCTAAACTGGCTCAATATCTGGATTTCGCAAATATTATGACTTATGATTTGCACGGAACCTGGGATCCCTATACAGATTTACTGGCACCCCTTTATAATAACAACGATTCCTCACCCCAATATAAAGCAAGCGTGGACTCGGGAGTTACTGCCTGGTTAAATGCTTCCTTCCCTGCCGATAAGCTGGTTATGGGCATCCCGTTCTATGGATACCTGTACTCTTCCGTGAATAATTCCAATAACGGCTTATACCAGACATACGGTGGGGCCAACTCCATCAGCTACAAGGACATCAAGGCAAATTATTTAAACAAAACCGGTTATACCAGATATTTTCATTCTCAGTCAATGGTTCCATGGTTATTTAACGGAACAATCTTCATCAGCTATGAAGACCCTCAGTCCATCGCTTATAAAACAGATTATATCAAATCAAAGAAGTTAGGCGGTGCCATGGTATGGGAGCTTGGTCAGGATTCCAATGGAGAACTTCTTGACACATTGTATAATGGATTAAAATAATTTCATGAATAGGAAAGCCGCTGCTTCCCAGGTATCATATCAACCTGAGAAGCAGCGGCTTTTTTATTACTGGTTTTCAGTAACCTGTTCTTCTGTCAAAGTAAATACCTGTCTCTTACGAGCCATTTCATCACTATCCAGATACTCGTCATAAGTCGTAATTTTATCAATCAGCTGTCCGCCTACGATTTCCATAATACGGTTTGCTGTAGTCTGTACGATCTGATGGTCACGGGAGGAAAAGAGAAGCACTCCCTGAAATTTCACCAGTCCGTTGTTCAATGCTGTAATGGATTCCATATCCAGGTGGTCTGTAGGCTCGTCTAAAAGCAGCACGTTGGCACCGGTTATCATCAGCTTTGAAAGCATACAGCGGACTTTCTCACCACCGGATAGAACACGGACTTTCTTCACGCCGTCTTCTCCGGCAAACAGCATACGTCCAAGGAATCCACGAACATAAGTTGCCTCTTTCTCAGGAGAGTACTGGGTCAGCCAGTCCACGATGGTATCATCATTATCAAACTCTGCTGTGTTATCTTTGGGGAAATAGCTCTGGGTAGTGGTAAGACCCCATTTATAATCGCCCTCATCTGGTTCCATCTCTCCGGAAAGGATCTTAAACAGAACGGTTTTCGCAAGCTCATTCGGTCCTACAAAAGCCACCTTATCTTCTCTGGTGAGTGTAAAGGAAATATGATCAAGGATCTTCACGCCGTCAATGGTTTTGGTTAAATCATTCACGGTAAGAACCTCATTACCAATCTCCCGTGCTGGACGGAAATCAATATAAGGATATTTACGGCTGGAAGGTTTAATATCATCCAGTTCGATTTTCTCTAACGCACGTTTTCTGGAAGTAGCCTGCTTGGATTTGGAAGCATTGGCTGAGAAGCGCTGAATAAAATCCTGCAGCTCCTTAATCTTTTCTTCCTTCTTTCTGTTGGCTTCCTTCATCTGCTTAACCATAAGCTGACTTGACTCATACCAGAAATCATAGTTACCAGCATACAACTGGATCTTACTGTAGTCAATATCCGCGATATGGGTACAAACCTTGTTTAAGAAGTAACGGTCATGGGAAACCACGATTACCGTATTCTCAAAGTTAATCAGGAACTCTTCCAGCCATGCAATGGCATCCAGATCCAAATGGTTGGTCGGCTCATCTAAAAGAAGAATATCAGGATTGCCAAAAAGTGCCTGTGCAAGAAGCACTTTTACCTTCTGGGCTCCGGTTAAATCCTTCATCAGTTTATAGTGTAAGTCAGTCTCAATTCCAAGACCGTTTAATAAGTTAGCTGCATCGGATTCCGCTTCCCAACCATTCATGGTAGCGAATTCTCCCTCCAGATCTGCAGCCTTAATGCCATCTTCATCCGTGAAGTCCTCCTTCGCGTAGATCGCATCCTTTTCTTTCATGATCTCATATAATCTTACATTTCCCATGATGACTGTATCAAGAACCTGACTCTCATCATATTTAAAATGGTCCTGTTTTAAGAAAGAAAGTCTCTGGCCCGGTGTGATTACAATATCACCGCCAGTTGGCTCCAGTTCCCCGGAAAGAATTTTTAAGAACGTGGATTTTCCGGCACCGTTGGCACCGATTAAGCCATAACAGTTGCCTTCCGTAAACTTAATATTTACATCTTCAAACAATGCTTTTTTTCCAAGTCTTAATGTTACGTTATGTGCACTAATCATCTTAATTCCCTTTCTGAAATCTGGTTTTATTCCATATCGTAAGCTCTGCTTCTGATTTCAGCAAAGTCGTGGCCGAAATCATCAAAATAGGGGTCTTTTGGCCCCTTTTCTGTCATCTCTCTTATTGTACATGAAAATCCCGAATTTGCAAGCCTTTTATCAAAAAAGCCCTGCCCATCCGGGATTTACACCTGGTTTTACTTCGCCGCTTCCACCTTTAAGGGGAAGTTTGATTCACTGCCTGCATCATAGGTAACCGTAACATAGGTAACTTTTACCAAAGCTCCGCTTCCATTGCTGTCATCTGTAGCATTTCCAAGTACACCGGAATCCAGTCCTTCGCAGTTATCTTTGATAAATCCCATCTCTTTTGCTGAACCGGTATCGATGGTAAATGTGCTCATGGCCTGATCCTTTACGGTTCCGGTGGCTTCTTTTACTTCCATCTTATCCTGGGCATCTAGGACTAAAATCACCTTTGCATTGGTCGTGTCAGACCCCGATATCTCACCTTTGTAGATGATGGAAACTTTCACATCTGGTTCCAGTGCGTAGGAGGTTTCCACTACAGCATTATCCAGATGAAAAACAGTTTTCGACTCTCCGTCTAAAACAGTCATGGATTCCATATTATCAGATACCTCGGTGACTTTACCGGTTAATATCTTAAATTCTGCTGTACTTCCGGGTGCCTGTGTACTTGCCGCCGGAGAAGTCTCATTTGAAGTTTCTGTCTGTGTAACAGTACCTGCTGCGTTTTGCGCCGGCTTTGATGATTTCCCGCAAGCCGATAATATAACTGCTGTGCAGACTGCTAATGCGATCATTAAGGTTCTTTTCATAAAGCATCCTCTTTTCTATGTTTGCCATTTCCTGATATATCGCATTTAGTATATCATCCGTTTGTGAAAAGTTTTTATCTTTTTTCTTAATTTATTTATAACAGGTACATAGCTATTTTTACTTTAAAGCATTTAATTGACTGGCCAAACTGTATGGAATGATCTGATTTGGCACTGTTTCTCTATATGCTTTTTCCATATGCATATAATCAATAATTTCTTTTGTATTATAATATTTAAAAGTTGTGGCAACCAATTGAAGAACGCTTAATTCTTCTAAAGAAAATTCAGATATATTTACTTCTTTATTGGGCTGGATTCTATAACATATATCATCACGTATCATCTCATCTATAACTTTCACAGTTGGTAATGAAATTATTTCATCATGACCTATCGGAAGTGCTCCAAGAGGCATGTGTTTGTATACCAACCCTGTCATAGACTTACCACATCTTCTAAAAAAAATAGAATCTGTATACCAAAGAAGTTTCATTAATTTTACTTTATAAAGGTTATCAATAAATTGGGCATAATACGCCATTTGACTATAATCAACAATACCCCAAAAGCACATTTTAACGATGTGATTCCGGGGTATTATAAAAATCATATTAAAATATATTCCTACAAAATATCTCCATACCTCCCAAGAAAATTTTGTGTCCTGACATTGTTGGACGCAAACACTTCCTCCGGAGTCCCTTCCTCAACGATCACACCCTCTGCCATAAAAATCACCCGGTCAGAGATATCTCTGGCAAATGCCATCTCATGAGTGACAATTACCATGGCAATATGCAGATCCGCAAGGGATTTAATAACCTTAAGCACTTCACCGGTCAGCTCCGGATCCAGTGCAGAGGTCGGTTCATCAAAAAAGAGAATTTTGGGGTTCAGAGCCAGTGCTCTGGCAATTGCCACCCTCTGGCACTGCCCACCAGAAAGCTGGCAGGGATAGGCATCTGCTTTATCTGCAAGTCCCATTTTCTGAAGGAGCACCGTAGCCTCTTTGATGGCATCCTCTTTGCTCCGTTTCTGAACATGGATTGGTGCATCAATTATATTATTTAAAACGGTCATATGAGGAAACAAATTAAAATTCTGAAATACAAGACCGTAATTCTTCTGGATCTCTTTCAGTTTTTCCTTTTTAGCATAGACAGTCGTTCCATCACTTCCGTTCCACGCCGCCTTTTCTCCCAGGTAAAACAGTTCTCCTTTATCCATCTGTTCCAGCATTGTGGCACACCGAAGGAGCGTGGACTTTCCGGAACCGGAAGGCCCGATGACAGAAAGAATCTCCCCTTCTTTTACAGACAGAGAAATGTCCCGAAGGACGTTCTGTTCATTAAATGATTTTTCCACATGGTTCATTTCCAGTACGTGCATTTCGATTCCTCCTATTGGTAATAATTCATCCGTTTTTCTATGTATTCCATCAGCATCGCCACTACCAGATTAAATACATAATAGAAAAGACCTGCTGCCACAAAGGGAATCAGGCTTGTCTGTGAGGACGCCAGCGCCTTGGCTACGGCAAACATCTCCAGTACGCTGATGGTAAACGCAAGGGAGGTATCCTTTACCAGAGTTATTACCTCGTTGGTGACTGACGGAAGAATCCGTTTTACTACCTGGGGAAATATGATTCTAAAAAAGGTCTGATTCTTTGAGTATCCTAAAAGCTTTGCTGCCTCATACTGTCCGGCAGGCATGGATTGAATGCCGCTTCTGTAGATTTCAGCAAAGTAAGCGGCATAGTTGATTACGAAACCGATAAACGCAGCCCAAAGGCGGTATCCGTTCCCCACCTTTACTCCAAAAAGGTAATAGGGACCGAAATAAACCACCATAAGCTGAAGCATCAGAGGGGTTCCTCTCATGACTGAAATATAGAATTTAACAATGGCCTCTATGACCCGGTTTTTTGACATCCTCCCAAAGGAGACCAGAAGTCCCAGAGGAAGAGAAAAGATGAGTGTTACCAGAAAAATCTGGATGCTGACCCACATTCCTCCTGCCAGTTGTGTAAGTATCTTTGTAAAAGCCATGATTGCCCCTCCGTCAGTATCAATTATTTTCCTATTGTTGTTACATCTTTACCGAACCATTTTTCAGAAACAGTCTTTAAGGTTCCGTCTGCCGCCATTGCCTCCAGCTGCTCCTGCACCTTGTCTTTTAATGCATCATTTCCCTTTTTAAAGCCAACTCCGTACTCCTCTGCTGCAAGTGCTTCATCGAGAATTACGAAATCTGACTTTCTCTGCTGAATCTGATAAGCAGCTACAATCTCATCCATAGCCACGCAGTTTACTGCTCCCATCTCCAGATCCATAAATGCAGTATTATAATCTGGTGTGGTCTGAAGTGTCTTAAATGTTTTGGCTAATGTATCATTATCCTTTAATGCAGCTTCTGCAGAAGAGTCAGCCTGTACCTCCACTACTTTTCCGGAAAGATCTGCAAGTGTCTTGATACCGGAGTCCTTTGCCACAACAAAGACCTGTCTGTTTGCCATATAAGGCTTTGTCCATGTATAACCATCTTCTCTTCCAGTAATGGTAAATCCATTCCAGATACAGTCAATGTTGCCGCTTTCCAGTTCCATATCCTTTGCGTCCCAGGCGATTGGCTGAGCTACAAACTTTTTACCAAGGCGGTCTGCCACTTCTTTAGCAAGATCTAAGTCAAATCCTGTATACTCTCCATTATCTCCCACAAATCCCATGGGAGGAAAATCCTGATCAAATCCCACAGTAAACGTATCTTTTTCAGAAGCTGCAGAAGATGTTTCCTGTGCTTTTGTTGTCTCTGCAGATGAAGACTCTGCCTTTGTTGTCTCTGCCGCCGCAGGTGCTTCTTTTTTTCCTGCACAGCCGCTTAATAACGCTGCTGTTCCTAATATTGCTGCTGCCAGAATCACTATTTTTTTCATAACATAAATCCTCCTCTTTATTTTCATGTGTTACCATGGTAGCACAGTAAAGTTTTTCTGTAAAGAAGAAATTTATGTATAATGGTTCTAAAACCAGATGAAAGAAATGATTATAATCATTATTACAAGGGCTGCGCCCCCACCAAGGAAAAAAGCAGGACTTATATTCCCATCGCTTTCCTCCCTGGAAGCTTCCGGCTCCGCCAGCATCCCCCAGGGACTGAGCACCAGAACGCCCTGAGGAATATCCATTGAATGTCCGTTGTTTAAAAATTCCGTAAATCCATTCCAATCCCGTTCTATCTGTTTCCTGCCTTCCTTAAAATCCTCTGAAGGTTCTTTCTTACCTTTTGTAAAAAAAGGTTCCGGCTCTCCCTTAATTTCTGAAACTTCTTTTTTCTTTAGAAACTGCTGATAGGCGTAGCGAATCCCTTTATTGGCCGTCTCATTTACATCTGCCTTGTTCTGGTATAGATTCATCATGTAATAAAAGATCCGGTATACATCCTTTGCTTCAAAAACTGGTTTTCTCACACCGGAATATTTTAGAGAGGACTGACTCACCATTTCCTGAATCAATTCATCGGTCATCCGGTCACAGGCTTCTCTTAAATCCATGGCGATCCCTTTTTCCGCTCCCAGACTGGATACAAAGATCTGTGTTTTTATTGACATAAGAGCGGCTAAAAATCCCAAGAGCTCTTCGCTTTTACCAGACAGTCCTGATATCCTGAATAAATTTCCTTCCCGGTTCATGTAGGACGCAAACCGCTGTGCAGCCTCCAGATCGCTTATTTCATATACCCTTCCCGTTTTCATAGGGGAAATGGTTAAGCTGGCTCCCTGGGATTTTCCAGCTATTTTCTTGAAAGGCCCACCTTTTTCCAGAATAGTTAAAGAAGTTTCATCCATCAGATTTTTGGCATATCCGGGATTATTTTTAATCGTTCCGAAGGCTGTCGGCTGGTAAATAATCCCCATACCGGTTTCATTATCTCCTGTAGTAACCGGGGTCCTGATTCCGCCTTCCTTAGAAGCACTTAACTGCTTTCCCTCCACACTACTGCGTCCGAATATCTGATTCAGCTCTGCCTCCGTAAAATTTTTCCCCATAACACTTCGGCAGATGGCTGCCCTCAATGCATTAATACTTAAGGCAGATCCGTAATTACTTAACAGAAGCTCCAGATCTCCAAGTCGGGACATCAAAAGCTTTTGCAGCATCACAGACAATTCCTGATTGAGCTGCCCGGCTTCCTGCCCCTCTTGCGTTCCATGGGTGAGAACAGCCAAAAGAAGTTCTTCGTATATTTTGGCCAGCTCTTTTAATTCCTCCGAAAGAGGAAGGGTTTCAGATGGAGTCCATTCTGTTATCTCATGAAAGGCCTCCATCCACTCTTCCTCATTCCAAATATCAGGAGTATCACTCACTGAAGCAGTATCACTGACAGACCTGGATTTTTCAGTTTTTTCAGATTCCGCTTTTGCCTCTTCCTTCATAGACTGAGTCTGAGCAGCCACCTGATTAAGCACAATTTCTCCTGCAATTAATTTCTCGTTTGCTTTTAATGCTTCAACAGACAGATTCAAGTCTGCTTTACCACTTACTTTACCCTCAGCTATCCCCTCTGTTTTCAATTCCCCAGGGACAACAGAGTCCTGCGCCCTTATTTCCATCGCTTATCCTTTTCTCATGTTCATCCGATTAATCCTGTTCATCCTGGTAGACAATTTTACCTTTGCAGATGGTATATTTCACTTTTCCAAAAAGCTTTTTCCCGGTAAATGGAGAATTAGATGATTTGGAGACATATTCACCTGCAGTCCATTCCTCGTTGGGATCAAATATTACCAGATCTGCAGCACCTCCGGTTTTCAGCATCCCACAGTCCAGACGATATAATTTTGCCGGATTGATACTCATCTTTTCCAACAGCTGCATCATAGTTAAATGGCCCTGACGCACCAAAGTGGTTACTCCCAGCCCAAGTGCCGTTTCAAGCCCGATAATTCCACTGGGCGCCTCCAGCAAAGGCCTGGCTTTCTCTTCCGTACTATGAGGTGCGTGATCGGTGGCTATGATATCAATGCTGCCATTTTTAAGACCTTCTATTACAGCCATACGGTCTGCCTCTGTCCGAAGAGGGGGATTCATCTTAGCCAGACTTCCATAGGAAAGAACCGCCTCTTCTGTCAGTGTGAAATGGTGGGGTGTCACTTCCGCATAAACGTCTGCCCCTAAATCCTTTGCAAACTGTACCATACGTACCGATGCAGCAGAACTGATATGCTGAATATCTACTGCAGCCTTGGTATGGAGAGCGAGCATACAGTCTCTTGCCACCAGACTATCCTCGGCCTCAGCAGGAGAACCATAGATGCCAAGTTGTTCGGATACTGCCCCATGATTGATTCCGTTGTTCTCTATTAGAGCAGGATCTTCTTCGTGAAAGCTTAAAGGGAGATTTAAACTGGCCGCTTTTTCCATGGCTGTTTTTACAAGCTCCGCATCCATCAGCGGAATCCCATCATCAGTAAAGCCTGCTGCTCCATGGGCCGCCAGTGCCTCCATATCAGTCAGCTCACGACCCTTCATTCCTTTTGATACAGCTGCTGCATGAAGGACATGGATTCCGGTTTTCTCCCCTTCTTTTTTTACATATTCCAACGTTTTTATATTATCCACAGGAGGCTTTGTATTGGCCATGCATACAACTGTTGTAAAACCACCTTTGGCTGCTGCTCTTGCACCTGTCTGAATGTCTTCCTTGTAAGTAAGCCCCGGATCCCGGAAATGAACATGTACGTCCACAAGACCCGGTGCTGCGATAAGACCGGTACCATCGATCACTACATCATTTTTTGAAGTCCCTGCCCCGGGAGGATTCTGATCCGTTCCCATCCCGGATATGATTCCATCTTCTATGCAGATATCCATATCCTGCTCTGTCCGGGTTGCCGGATCAATTACGTGAACATTTTTAATCCATATCATCGTTTCTTTCTCCCTTTCTCTTTTAATGCCCGTTTATCCTTCTTTGCTGCAAAACGGAAGAATCCCTGAGGCAGTTCAAAAACAAACACAATACCTAGCACGATTGCAACAGCCACTTTCAAAGCAAGAAACCCGGTTCGGGCAGCAAGTGCTATTTCGTCGGTTACAATATAGTAAGCAGTCCAATATACCAGCGCACCTGGAACTAATGGAAAAATACCGGATATCAAAAAGATGGTTACCGGGCACTGTTTTCTGACCGCAAATATTCTGGAAAGAAGAATTACAGCAATGGTTGCAAACATTGCAGATGCCGGCTCTGAAAATCCCTGTACCAGCATGCTATATACGAACCAGCCTGTTCCCCCAATTAAACCGCAATAAGGGTAGTATATGGCAGGTACTCCAAACAGGAGAGCGAATGCAACCGTACCAAGGGCTGCAACTGCCATCTCACAGACAGCCATCATAAAAATCCACCTCCTGTAAACCGGTGAAGAAGGCTGAATACCAGCCCTACTCCCATGGCTATGCAGAAGAATACCAGCAGCGCATCCATCATACGCACAGAACCAGCGATATAATCTCCGTCTGCAATATCACGAATTGCATTGGTAAATGCAACTCCTGGTATCAAAGGCATAATTGAACCAATAATCATAAAGTTTAAATGTTCGCCCAGGCGAAGCTTGTACATGAGAGTGCACAGCGCAGTAACCAGCGCTCCCCCTCCAATATTAGCCACCAGCTTTTTAAGATGAGGACCTGCCAGAAAAATGATATATCCATATAGAACCAATCCAGAGACAAATGCAGCTGCTGCATCTTTTACATTTCCTCCGAACAGATAACAAAAGCAGGCACTTCCCACTCCCGATGCAAGAATCTGCATCATCTTTGACTTTCCAGGCATCCGCTGTATCTGATCAAGCCTTTCTCTTACTGCTTGGGGAGTTAACGATCCTGCTTCAATCTCCCTGGAGAGCTGATTCACTGCAGCAACACGGTCTAAATGTGTGCCGCTCACCGGAATGTGCTGAACCTTTGCAAATATCTCTTCTCTCTCATCTCCTGCGGTGGTAAAAATCCCATTGCTTAACACAAAGGAATTGCAGGATTTAATTCCGTAATGAAGGCAGATCCGGTCCATGGTTTCTTCCACCCGGAAAATCTCAGCACCATTTTCCAGCAGAATATGACCGGCCAGCATGGCCGCATCTAAGACCTCCCGCTCTTCCTCTTTCCGCTCATTCATGAATTTGAGGCTCCTGTTCCAGAACAAACGATTCTCCGTCTCTTTCCATCATAACAATCCGGTCCCGGTAAGGAATGGAAACTTCCATTGATTTTAAACGTCCTATTACGGAATAATCATCCCAGCAGTGCATGGGAAATGCATGCACTACTTCCGCCTTTCTCATAAATTCATCAAAACCCAGATAGAAGTTTTCCTCCTGTCTTGGATCCAGAGGCAGAAAGGCTGCATCAATTTTCGTTCCTGCCAGCTTGTCCACTTCTAATGAATAGTTCTTAGCCATATTCCGGTTCCATTCCTCTGGCTCACCTTCCCATCTCCAGTTGTTTAGATCGCCAGCATGGTAAATCACGGTTCCATCCACTTTTATGAGAAATGCGACACCCTCATCTGTGGATTGAAAGGTAGTAATTTCTAATGCCAGATTACCTCCTGTACCATACGAAAAGGTGAGCGTTTCTCCCGGTTTGACAAATGAAATATGGCTTCTTTGTTCCTCACTGATCTTTTTCCTGGAGATATCATCAGACAGAATATAATGAACTTCTCTGGGTCCGTTCCCCAATTCAAAAATTTTATCCGAATAATGATCGCCATGGCGATGACTGGCGAAGACAAAAAGTGGTTTATTGGTATCCAGGTCAGGAAGTGTACCCTGGGTATAATCGAATAGCAGAGCAGCAGACCATAAGTCTGCCAGGAATGCACTGTGATGAACGTAAGTAATTTTCATAAAAAGCTGCCTCCTTCAAATGACTGTTTGGAGAAATTATATCACATACTAATCCATTCTGCATAGCAGATGCGCGCAAAAAAGGCGGAGACATCTGTCCCCGCCTGCGGAAATTTTCATTCCATCTAAGCTGTTATTTCTATAATAATTAGTTAGCAGCCTTTGTAGTTTCTGTAGCTTCAGTAGTTGCTTCTACGCTGGAAGCTTCTTCAGAAGACTCTTTTGCAGATGCTTCTTCAGTTGTTTCTTCTACAGACTCAGAAGATTCTTCTGTTGTAACTTCTTCTTTTGTAGCTGCTTCTGTTGTAACTGCTTCTGTTGTAGCTGCTTCTGTTGTAACTTCTGTTGCTGCTGTTGTTTCAGCAGTCTTTGTGCTTCCACATGCAGAAATTGCTGCCATTGTTAATACTGCTAATCCTGTAAGTACCAGTTTCTTTGTTGTTAATTTCATAATATTTCTCCTCCTTGCGGCTACCTGTGTTTATTGTTAAATATGTATGCCGCGGCTTTTTTTATTAATTTCTAAAGCCGAGACACAGTTTAACACCTTAAGAAAATAAAGTCAATGAATTCATTATGATTTTTTTCTTAATATAAAAGTGGTAAATTCTTAATTAAATTTACAAATAGGGATAATATGTCTAACAATAAATTATGGATTTATGCTCTTGAGTTTTTTTTATTCTATTTGTTTGTATTTTGTCTATTCGGAAAACGCACTAGTTTTAACGGCTAAAACAGCTTTATTTTTGTGCTATATTACTAAATTCATTTCCTTTTTATTCGTTGCAGATCAATTTCATACCTGCTATACTTTATAAATAAATACTGATTGAATATGATAACAGGAGGAATCTACTATGTTAAAGGATCTCGTTTCCAAATGCCGTACATACCGCCGCTTCTATCAAGATTGCCCGATTGCTAAAGAGGAATTAATAGAACTCATTGATCTGGCGAGACTTACTGCGTCCACGGCCAACTCACAGGCATTAAAATTTAAGATCAGCAATACACCAGAGGAAAATGCACTGATATTTGATACTTTAGGCTGGGCGGGAGCACTTCCTGATTGGGACGGGCCCCAGGAAGGAGAGCGCCCATCTGCCTATATCATCATTCTCTGTGATCTGTCACTTGGTAAGAACAAGCTTACCGATGATGGCATCGTCGCGCAGACCATGATGCTTGGAGCAGTAGAGAAAGGTTATGGCGGCTGCATGCTTGGAAATGTACGGCGTAGCCAGCTGGCTGAAGCGCTTGGCATTGATACCTCTCTTTATTCTGTGGATCTTGTCCTGGCTCTTGGAAAGCCGAAGGAAGAGGTGGTCATCGTTCCTGTTAAGGAAGACGGAAGCGTCAAGTATTACAGAGATGAAAATAAGATTCATTATGTCCCAAAACGAGCATTAGAGGATATTATTATCTAATGTACAAAACATGAAAAAACAGCCGCTCCGGAAATATACCGGTTCGGCTGTTTTAAAATCTTTGTCCGCATTTGGGACAGTATTCAAAATCCTCTGTTGTTTCATACCCGCAGTGGGAGCATTGCCTCTTATTCCACTCTGCGCTTCTTTGCCCGGATTGAACCAGGGTTAAATCCCGCTCCTCAATTTCAACCGGCTCTCTTCTGCTTAATTTCTTTCCTTTTTCTCCATCCAGTTCATAAACGGAATTACAGCAGGACATCTGTACATAATAATGCCTGTTCCATTTTATAATAGGGATAAAAAATACACTGAAATAGCTGTATGTCATAAATACCTGATATCTGCCATAGCCTCCGCATAAGGAACAGATCACTGTCCTGGTATAATCCAGCAGCTTTTTTCCCTGACTCATTCCGCATATAAAAAACATCATTTCCTCCTAATGCAGCCAACAGCAGTAAAAAATTGGTTGGCGGTGCTTTTGATTAAGAGTATAACATAAAAAGATCATATATAATAGCAGATTGGGGATATTCTATATCTATTACTTTAATACCGGAGTATAACAAGACGAAGGTTTTGAACAAATACATAAGGTACTTTAGATGAAATTAAATCCAAGGCATGGTTACACTTGAATAACTAAACCATGCCTTGGAAGGATTTCTGATTACTGTAATAATTGAAGAATGCCCTTTGGAAGCTGGTTAGCCTGAGCGAGCATAGACTGAGATGCAGATACCAGAATATTATTCTTGGTATATTCCATCATTTCCTGTGCCATATCGACGTCTCTGATCCGGCTTTCAGCAGCTGTCATATTCTGGGAGGATACGCTTAAGTTATTAATTGTATGCTCAAGACGGTTCTGAATTGCACCTAAATCGCCACGGGTTGAAGATACGGTATTAATTGCCTTTTTAATTTTATCTATAGCTGAGGAGGCTCCGGCCTGAGTTGAGATATCAATACCAAGAATCCCAAGCGATTTGGAACTCATAGAGTCAATCTGAACAGTCATCTTGTTAAAGCTGTCTGCCGTATCACCTATCTGCAGTGTCAGTCCACCGTTTCCGAGAGACTTTCCTTGTGTGGATATGCCCAGGTTCTTGGCAACCTCACCATCTCCCTTATCTTCAAATCCCAGTTCTTTTCCTGTGTTATTTACGAATTCAAGTGCACCGTCTTTATTTAATTTCACGTTGACTTTTCCGCTCATTGCATCTGTGCCTGATAAATTATTTGCGCTATCGTAATTTGATAATGCGGAGTCGATAGCAGACTGCACCTGGCTTGCAACATCCGTTGAACCAGTTATACCTGATAAATTCACATCTAAGGTCTGTTCACCCAGTTTCATGGTAAAATGACCTGTAACATCAGATGTTGCCGGAGCTAATGTCTGCGTCTGTGTATTTGTAGTAAGGTTACCAGATGCTACTTGACCCAGAACAGTATTAGATGTTCCTGTAAAGGTTATCTTGGAATTACCATCTTTCAATCCGCTAGTAAAGGCAAAAGATGCTGCAGATCCACTAACAGACCCCTCTGCCTTTATATGATTCAAGTTGGTACCATTGGCAGCATTGTGATTATCTATCGCCTCATTGATTGTTTTCTGTATTATTTCTCCAGCCTTTTTCGCATCTGCATTAGTAGGAGAGCCGGAAGCAGTCCAGTCTTTCTGAAGCGCCGAACGCTCTGTATCATTTAACTTAGACCAGTCAACCTTTACCTCTGTACCATCTATATTGATGGTATCCTTCTGGAAGAAATCAATACCTGCTGCTGCCTTTCCATCAGCCCCTGTCTGAGTAACATTACCAGCGTCAGTACCTGCGACACTGGCAAAAGCTGTCGTATCTCCCGCATCTTTATTTGTAATGGTAATGGTATCTCCAGCTGCAGTTGCAGTCCAGTGGTTCTTAAAAGTAGAATCATTATTAAGTAAAGTTACCATTGAAGCTGCCTGTTTCGTCTGGTCATCATCATGACCGGTACCTGTCTGAACATCTCCGGTACCATCATCTTTAAAATGAATAGCTACTCCACCAATCGTAACGTCCTTTCCATCTGTAAATGCCGTATCGACTTTTACAGTATATTTACCTGTAGTCGCCGCTGCAGGTGTAGTACTGGCATCAGTACCTGCTGCGCTACCGGTAGCACCTTTGAAATTAACAATTGAAGAGCCTGTCAGCCCCCCTGCTGTTGAACTTCCGCTTAAGGATCCATCTAACAGACTGATCCCATTAAATGTAGTTCCGTCTGAAATACGGTCAATTTCACTCTGTAACGAAGAAACTTCCTTCTGCAGCTGTTTACGGTCAACACTATTGTCATAGGTACCGTTTGCAGACTGGCCAGCCAGTTCCACCATACGGTTCAACATGGAATGTACTTCTGTTAAAGCACCCTCAGCAGACTGAGTTAAAGAAATACCATCATTGGCATTCTTCTTTGCAGTATCAAGACTGGTAATCTGTGCTCTCATCTTTTCAGAAATAGCAAGGCCTGCTGCATCATCACCAGCACGGTTGATCCGGTATCCTGATGACAACTTTTCCAGATTCTTGCTTATGGCACTATTATTGTTTCCTAACCGGCTGTAAGAGTTTAAAGCTGCGATATTGTGTTGAATTCTCATTTGTTTACCTCCTTGAATGAAGACGGGGACTTCCTTTTCCCCCATGTGTTTTTTTTATTCCAAACTATTCAGCCGGGCCCTGGCTGAATAATTGAAAGCGTGATTATCTCACCATTTGATGCTCTTTTCCCTCAGCCGTTTCAGACACTGTGGAATCGGATGACGCTTTTCATAAACTTCTCCTCTTTCGATAGAAATTTCTTTTGGCGCATCAATGGCAAGCCGTAAATCTCCGTCAACGGAGACCACTTGAATAACAATGTTTTTGTCAATTACAAGATACTGACCAGGATTCCTTCCTAAAGATAACATTAGCTTCACCTCCTTGTTTGCTTGCATGTTTGTTAAAAATTAAACTACTTGACAAATATTCCCAGAATGTGTATTACAACAATGTTATTTTTTTCCTATATGAACTGTTCGGTTCGGATAAATAAAAGATTTTTTTTAAGAATGTCTTATTTTCTAAATGTTAGTGACGATAGATATATTAGAATGGTAAAAACAAGGATAATATCGTAAAAACTTAGTTTTGATAAGTTTTGTCAAGTTCCTATAATACACATTATAGGAACATAGAAAACTTATTACTAATTAATCAACATTTATAGCAGAAAAGATTCAGTTCATGATTATATATTTTCATGAAACTGAATCTTTTTTTACCAATTTACAATTTTATCAATTAAACTTTGCTGTTCCGTTGCAGTTCTTCTTAAATAAATGCGAGTGGTTTCAATACTTTCATGCCCCATTAAATCGGCAAGAAAAGCGATATCATTGTATCTATCAAGAAAATTCTTTGCATAACGATGCCGGAAAGAATGAGGATAGACAACTTTAGGATCTATTCCATATTTTATGGCAAAATTTTTTAGTTGCTGTCTGATTCCTCTGGTTGTTATGAGTTTTCCGAAACGGTTTAAAAATAAATAACCGGAGGTAATATTTCTTTTTTTCAGCCAATCAAGCGTTTCTTCTCTTAATTTTACAGGAATATAAAGGCGCCGCAGCTTACCTCCTTTTGAATAAAGATCCAAATATCCCATATCAACATGTTCCACTTTAATCTGTATAAGTTCACTGACTCGTGCACCCGTGGCAGCCAAATACCATACAAGAAAGTACCATTCCATATTACCATCTTGTTTCAGTCTCTTTTTCAGATAAATATAGTCAGCATTGCTTATAACATTTTCCAAAAAATTTTTTTGCTGTATTTTAACATTTTTTAACTGCAAACGTTCTTCATCTAGAAATAACAAATATTTGTTAAGTGCCTGTACCCGTAAATTTACAGTTTTAGGCTTATAGGATTCCATCATATAACCTTTAAATGCCAACAAATTCTCTTTGTTTATTTCATCATAATGTAAAAAATAATTATTTACTGTCCACACATAAGTTAAAATTGTATTATCTGACAAATTTTCCCTGTGAAGATAGTTTTCGAATTCCTTTTGAGCTGTCATTTTTAAGCCTCCATGCAGAATATATAGATTTGACACATTTTTTTATATTACTATAAAAAATCTTTAAAATAAGGCAAATGGCGTGACTTGTATAACTATTGGCGCGAAATGTTCCTTAATTATAAAAGAGACGAAGGGCACTGCTCCATGACCAAATATTCCAATCATGGCGCAATGCCCTCCTCGAATCATCAACTATCTTTCCGTACTTGTTTCTGAATGACCATAAAAGGTAAGCAGATATAATCCGCAGATTCCTACGACGGCATACACGATCCTTGTCAGCCAGGTCATGCTGCCGAAAATAAATGACACCAGGTTGAAATTGAAGAAACCTACCAGCCCCCAGTTTACTGCACCGATGATGGCAATTGTCAGAGCTGTGTAATTTAATGCTTTATTTCCCATGGCACTACCTCCTTTTCCCTTATATTATGGAGTAGCTTCTTGGTTTTTATACATTATTTTCCCAAACTCGTGATTCTTGATCTGATTTCGTCCTCCCGGTCTTTAAATAAAAGACTTTTATTATATTGATAATAGCGTTCACACTCATACTCTTTTAAAAAGTTCACACTGTAAAAACCAGTATTTAACTCTGTAATAAACAATACCATTTCCTGGCCGGCTGCAAAGGATGCTTCCAGAAAATCAAAAGCGTGTTCAAGGGATTTTCCACTTTCTGCAAAAAACATATCGTATCGGTCTGTTTCTTTCTGGAACAGCTCTCTAATCTGCTTCCAATCCTCCTCCATGTTGTTTTTTGAAGATTTTTTAAGCGTTTCTTCTATATTAATCAGCATTGCTTCTACATCACGGTATAGAAAATCTTCCCGTCTGTTCAAAAGTCCTGCTTCCCGTTTTTGTTTTACGGATTCACTCCACTGGGTTCTTACATCTCGTAACCGTTCTACCATTGAAGCGTTTGAATTCCCATCTATTTCCGGATCAATTTTTTTCAGTTCTTCCATTAACAGGCCTGTACGGTCTCCCTGGTCAGCCACTTTCTTAAAATGCTGACTCAGCCTTGATAAAAGGAGTCCCATTACATTTAACTTCTCATCAAAGGGAGCACGGCTTAATTTGTTGCACAAACTTTCCCGGATTGTGCCAGACAGTATTTCGTCAATCTGATAATCATCCCGGTATTTATAGTACAGCTCCAGATAATTGGCAAAATCCTTGGCTATTTTGGGATACTGAATGTACTCACCTACTACATCACGATCTGGCTTCTTATCCAGACGTTCATAAATCTTTATAAAGCTGGATAAATCCTCCCAGCCTCTTGGCGTCGCAAAGAATTTTCCATCTACCGTAGTTTCAATCCGGCAGAAGTTTTCCGTTCTTGCATTCAGATAGGAAATAACTGCAGGATGGACTTCATGCTCATAGGCATAAGCCTTCCATACCTCGTAATCCGGCTCCACATGAATCAGCTTTATACGATCTAAGGTAACCACATCAAAATCACGGACTGATTTGTTATACTCCGGAGGATTTCCCGCAGTTACAATGATCCAGCCTTCTGGTATGCGATGATTTCCAAAAGTCTTATATTGAAGGAATTGAAGCATGGTGGGTGCCAGTGTTTCAGAAACGCAGTTTATCTCATCAATAAAGAGAATTCCCTCTGACAGTCCTGTGCTTTCTATCTTATTATAAACAGAGGCCACAATTTCACTCATGGTATATTCCGTCACACGATACTGTTTGCCTCCAAATTCCTTATCAGTGATAAATGGAAGTCCCACCGCACTCTGTCTTGTATGATGGGTGATGGTATAAGCCACCAGTCCGATCTGGCACTCTCTTGCAATCTGCTCCATAATCTGTGTTTTTCCCACTCCGGGCGGTCCCATTAAGAAAACCGGTCTCTGCCGCATTGCAGGAATTTCGTAAGTGCCGTAGATATCTTTTAGCAGATAAGCCTCTATGGTATTTTTAATTTCTTCTTTTGCTCGTTTTATATTCATTGTTTTATTGTTCTCCTGTTAATTTACTTTCAGATCTTCCCTGGTCAATATTACCTTCATTGCCCAGCCTGGCACTGATATATCCTGATACTGATCTTCCATAAACACAAATGCAGTTTCATAGGGAGGCATTTTTACTGGATAAATTCCTTTACCATCTGTAAAATACAACAGCCCCCGGAGCTTTTTAAAGACTCCTTTATTAAGCAGACCATTTACATACTCAAATGCAGGACGAAAATCAGTTCCACCAAATCCCGAAAGAGTAAAATGTTTCATATAATCTTCCATCTCTTCCCGGCTTGTAATTGTTACATCGGAACGAATCTGTTCATCACACTGTATAATATGAATGTTTATTTTACGAAAATAACTTTCTGATTCTCCAAGAACCTCATAGGTCTGCTCCAGAAAGCTTCTCACCAAATCGCCTGAGACAGACATGGAAGTATCGATCACAATTACAAAATCTTCGATCTTAAAAACTTCTCTCGTCTCAAGAGGTTCAATTAAAGGCATGTTTTTATAGAGCGTCAGGCCATACGTATAGAATATGGAATCATAAGAATCGGGATCTACCTCCGCTTCCTCTTTTAGAACTGCGAATTTTCTTAAAAACCGTTTATAATCGTAGCGTTCCCGATTTTCTATCTTTACCTGTTCCAAAAGCTGTCTGGAGGAATCATCCTCCTCTTCCCCAAAGGATTCCATCTCCGTTTCCATTTTATCCCTGATATCCTGCCATTTATTCTGACGTTCTATTTTCATACGGGGATCTTCTTCCTGTTCCCACTTATCATGGCTGTCCACATAAAATTCTGCCTGCATACGGTGAAGTGCTTCTTCTGACAGACTCATTTCCATAAGAATCTGGTAAATTCCTTCCGCTGTGAATACAGAAAGCCTGTTTTTTATCTGACCATAAATTTCACGCCGATACGGTGACTGATGCTGAAAAACAGATTTTACATAAAATCCATCCAATATTGATTCAACCACTATATCACACGCCAGATCCCAGTATTGCTTATCACGGTTTCCCATAGAACCCAGATGCCAGAATAAACAGTGAAAAAGCATATGAAGATATGCCCGGTTAATTCGTATGCGGCTGCCCCCGAACATGGAAAACAACAACTCCGGCTGATAATAAATTACATAGCCGTCTGTACTGAGCCCGGAACCGGAACGATCAGCTTCAAATCCAAAACTGCTTAACGCAACATCTAAATATCTGAAGTTTAGATAAAGTTCGTTTCTTGCATTACCAAGTATCTCATGTCCAAGTTCTACCTCGTTCAGTTCATCTATCTGACGCTGTCTCACCGGATCAATCATTCTATTTACCTTCTTTCTATACTATCCTAAATACTGTAAAACCCAAATATTATATTTATCGCCGGAAGAATCATAATGACTGCGATTTATATAACATTATTCTAACAAAATTGAAACTCTTTTTCTATTGTTTTGGTCTTACTTTTAATTGAAAGTAATAAAGAAAATAACAATAAAACAATTTTAATTCATATTAGTGCATTAAAGTAAACTAACAGTTCATCATTCTACACCCATTTATAATCTATGTCAATACCTTTAAATACTCATTTTATAAAAGGTGCATGAAACGAGCAATTTCCCATTTCATACACCTTACTATGTTAATGATAATATTAAAATTAATTCATGTTAAAGAGAAAATGTGCGTTTTTTTACAGGAAAACGCAAATGCCTTAAATCCATTAGAGAACTTAGCAGCTCCGTATTATTATTTTCCGATGCCAGATCGATCAGCCGGTCAAAATCAGTTTGCTCTTTGCAATACTCAGACGCCAGCCACAGAAATAATTCACTTTCCTTTTGAGTCGCTTCCCCTGCAGCCTGTAGATGCTCCCTTAAATAATCCTCATAAATCTTCCGGTCTTTGGGGAGGAGATTAAGGGGCGTATACAGTCTTGAGAGTGCAAGCGCTGCAGTCAGACGATCCGATTCCTGAACACGGACATGGGGGAATAATGCATCATATTTATGAAACTGAAATTCGGACTGGTCGAAGCAATATCGGTACAAATGCCCGCATCCGTGCATCTCCCGGAATACAATCCGAGCTGGCGTGTGTTCTACCGACTCTTCGTACATTTCAGGAAATATCAGTCTTGCAGTCATATTCTTTGTATGATAATTTACATAAAGTTCCTGCCTCAGTTCCGATACAATGCCCTGCATACAGGAACGATTCCCAGCTGTAATATGAATATCCAGATCTCTGATTCCAAGACATCCGGTAAACAAACCAGAGCCCAGATCCCCTATAGAGCTGAAACACTCCATATGACGAAACCCAAAACAATTATAAAAAGCATAGTTTCCAATTTTTCTAATGGAAGGAGGAAGATACAGATCCTCCAAAAGATCGCCTGTTATTTCTGGCGGCAGATCCTTTTCCTCATAGGAGGCGGGACTTCCCTCTTCATCGCACATTTGAATGCCATCTCCGATATGAGAAAGCATCTCATCCCTTCCCTCGCTGTTGGAGAATGCATACTCCGCCAACTCCGTCACCGGAAGATTCCCAATCTTCTCCGGAACACGTACTATACTCCCGTATCCTCTGCATGTCAAAATCCGCACATGATCATTTACTGTCTCATATAAAAACATTTTAGTACCTCTCCAATAGATTGTTTAACAAATCAATATAACAGAAAGAGGCAAAAAAATCAACAGATTCTCCTTATATTTATTCCTGATTCAACGTTAAGTTCATGCTCCCCATGCGGTAACCGTCTAAATCCAGTGTAACATAGGAAAAACCAATCCGATGAAACTCTGCCGTTATCACACCTTTTTTAGGTTCAGTAATAAGCTGGGCAATCTGGTTCGGGAGCACTTCGATCCTGGCTATTGTACCATGGATGCGAACTCTCACCTGGGAAAACCCTAAGTCCAGTAAAAGCTGCTCTGCTTTGTCAACCATAGAGAGCTTTTCTTTGGATATAGTCTCGCCATACACAAACCGGCTGGACAGACAGGCGAAGGACTGCTTGTTCCATGTATTTAATCCCAGCTCCCTGGATAACTCCCTTATTTCCTCCTTATTCAACTTGGCATAGCGAAGGGGGCTGTGGACCCCCAGCTCTGCAACAGCAATGAGCCCAGGGCGGTAATCGCCATTATCATCCAGATTAGAGCCTTCCGCTATCTGCTTTATCCCATGCTCTGCTGCAACTTCTGCCACTTTTTCAAACAACTCATGCTTGCATAAATAGCATCTGTTTTGGGGATTGCTGCTAAAACCTTCTATATCCAGTTCTTCGCTGTCAACAATAAAATGCCGGATTCCTTCTCTCTCACAAAACTGAATTGCCTCATTCAGCTCCCGTTCCGGAAAGGAACAGGATTTGGCTGTCACAGCAATCACCCGGTCTCCAAGAACTTCATGTGCCGTTTTTAATAAAAATGTCGAATCCACCCCTGAAGAAAAAGCAACTGCCAGACTTTCCAATTCTGAAATATAAGTCCTCAATTTCTGGTCTTTCTCTTGTATATTCATATAGTCTCCTTTTACCACACTTTATTAATATGTTTATAGGAATTATAGCAACCGGAAAGAGGAGTGTCAATTCCTCATTTTCACAAACTCTTCACAGTAGCATCATAATCTGGTCACATTTTTCCGGTATATTAATAATTACAAAGAGGCTAATAACCCTTTCATATAAATACTTTTTCATACTTCAGCCGGTAGGATCCCGCCAATCTTACCGGCTCCTCCCTTTTTAGGGCTTATTGAACCTGCCAGTGTTAACCAAGGCACCGCGACACATCTGATTGTAATCTGTACCTTTTTCCTATATAATAAATAAAAACAGTTATAATAGGGGGATCATATGAAAAAAGTAAAAATTCTATTATTAGCAACATGTCTGTCATCTCTTTTCACCATTCAATCGTTTGCTGGTTGGATACAACAGGATAATGGTCAGTGGAAATACGATCAGAACGGAACACCAGTGGTCAGCCAGTGGATTGAGGACCAGGGTAACTGGTATTATTTTGATGAAAATGGTGTGATGTTAACAAATACCACACAAAACATTAATGGTGTAAATTATACTTTCGACGCTTCCGGGAAATGGCTTGATTCAAATGCCGACAATAAGAAGGCTTCTAATACATATAAAAATACAGAATTTGGGTACTCTCTTGAGATTCCAGGGGATGTGACCACTACTGCTTTTGATGGTAATTCTCAAACATTTGATATATCCAACGACAATATGTTAATTACATTTGATAATGAAACATGTCCTGAATATCTTGATCCACAAATATATGCCAATGCCTATGAAGTGGGTTTTGTCAGTGCATTAACGGATAAGGTGACTTTTATTGATCGAACCAACACTCAGCTGGGGGAATTTGCAGCAATAAAATCCAGATATATCTACAAAGATGTTATTAATTTGGATTTTTATGCTTGTATCCGAGGAAATAAAATAATATTTGTCTTCTCATTATATACAACGGATACCCAGGGTAAAGCCCAGGAGATATTAAATACATTAAAATTACTAAAATAGAAAATACAAAAAGAAAGAAGTGAATATTATGTATTTTTGTGCTTCCTGTAAAGTTCATTCCTGCAGTTCAGGTGATTTTTCAAATGCACCCAGAGGCTGCCCAAGTCTCTCAAATGATATGGAGAATCTGTCATCTTTATATCAGGATGAGGAAAACTTAAAAATCTCCAGGGCTTCTGCGATTGTGGTAAGTGACAGATATGGTAGTAAAACCAGATTGGAAGAAACTATGGATTTTGCCAGAGAATGTGAATACAAAAATCTGGGGCTGGCATTTTGTATCGGGCTAACAGATGAAGCAGAAGTATTACGAAATGTACTTGTAAGCAATGGTTTTCAGGTGGAATCCATATTATGTAAAACCGGTCATCTCTCCAGGGAGTTAATTGGAATTCATGATAATCCGGTGGCTATGTGTAATCCTATTGCACAGGCTCATTTTCTTAACGAAGCCAAAACGGATTTAAACATCGTACTTGGTCTTTGTGTCGGACATGATTCTCTGTTTATAAAGTATTCCAAAGCCCCTGTCACCGTATTTGCAGTCAAAGACCGTGTATTGTGCCATAATCCTTTGGGCGCGATTTATCAGGCCAATGCGTATTATCACGATAAGCTTTTCCCTTCAAAGGACTAAGCATGCCATCTGAAATCCAATGTTTAATAATAGATAGGAAGGCTGCCAACTCTCATTCTAGTGGTAGCAGCCTTCCTGTTTGTATTTATTGATTAAATGAGCCAATTTCGATCAAATTACCTTCCGGATCTGCAATATAGCAGGTACGCTGACCCCAGGGCTCTGTGGTCGGTTCCATAACCGGAGTAGCTCCCTTAGAAACCACATCATGGAATGCCAAATCAACGGCATCGAAATTTTCCACGCCCAACGCTATTTCATAATGCCCATTGATTGCCTTTGCATAATGAAATCCCCTGTTTGTCATCTTCTCAAAATCACTTCTCCGATACAGTAAAAACAAGGTGCCGTCTTTCTCCAGGTAAACATTGGTTGTGTTTTCATCTTCCTTTATATCAAATCCCAGTACATCGCGATAAAACCGTACCATTACTGGCATATCCTCTACAAAAATGCCAAATCCATCTAATTTCATTTCTTAGTCATACCTCCTGTTTTTTATTATCATACTACATATAACAGGACAACTGTCTGTCACCTATTAATTATGTCATCAGATAGATTTAATATCCGAGGATATGATACCATAGTAATTAACATTACGGTAATTATCATTGTGCCTGTTAAAGTGCCTTAGAATACCTTCACATTTAAAACCACATTTTTCCATGACTCTGCATGATGCTTTGTTATCTGAAAGCACTAAAGCTTCGACACGTTCAAATTTCAGATCAATAATTGCATGTATTACCAGCTTTGCGGCAATCTCAGTGGCAAATCCCTGATTCCAAAATTCAGGCAGTAGATTATAACCTATCTCACATCGATTCGCATTCCTGTTTATTGAGATAATTCCTGCCTCTCCGATATACTGGTTATTATCTCTTTGATATAAAGGCATAAAACCCCCGTTGTGCTGTTCCCTGGTAACAATTTGCTCATTTAGTAAATGTTCTGCTTCCTGTATACTTTGCACAGGAACAAATGTTGAATAAGTCCAGACAGATGGGCATGACTTCAGCTTATAATAATCATTAATACAACTCTTATCATATTCTTTTAAACAAAGACGCTCCGTTAAAATCTCCATTGCTCTCACAAATCCTCCCCTGTATTTCACAAACTCTTCACAGTTACAACAAACTCCTATCACAATTTCCAGGTATATTAATAAATGTAAAGAGGCCAGTAACCTTTTAGAATATACTTTTTTTCATACTTTAGCCGGCAGGATCCCCCCTCTTGCCGGCTCCTTCCTTTTCTAGTGTCACATCACAAATCACTGAAATTTCCTATCCGTTATGTATTGGTGCCACAGTCCGCATAAATTTAAGGCTCCACGAAATCCCATAAATGGAAGTTCATAAGGGTTTATACTCTGAGACAGGATGCTGCGTCTGACTTCAATGGAAAACATCCCGGGATTATTCCTAAGCTCTACTCCATCGGACATATGAATCCCACCCTGAGCAAATGTAAATCCAATCTCGTCCATGGCAAATGTGCTGATACCTCTGGCTAATTCATCTTCTCCGCTAATCCATATGTTTGCCCGCTCTTTATGAAGTCTGGTATAAAGCTGGCAGATATGTTTTGCATGTGCGGCCTCTTCCTGCTCCTTTTTAAGGAAAGTTTGTTCTGCCGTTTTACCAAGAAGAGTCTCCAGTTCCTTTATCCACTGAAGAGTTCCGGCAAATCCATAGGGTGCCAGATAAAGGTAGGGAATGCCCCACTGTTTATAAAGAAGCTTAGCTGCTTTAAGGCCTTCTTTTCGAATAACCAGCGTTATTTTTGCCTTTGTCATCTGGCAGATCTGATCCATACTGCAGGATGATCCCAATATTGCGGCCGGTTCCATGTTAAAGCCTTTCTTCATCATGCGGCAGATCTCTGCTGTGTCCGCCTGAAAACGTGACCAGTCACAGGAGATACCAAATACATTAAAAGAATCCTTTTTTAATGTACCAATTTCCTCATCTTCCTTTTCTGACAGGTAACGGACGATTTTTTCATAGGCCTCCTCCATCCCCTGTTCCCTTGAAGCCTTAAAATTTCCTGCTTTAAATGAAATAATTGGGATGCCCGGATATGTCGCAGACAGCTCTTCTCCAATGGATTCCAGATCGGTTCCAATCATCTCCGGCACACTTGATGGAATCAAAAAGATCGCTTTGGCACGACCAGACTTTACCACTTCTTCTACACATTCTTCCAGCCTTTTTGTAATCCCCAATGCAATATCCTTTTCAGACAAATGAGTAGATATCAACTCCCCATATTTTACTAATCCAGTCTGACTCATCCATTTTTGGGCGTACAGCATATGTCCCATGGAACCATATTCAATGACAGCGCTGTCATAGATCGTTGCCAGCGACCATATTAGTCCCATTCTTCCCGATGGCTCCGGTACGTTCTTATAAAGCGGCATATGTATTCTCCTCTCTTAAAAGCCCGTCAAGAAGTTTAAGAAGGGCAAAGGTTCTCTCATATCCAATGAGCCGCGGCAAAAAGCTTCTTCCTGCTTTCAGACAACCAAGCTCCTCCCCAATCTCTTTTCCAATGACAAACCGATAACTTCCCGGCTTTTCAAAACCAAGCTCCTTAAATCCGTCTTCTGTCATGCTATCTTCTACAAGAAATGCAGTCAAAGGATTAGAACCGTGGGACAATATCTTATTTTTCCATTCTTTCATCCACTGCTGGTATTCTTCCAGATGTAGAAAACAGGGAGTCATTGAAAGGGAACACAGATACTCGGTTAAAATCAGGGCATCCGGAATGTTTGCTGTAAGGAGAAAGCGGCTGCCCTCTAACCCCTCTCTCACCCTGGCTTCTAACTTAGCAGCCTCTTGGGAGTGAAAAAAGACCGGAGTCTCTCTCAACAAAAGGGCGGTTCCTATTTTCTTATATGCCTCCTGAATGCCATCTCTTCCATAAGACTCTCCCAGAAAGACATAAGCAATATCATAGACTTCTTCTAATCGCTTTGCCAAGGGAAGGAAATGAATATTCGTGACAATATTAAGGCAGGAACTGCTAATTTTAGTAAACTGACTTAATTCAAAGACATCTTCAATTGTAACGATATCATAGGAAGAAGATCCTGTATGCAACCATCCACATAGTTCCTTGCCCTCTTGTGACTGCGCTCCGCCTAAAAGGAAGACCACATTTTCCTTCTTTAATGTATCACAAAATTCTGCCAGTGCCAGATAACTCTCATAATAACCAGCCTCATAACCATTGCGCTTATAATGGGCCAGATCCATGGCAGCCGCCCTGGCCCTGTGCCCTGCACCAAAGCTTTCCGTAATTTCCTGAATGTCTTCTCCAATCAGCGCCGGGACACAAGTCATTATAACAGCAATTGCATCTGCTCCGTCTCGTTCCATTTCTTCCAGCGCTTTTAGTAATCCTTCCCGGCATCCAAATACCACTTCATTGGCATCTAACACATACGTATAGTGAAGCTCTCCACCAGGACCTTTTGGTGTCTCCATCACATATCTGCTGTAAAATCCGCACTCCGGCATTCCCACAACAAGTGTGGAAACACCCCTTACCCCCTGAAGCGTTGCCAGCGCCGTATGCATGGGACAATGATGCCCCACGCTGGGGGCTGCATGGGAAAAAGGGATTCCCTGATTGCTCTCTATCTCAGATAACCGACAGGCCTTAAGCTGTTGATTCATAAAAATCTCCTTTTCAGTTAGTTAAATAACTGGCTTAACTAAAAATCAAATTGCCAAGTTTCTCATAGTTTTTTGCCATCTCACTATCCGGAAATGCACTGACCACGGTTTTTCCCAATGCTTCTGCCTGCTGGATCAGCGGATTTCTTGGTATCTGAAAGACCACCTGGGTCTCAATCTCCCTGGCTGCCTGTTCCACCAGTGCCTCTTCATTTTCAATGTTTTTGCTGTTTAAAATAATTCCACGAAGAGAGGCATATTTTCGTTTTCCAAACATCTTAACGGCTGATGCAATGTTATTTGCTGCATACAAGGACATCATCTCACCGGAAGATACGATGTAGACTTCCTCTGCATAACCGCCCCTTATTGGCATGGCAAATCCGCCGCATACTACATCTCCCAGGACATCATAGATTACAATATCCGGCTGGTATACTGAAAATGCATCTAACTCCTCCAGCTTTTCAAATGCCGTAATGATTCCGCGCCCTGCACATCCAACTCCAGGAACCGGTCCTCCGGCTTCCACACATAGTACGCCTTCATCTCCCTCATAAACCAGATCCGTAAGCACCACATTTTCTTTATCCCGTAACAGCTCCAGAACCGTTGGAATTTTCTTCCCTCCAGTCAGATTCCTGGAGGAATCTGCTTTAGGATCACACCCGATCTGCATCACTTTATATCCTTTAGCAGCCAGTGCTGCAGACAGATTGGATACTGTAGTGGATTTTCCAATGCCGCCTTTTCCGTATATTGCTATTTTCTTCATATTTTGCTGACCTCCATTTTACTACACGACTGCTGTTTTTACCACCGCTGTGTCCGGTTCCTTGTGACGGCAAAGCCGACAGGACATGCAAACCGGCTTTTTACTGTAATCTTCTATCATAATATCCGCCTCAATCTGATAGACCTCCCGAAGTAACTCCCTGGTAATCACCTGATGGGGCGTACCTTTCCCTATTACTTTTCCTTTTTTTAATGCAATGAGATAATCCGCATACCTGGAAGCCATATTGATGTCATGAAGCACCATTACAATGGTACACCCCTGGGTTTTATTGAGATTTTCTAATAGTTCCAATATCTCAAGCTGATAGGCCACATCCAGATAAGTGGTTGGCTCATCAAGTAAAATTACATCTGCCTGCTGTGCTAATGCCATGGCAATCCACACCCTCTGCCTTTGTCCTCCCGACATATGATCAATACTTCTTTTTCCGAGTGCTGAAAGATTGGTGACTTCAAGCGCCCACCTGATTATCTCCCGGTCTTTTTCACTTTGTTTTCCAAATCCCTTTTGATGAGCATATCGTCCATAAGATACCAGTTCTTCCGCTGTGAGACCTTCGGGTGCAAGAGGGCTCTGGGGAAGAATTGCAAGTTTCCTGGCAAATTCTTTACCGGATAACTCATAGATATCTGTGCCATCCAGATACACCAATCCCTTTTTCGCCTTCATAATCCTTCCGATGGTTTTTAACAGAGTGGATTTGCCGCAACCATTGGGACCTATGATGGTGGTGATTTTACCAGAAGGTATCTCTAGGCTTAAGTTTTCGATAATAACATTTTCCCCATAAGCTACTCTTACCTGGTCCGTTCTCAATTCTCTCATCCTGGTTCCTCCCAAATGTTTATATTCCTGCGTTCTCTTTTCTTCCAGCACGGCTGTTCGTAACTAAAAGAAAGAGGAAATAAGGTGCACCTAAAATTGCAGCTACAATTCCTGCCGGAATCTCCGACGGCTCTATTATAATCCTGCCTATGGTATCCGCTACCAGTACCAGAATTGCGCCGGTTACAGCGCAAAAAGGAAGAAGTATCCTGTGTCTGGAGCCAACAATTCTTCTTGCCATATGTGGTCCCAAAAGTCCCACAAAATGCAGGCTGCCACTTACTGATACAGAAGCAGCCGCTAGTGCTACCGCCATAAATAGCAGTATTTTTTTCTCTTTTTGAACTGAAACTCCCACTCCTGCAGAAAGTTCATCGCCAACCATCAAAATATCCAGTTCCTTTGCTCTCATACACAGGTATCCCATTGCGGTGAAAATCCAGGGAACCAGACTGACAACCATCTTCCAGTTGGAATTATGAATACTTCCCGCTTGCCAGACAGCCAGGGTATTGTACTGGGTGTCATCCAATTTAAGAACCAGTATGGTCATCAGTGCATTGATACCGGCCTGAATGGCAATTCCGTTGAGAATCAGCCGGGCTGTATTGAGTCCCCGTCCTTTTTGCACCGAGATGGCATATAACAATCCACTGGTCAGCAGTGCTCCAAGCAAGGAGAGGAAGGGAAGGCTCAGAACACCTCCCATACTAAGGGTACCGGACAATGTCATAAAAATCAGAACTACGATTCCTGCACCGGAATTAATGCCCAAAAGTCCCGGATCTGCCAACGGATTTCTTGTAATGCCCTGCAACACACAGCCTGACAGGGAAAATCCCATGCCCACCAATATTGCAACCACGATACGAGGAAGGCGAAAATCAAATACAATCATGTTTTCTCCGCCATCTCCCCCACCGCTTAATATGCGCAACATATCTCCTAATCCAATGGGAGTATAACCAGCGTTAATACTTACAAAGAAAAGGCCTCCTAAAAGCAGTAATGACATTATCAGTAAACGGATATTCCCGAACTGCTTCCATAGTTTTTTCATTTAATCTCTCCCCCTTTCTTTGCTTGCATAATAAAGAAATATCGGGACTCCAATCACCGCGATTACCGCTCCCAGGGGAATTTCAGCCGGAGCATTAATGGTCTTTGAAAACACATCTGCCACCACCACCAAAACGGCTCCCTGTAAGGCGCTGATAGGGATAATGAGCCGATAATCCGGCCCCACCAGAAATCTCACAAAATGAGGAATCATCATTCCTACAAAAGTAATACTTCCGCAAAGAGCAAAGGAGGTTCCAGAAAGCAGTACTACCAGAATCGTTCCCAGTCTCCTGGTCTGTCCGGTGTTTACTCCTAACCCCCTTGCGGTCTCCTCTCCCATATTCAAGATAGAGATTCTCTTTGATAACCCAATTCCGGCCACAATGCTGACGGCTATTACCGGGCCTCCGATCCTTAACTGGGACCAGGTGACTCCAGAAGCATTTCCCATGGTCCAGAACATAATACTTTGGGATGCATTGGTGTAGATGGCAATGGCCTGGCTGATAGCAGAAAATAGTGTACTTACAGTAGCCCCTGCAAGCACCAGCTTCATGGATTCATTTCCCCCCGGAACTAAAATGCTGATCAGATGTACGCTCCCTGCACCAAAGGCGGCTCCAAGAAAAGTCATACCAATAATCCCGGAATAACTCATTCCCTTTAAAAATATCAGGGAAACAGCTAAAAATAATCCCGCACCTGCGCTTAGTCCCATAAGACCGGAATCTGCCAGTGGATTTCTGGTCATTCCCTGCATCATTGCTCCTGCCACAGCAAGGGCAGCTCCGATTAAAGCGCCGGAGATTGCTCTTGGTACTCTCATATCCCGAACCAGCAGATGATTTGAGTCATCTGCATGAAACGAGAAAAATGAGTCACTCACAACTTGTAAAGTGAGATTAGCGGCACCCGTCATAATGGATATGAAAATCGCCACACAGAGCACAAAGAGGCTGCCTGAAATCACGATCATAACCCGGTTCCTGTATTTCATTCTTACTCCTTCCCACCTAAACTGTCATTAGTAAGTGCATTCTGTTGTAATTCATATAACTTTTTATAAATCCCATTGTCTTTCATAAGTTCCTCGTGAGTTCCTTCCTGAATTGTTCCGCCTGGCTCCACCACTATGATACGGCTGGCATCTTTAATGGTAGAAAAACGATGGGCGATTAAAAGTGTGGTTCTTCCTTTGGAAAGTTCTCGTAAGGAGCGGTGGATTTCCATCTCATTTTCTGCATCAAGAGCTGAGGTTGCCTCATCCAGAATCAGAATTGGAGGATTTTTTAGAAACATTCTTGCAATGGAAAGCCTTTGCTTTTGCCCACCGGAAAGCTTGATTCCCCGCTCCCCGATCATGGTTTTCATTCCATTGGGCTGTTCTATAATAAAATCATAAAGATTTGCCTGCTTTGCTGCTTTCCACAGCTCTTCCTCACTTGCATCTGGTTTCCCAACCCGGATATTTTCCTCTATTGTTCCGGAGAAAAGAAATACATCCTGTGCCACTACACCGATATGCTGTCTCAAGGATTTTAAACGGATATCCTGAATGTTCTTTCCTTCAATTTGAATGGAGCCTTTACTGATTTCATAGAATCTTGGTATTAAACCGCAGATCGTACTTTTTCCTGAGCCAGAGTTTCCTACAAAAGCCACCGTCTCTCCTTCCCTTATGGTAAGAGACAGATTTTCAAGAACCGGCTTTCCTTCTTCATAAGAAAAGTTTACATCCTTAAATACAATCTCGCCCTTTGGCTGTTCCAGTTCCACTGCATTCTCACGGTCCTTAATATCTGGCTCTATCTTCATTAGTTCCACGAAATTCTGAAATCCGGCGATTCCTTTTGGGTATCGTGCAGCAAAATTACTTAGCATCTCAACCGGCTTTAGCAGCAGATTGGTAAGCAGAATAAAGCTAAAGAATTGTCCCTCACTGATTCTGCCATGAAGTGCCAGCCAGCCACCGGCCAGTATAATTAAAACCGGAAGAAGTTTTGTGACAAAATATGTAATTCCATTACAGGCTGCAATTCGAAGAAAGCCCTCCTGTTGCCGCTTGCAGTAGCGCTCTGTGGTTTTTTGAAATGTCTCTCTTTGATGTGCCTCACAGCAATAAGCCTGTACCACACGAATTCCGGCAAAATTTTCTTCCAGTTCTGCTGACATCTCTCCCACATTGCCAAACAAGCTCCGTGAAATATTGACCATGACCTTCGTAAAATTAATATTAATTGCTAAAAGTAACACTACATTCATTACAATCAGGCAGGCAAGCAGCTTACTAATGGATAACATGATGATTACTGTGGTTACTAACATAGAACCGGCAACCAGAAACTGCTCTGGCGCATAATGAGCAACCGTTCCTATCTGATGCAGATCGTTAGAAACCTTTGCAATTAGCTGTCCGGTTTTATTATTATCAAAGAACTGATAAGACATCTTCTGCAAGTGGGTAAAGAGATCATTACGGAGGTCATTTTCAATGTACATACCTAGCTTTTCACCCCAATAATCAATGACCATATATAAAAAGGTATTTAAAAAATATGCAAGGACCAGCAAAAGACTGATTTTTACCATCTCATCCCATTTTCCCAGGGGAAGCAGATCATCAACAATATGACTGATGGCATAGGGAAATAATAATTCCACTACAGCTACCGCCACTGCGCAGAGTAAATCAATTAAAAATAGAACTTTATAGGGTTTATAATACTTCATTGCCTGTTTTAACATCGTTTCTCTCATTTCTAAAAAATGAAACAGACAGATACATTCGTAACGACACCGTATCTGCCTGTTTGAAAATACCATTTTTCCTTAAGTTTCTGAAATTTAATCTGCCGTTAATTTATCAGTAATAAAATTTACGGTGTATAAGGTTGCAAGAGGACTGGCTGCATGTCCACTTCCATCAATCTGGTATATATGTTCATTCTTTACTGCCTTTAATGACTTCCACACAGAGTTATTCTCAAGTTCTTCCAATAACGGCTCATCCCCGTCAAATACATTGACAAAGATGTAATCAGGGTTCATCTTAACAAGTGCTTCCATGGAGATCTGCTCATAAGTCTCTGACTGAGTAAAGCCTTCTGGAACATTTAATCCCAGTCCTTTCTCCTTATCATATAGATCAGGGCGGTATGCAACATAATATTTATCTTTACCCATGAGTGAAAACTGAACTACGGTCTGGTCTTTATATTTTTCTGCCAGCTTTTCTCTGTCCGCCTCCAGCTTTTCATCCATATCTTTAATTACTTCTTCTGCCTTGTCCTGTTTATTCACAATTTTGGCAACTTCTCTCAGACTAAGCCGCCAATCCATCTTGGTATCATTTCCAAAGACAGCAACTGGTCCGATTTTCTCCAGATTTCCAATCTCCAGGTTTTTCATATCATAACTCTGGTTTAATATCATATCCGGTTTTAACTGGGCAAGCAATTCCAGGTTAAGCTCACTGGCGCCAAGGTCCTTCACTCCGCTTACATCGTACCCCTGAAAGGCATCCCAGGTCTTTATGTAATTATCTGCACCAGATACAGCAATTGGCTTAACCCCCAGAAGAATCAGGGTTTCCCACAAAGGCAGATAATTGGTCACCACTGCTTGAGGTTCTTTTTCAATGACAATGGTTCTTCCTGCTGCATCTGTGTATTCATATGGATAGGCTATCCCGGATTCATTAACTGATTCCACCGCTAATTCAGTCATATCTGTTGAATCCTTTGCATCTGCAGTTGTCTTTTCACTGATGCTTTGACAGCCTGAAAGCATTGACAATGATAATGCTGCAATGGTTACAATGGATATAATTTTTTTCATACATTCTCCTTTTTGCTTTATCTTTCCTTTATAAAGGAGAATATAGCATAAGAAAATGGGAAAATGAATGGACTTTTTCCAAAATTAATATGGATTTTTTCCAAAATGGCGATGAAACGCACTGGGTGCTATGCCTGTGCTCCGCTTGAACATTCGACTAAAATGAAGTGCATCCTCATAGCCAATCCGTCTGGAAACCTCTGCAATGCTTAAACTGCTTTCTGACAAAAGCTCTTTGGCTTTTTTGAGCTGGATTTGCATAATATATCTCTTTGGTGGGAGTCCTGTCTTTTTCTGAAAGGAATAGGAAAATTGCTTCCCACCCATTTTAAAGTGTTCTGCAATCTCAGATACAGATAAATTATCTTCCAAATGTTCATGGATGTATAATAGCACCTCCTCAATCCAATCCTTTGGCTTTTTTGCCAGACTCTCTTCGGAAAAGGCAAAGAGTTTTTCAATCAGCTCGTATAATAAAATTTTCGTGGATAATAGATATTTGGTACCATATTGCTTCTGCTGGTCCATAATATAATCTGTAATTTTCATGATTTCCTCACTCTGACTGGGAAATAGATTTATTATATAATGCATATTTAAAAGAGAATCTATCCTTTCTTCCTCTTGTAACACCCGGTAATGAAGCAATATGAACTCCCACTCTTCCTCTCCAATTACTTCCTTACTTAAGTTCATATCCGGGCCTGCATGGAGAATGGTTCCTCTTTTCAGTTCATAGTTTTCATTACACACCTTAAATAAAGCCTTGCCATGAATGGGAATTACAAATCCGCAGACCCCCTGCATGGTGGTCACAGCATCTACCCTGCTGCCGGGAGGAACGCATATATGGAATGCTTCGTCCATTTCTAAATTTGCTTTTGCATATTTCAACACTAAATTGTTTTGATTCATTTGTCTTTCCTCTTTAATATAAAACATTACAGCTGTTAAGTTAGTTTCTGCTAACCGCATAGTATACTATAGCATAAGTTCATGAAATAGGCAATTTTTTTACCATTATCAATCAGCTGCACACTCATTTGTATAAACAAAAATAAAAATGCAGGATAACGGAAGAATTACCATTCCCTCACCCTGCATTCACTCTAGCTAATCCCCAACCTTCCTTGCCACAAACATCTGACTCAACACCAGCCAGTTAGCCCGGAAGAACTGCATAATCTGCCAATATCCCGCTCCCGTTAATCCATATTCTTTTATAAGATCAAATTTAGCCTTATAACTCCTCACATCTTCAAACCAGACTTCGTGTTCAACTCCATATTTCCAATAACGGAAAAATGGTGACATGGCCTCTTCATCAAACTGAATTTCCGCACCATTTTCAATTGCAATCTGAACCGCTTCCAAATTGCTTACGGTTTCTGCTCTGGTGACTCCCCTTTCGTATGGGAGCGGCCAGTCATATCCGTAATTCGGGATTCCCAGACTGATCTTATATAATGGAATTTCTGTTATTGCGTAGTCTACCACTTTTCTAACCATGTTAATTGGTGCTACCGCCATGGGTGGGCCGTATGTATATCCCCACTCATAAGTCATAAGCAACACCCTGTTTGCTGCTTCCCCCAGAAGCCTGTAATCCACGCCCTCATATAACAGCCCACTCTGATCGGCCGATGTCTTGGGGGCAAGTGCTACCGTTACCTGATAGCCAAACTGATTCATAATCTGGGTGATCCGCTTTACAAAGTCCGCATAAGCCTGACGGTCATCTGCCATAATGTACTCAAAGTCAATATCCAGACCGCCAAACCGTTTCTCCTGCATGATCTTACCAAGATTCCATATCAGACGCTGCTGAATCTGTGGGTTGTGTACCAGGTTTGTCACAAGATTATTATTAAACCGGCCATCTGGTCCAAAGGGCGTTAAAGTCAGAACCGGGCGCACTCCGGCTTCCAGTGCACGATCGATCATCCAGTCATCCGGGCTCTGAGGTGGAACTAAATCTCCCTCTAACGTAAATCCATAAGAAAAAACGTAAAGATCTGTTAGAAATGGAAGAGTTTCATCCAGATTATCCGGATTAATGAAGGGATATGCATAGCCAAACACATAAAGTGGAATCCTGTCTTCGGGAGGACTGTCACCCCTGATATAAAGTGCCTGACCGACTGCCAGGCGGTATGGAGGATAAATCTGATTGTCATATGTCAAAGCTTCTACCGGAACGTTCTGGGACGCGGCAATGGAATCTACACTGTCACCCGGCTGTACTACATATATGTTCATAGCAGCACCCTTTTATCTGAATTGGTAAAGCATATGAAAAATCAGCTGGAAACATGCTAGAAACTGCTTCATTTTCCTTCTCTTCATAAAAATGTAATGTGCTTTTTTACTGCCTTCGTTGTATAATATTGAAAAAAGGAGGTTATCAAATGCAAAATATCTTAGTATGTGACGATGACAAGCAAATTGTTGAAGCGATTGATATATATCTGACCGGAGAAGGCTTCCATGTAATAAAAGCCTACGATGGCTTTGAAGCCCTGGAACTATTGGAAGAAAATGAAGTGGATCTCATGATACTGGACGTAATGATGCCCGGCCTTGACGGAATCCGCACCACCTTAAAAGTACGGGAGACAAGCAGCATCCCTATCATCATTCTTTCAGCCAAATCGGAGGACACCGATAAGATCCTCGGTTTAAATATCGGGGCTGATGACTACATTACCAAGCCATTTAACCCACTGGAACTTGTGGCAAGAGTCAAATCGCAGATGCGCCGCTATACCCAGCTTGGAAATATGAATCAGCAGCCTGCCGGACAGATTTATAAATGCGGTGGACTTGCCATTAATGATGATAATAAGGAAGTTACAGTTGATGATGAAATCATTAAGCTGACTCCTATTGAATATAACATCCTTTTACTTCTTGTAAAAAACGAAGGAAAGGTCTTCTCCATTGATGAAATCTATGAGCAGATCTGGAATGAGGAGGCAATTGGCGCCGATAACACAGTTGCTGTTCATATCCGCCATATCCGGGAAAAAATCGAGATCAATCCCAGAGAGCCGCGATATTTAAAAGTGGTCTGGGGCGTTGGGTATAAGATCGAAAAGCAATAGGAGCCGCTATGAAAAAAAGAAAAGAAAAGGCCATTCTGGCCCATCTCCTGTTCGCCCTTCTTGTAGTGATCGGTGTCTCTGTCATGTACAATAACACCCATTATGGAGAAGGCATCGGATGGATTGCAAACGAAAGTTATGAAGATACCCCCGAGTTTGCAGGCCAGTTAAAATCCGATATTGATGATATTTTTAATTATGTAAAGTATAAGGAAGTATTTGAGACCAACGGAAAACTGGATTATTCCAAGTTTATTATTCGGGTTGCTGATGGGCCGGGAACTACGAAAGATTTCACATTGGATGAGATGATCCGCCATGCCAAGTCAAAGGGTTATTATTTAAATGAACAGTTTAAAGTAAGTGGAGGTCACCCTAATAATAATACAGGTGAAGATCTAAATTATCAGGTCGTTTACCGGGCCTATGAACCTGACTTTAAGGCCGCAGAACCAGGTGACTCTTTTCAGTCCATCGATCAGCTCTCCTATGAGGTTCTCTCTCATTTGGGAAACTATTACCGGTTCTATTACCGGTTTATCCAAAATCCAGGGAACTTAAAGTTTGAAATCCAGTATCAGAATACAGACAAGGATTATAAACTCTATACCAATTTCCCAGGTAAAACCGTCGATGAGTTTAAATCCCTGGGCAAATATTTATACGTGACAGGTGAGGCGCTCTATGTAGACTCCAACTTAACATCTGTTCCAAAGAACGTTTCGCCTGAGCTTGAAAAGATGAATCCCTATAACAATGGGAATTATCATATGTCAGTGGCTGTTAATACATCCTATCCTTACAAAGACGCCTACTTTCAGGCAGCTGAATCCTTCGATCAGATGCGCCTGTTTTTCATCGTTGGTATGATCTGTCTTGCTCTTGGAATCTTAGGATGCGCCGCAACACTTTACATGTTGATTCTACTTGCCGGTACTCCGGAAGAACAAAGTCCTTCACCTCTCGTGCAGAGAATGGATGGGCTTCCTGCTGAGATCAGTGTGATCTTATATCTGGCAGCTTGTGGGATTGCATTGCTGGCTTCACAGCTTATATTCTTTAAGATTATCCATCTGTTCCTTTCCACTGAGGTTTGGTACTATGGGGAGCTGGTTTTAAAAGTTCTCATCTTATATGTGACAGGAGTTTCTGCACTATTAAACCTCTTAAAACAGTATAAGACCGGAGTTTTATGGAAAAACAGCCTGCTAAATAAAGGGTTAAGAACCCTTTTACTCTATTTTAAGCATCACCGTTTTACAACCAGAATTATGATAACCTATTCGCTGTTTCTGATTTTTAATGTTGTGATGATTATGGCTTTTTCATTTTTACTCTTTACCTATAACGATTTAGAATCCCGGATTCTTATGGGAGCGGTAGCCATGCTGTTTATTCTTCTGGATCTGTGGGTATTTCACCAGATGTATAAAAATGCCTGGCAGACGGATCAGATCAATCAGGCGCTGATAAACATCTCCAACGGGAATACCACATATAAAATTGATACCAAACAATTTTATGGAAAAGAACGGGAGCTGGCAGAAAATATCAATCATATCAGCACAGGACTTGAAACTGCGCTGCAGGAAAAGGTCCGCAGTGAGCGGCTGAAAGCTGATCTGATCACTAACGTTTCCCACGACATAAAAACTCCCCTTACGTCGATCATCAATTATGTGGATTTAATTAAAAGGGAGAAAATTCAGGATCCTCGAATTCAGGGTTATCTTGAGGTTTTGGAACAGAAATCCCAGCGGTTGAAGACATTGACGGAAGATCTGGTGGAGGCTTCCAAAGCAAGCTCCGGTAACCTGAAATTAGATATGACAAGTATTGATTTTGTTGAACTGATCTACCAGACAAACGGGGAATTTGAAGAAAAGTTTGCACTGAGGCATTTAGAACTGGTGTCTACGCTTCCAGATGATGCTATGTTGATTGAGGCAGACGGACGGTACCTATGGAGAGTCCTTGAAAACCTTTACAACAATGCGTTTAAATATGCAATGGAACACAGTCGTGTTTATGTAGACATTACGAAAGAAGAAGAGAAGATCTTATTTACCATAAAAAATATTTCTGAAAACCCGTTAAACATCCGGGCGGACGAACTGACGGAACGGTTCGTCCGCGGTGATGTTGCAAGAACTACCGAAGGAAGCGGTCTTGGAATCTCCATTGCGAAGAGCCTGACAGAACTTCAGGGAGGGCAGTTTCAGCTTTATATTGACGGAGATTTGTTTAAAGCAACTGTTGCATTTCCCCTTAAGAAATAAGGTGAATTCGCTCCCACTTTCCGGTGAGATAACGGATCAGTGAGATGATGTAATTAGCGGTCCAGCCGATGGGTACTGCGAACCATACGGCCTGGACCCCGATTACAGGCGCCAGCAAAGCCGCTCCCGATACACGGATAGCCAGATTCACCAGATTGGCGGCCGTAAACACCACTACATCTCCTGCACCTCTTAAAAGCCCGTCTGTTATTGCCTTTAACCCAATAAAGATATAAAAGAACGATATGAAATGAACATAGCTGATTCCAGTGATAAACGCTTCACTTGCACTGCTTTCATCTAGAAAGCTTCTGATAAATATTTCTCCAAAGCCCTCCATTATGATGCAGATAATTACTGCGAATACTGCTGCCATCATGCAACAGACACCATAGCCCTTCTTAATACGTTCTGTTTTTTTAGCTCCCATATTCTGAGCGGTATACGTAGACATGGCATTTCCGAGAGCCAGCATTGGTACAATGCAGATGGATTCAATCCTGGTTCCTGCTGCAAATCCTGCCATAACCGCAGATCCAAATCCATTGACAACCGACTGTACCAATAACATCCCAATGTGTACAATGGACTGCTGAAGCGTGGAAGGAATGGCTACCCGCATCATGTGGGCTGTCATCTTCCAGTCATATATATGGAATAATTCTGTGGTTTCATAAGATTTAAGCCGCCTGATCAGAATGAAAAATGACAAAACAGCGGACAGTCCCTGTGCAATTAAAGTAGCTACTGCGACACCAGATACTCCTTTATGGAACTGTGTCACAAACACCAGGTCCAGCACAATATTTAACAACGAAGAAAAAAGCAGAAGATACAGCGGTGTTTTAGAGTCTCCCAGAGATTGAAACACCGCTGCCTGCACGTTATACATAAACAGAAATGGCAGACCAATAAAATAAATACTTAAATATACCGCTGCCTGTTCAAAAACATTGGAAGGTGTATTCATAAGTAATAAAATACGGTCATTAAATGCCAGACCAAGACCGCCCAGAATCACACCAATCGTCAGGAAATTAATCAGCGTTGTGGAAATGGCTGTCTTCATATTCCCTGTCTGCTTTGCTCCAAGAAACTGTGATACCACGACGGAACTTCCGATTCCTCCGCCTACCGCTATGGCAATAAATACATTGGTAATAGAGAAAGATGCCCCCACGGAAGCAAGGGCTTCTTCCCCAACAAAACGTCCTACCACAACAGAATCAATAATATTATAAAACTGCTGAAATAAATTACCAAGGATCATGGGAAGTGCAAAAAGGAGAAGCGACCTTCCCGGATGATCCGTAATCATGTTAATTTCTTTTCTCTGTTTTTTCATACCCATTATTCTAAACCGTTCCTATCCAAATATACGCCAGCCGCAGATAAAGTTGTTGCTCCACCAGGAGCTTAAAGACCGTTCTACCACACGTCCGTTACTGGAAGAAGCATCAATTACTTTTCCGCCGCCTGCCACGATTCCCACATGACCGCTAACAACGATAATATCTCCTGCCTGCAGACTGCCAAAGCTTGATATCTTCGTATATTTTCCAACGCTCCTCCAACCAGAAGAGGTAATATAACTCTGACGGACACCAGCCTGATTTAAAGACCAGTATACAAAACCGGAACAGTCAAAAGAACCTGATCCTTTTGCACCCCACACATAAGGGCTGCCCAGCTTGGATCTTGCAATGGAAAGGAGTCCGCTAACGCCAGAACCTCCCTTTACAGTTCCTCCCTTGACCGTATTACCGCCTGATCCGCCGGAACTTCCGGCAGATTTTACGCCGCTTCCGGATAATTTACTTAAGGTCATCTGACCTACAGCACCATCGGATGAAAGGCCGTTTCTGCTTTGGAATTCTTTTACGGCTTTTTCTGTTGCTTCCCCGTAATAGCCGGTTATGTTGCCTTTTGCCAGATATCCGTATTTATTTAAGAGCTGTTGAATTTTAGTTACAGAATCCCCCTGTTCTCCAAGTCCCATACCATTGGGCTGTGCCTCTGAGCTGTTTAACGCAACTCTGGTCGAGGGTCCCAGGTAACCATCTACAACAAGGTCATTGCGTGACTGGAACTGCTTCACAGCAGTTACTGTATCATTTCCATAGGCACCATCCGGTTCGGTCATCAAATAGCCTAGTTCCTTTAAGCGCTGCTGGGAGGCAAGCACTACGTCACTCTTTTCTCCATAGGTCAGATAATTGGGACGGATCTCTTCACTGTAGAGCAGGTTGATCGTCTGGCGTCCAACCTTACCATCTACATTAAGACCGTTGACCTCCTGAAGTTTCTGAACTGCTACTTCCGTCTCATCACCGAAGGTTCCCGAAACCTGTCCTGCATTAGCAAGATATCCCAGTTCATAAAGACGGTTCTGAATCCTTGTGATATCATCTCCCTGAACCCCTTTGGCAACCGCGTAATATTTTGCTGAAGGAGACATAATTGAATTTAAGGTTTCCGGTCCCACTATTCCATCCTGAACCAGTCCGTTTTGTCTTTGGTAAGTCTTTATTGCTGCCTCTGTCACGTTTCCGAAATATTTGGTAGGTTCATCGTTATCCATAAATCCAAGATTCATCAGACGTTCCTGAAGGCTGGCCACTACCGGATGCTCCACACCATTTCTCAAAAACTCCGGTATAGGATTGTCCTTCAGCACCGGAACGTTATCAATATCTGGAAGCAATAATCCTCCCGGTGTCAGAATGTTAACTGACTGCTCTTTCTTTGCTTCAGAGACGGTAGCTACGGAAGGTGTAGCAGCCCCTGTTCCCTTGTTAATTCCACTCTCACTATTGCATGCAGACAGGCAGGCTGCAGTCACTGCGGCCAGTAAAACCGGCCCTGCAAAACGTCTGTTCCAGTCTTTATCTATGTTCATTAATCAATTTCCTTTCGTATGTAAAATCAGGTCTATTTTAACACAATTTTGTCGTAAATGGAAAGGGAATTTATTTCATTGCCACATTTAATGGGTTATGGTATAGTAAATGTAAGAAATGCAGGTTAGCATTTGCTAACTTTTTCTGATAGAAAGGAGGAATTTTATGACACCAATATTATGGGCTGCCGGAGGAACCGGCTTTACATTTTTGATGACAACACTGGGAGCTTCGGTTGTATTTTTCTTCCGTAAGGAAGTAAACCAATCAGTCCAGAGAGTCTTTCTTGGATTTGCGGCAGGCGTTATGATTGCAGCATCTGTCTGGTCTTTGCTCATACCTGCCATAGAAGAGGCGGAAGCAAAGGGCGGTATTGGCTGGATTCCTGCTGCCGGTGGATTTTTACTGGGCGTACTGTTTTTAATTGTACTGGATTCCTATCTGCCTCATCTTCATCCAGATATGAGCAGTCCCGGAGTGAATAAAGCGGAAGGCGTTTCGTCTTCCTGGAAACGAACCACACTGTTAGTCATGGCTGTTACACTTCATAACATTCCGGAAGGTATGGCAGTCGGTCTGGCCTTTGCTCTTGCAGCGCAGCACGGAGGTGATCCTGCGCTTTATACCTCAGCCATGGCTCTTGCCATAGGAATTGGTATTCAGAACTTTCCAGAAGGTGCTGCCATCTCCCTTCCCCTGAGACAGGAAGGGCTGTCTGCAAAAAAGGCATTTATAAAAGGAAGTTTGTCCGGAATCGTGGAACCTGTTTTTGGGATTCTTACCGTTATTGTTGCTGGAAGCATTGCACCACTAATGCCATGGCTATTGTCTTTTGCCGCAGGAGCCATGATGTATGTTGTAGTAGAAGAGCTGATTCCGGAGGCTCACTTAGGCGAGCATTCTAATGTAGGAACGCTGGGCGTTATGGCTGGATTTCTTGTTATGATGATTCTGGACGTTTCTTTAGGCTAAAAAACAGACCCTGGAAGGTTTTCACCAACCAGGGTCCATTCTATTAAAACGATTCGTTTTCCGTTTCTTTTCTGTCGCAGTACAGGTGGAAGCGCTCCACAAGCTGCTCTAAGTATGCCGCCTGACTGGACATCTCCTCGCTGGCTGCTGCACTCTCCTCTGCGGTAGCAGAATTGGTCTGTACCACTGCGGCAATCTGATTAACCCTGCCGGATACATTCTCCACTGACTCTGCCTGTTTTTCCGATGCCAGGGTGATGCGGTTAACCGTATCCACTACCTGATCCATGGTATCTCTCACCACATTCAGTGAGCGGGAAGTCTGCTCCGCAATACCCATTCCCTTTTCCACCGTGCTCACAGAGTT
>SVDT01000163.1 GCA_015057775.1 Paenibacillaceae bacterium | reverse complement strand
TTCGCCATTGGCGTGTATCTTCCTGTCCAGTTAAATGCATGCATTATGGTAGGCGGACTGGTACGCTTATACTTTGACAGAATGAAAAAAGAAGACAAGAAAGAAAAAGATCAGTTAATCAGCGACGGAATGCTTTACTGTTCCGGAATGATTGCAGGTGAAGGCCTGGTAGGTATCCTGCTTGCGCTTTTAGCAGTATTTGGTTTGGACAAGGCTCTGGATCTGTCCTCAAAACTAAATCTTCCTTCTTTTGTTTTGGATTTTGGAAGTCTGATTTTATTTGCGCTTGTCATTTTAAGCCTGCTTAAATTTACAATCTGGAAGAAAGTGAAGAAATGAGTCAGACAGATAAAAAAAGCGAAAACTATTTAGACCGGATTCCCATTCGGACAGAACATATTCACTGGTCTGTTGAAGAAAGCGGACTGGTGACACTGGACGTGGAAAACAAAGGCGTCTTTCACCGGTTTGCCCAGAGATTTTTTCATAAACCCAAAGTAAGCCACATTCATCTGGATCCAATGGGAAGCTTTGTATGGTGTCTCATCGATGGCAACAGGGATATCCTTAGCCTTTCTGCTTTAGTAAAGGAACAGTTTGGAGAGGATGCATCTCCTCTATACGAACGTCTATCCAAGTACTTCCATATCCTGAACAGTTATGGATTTATTACCTTTAAAAATTAAACAGGAAAAGAAAAGGACGGCACCGTAAGGCTACTTACGATTCTGTCCTTTTATTTCCTGGCAAAAATTATCAATGATTGATCATATTTTCGATAAAGATACCGTAGCCTCTTGTTGAGTCCTGGATAAAAACATGGGTAACAGCTCCTATCAGCTTTCCGTCCTGTAAGATCGGACTACCGGACATACCCTGAACAATTCCCCCGGTCAATGCCAGAAGATCGGGGTCTGTGACTTTAATTACCATTCCCTTGCTTTTATGAGTGGTGGAGTAATCAACCCGCTGGATTTCTATTTCGTAATCACGCACTTTTCCAGAAACATCACTTCGTATATAGGCTTTCCCCTTCTTCACATCCTGCCGGTAACCGATGGGTACGGCATCCTGAGAGACTCCCTGCTTAAAGCGGTCATTTACTGTACCGAAAATACCTTCTTCTGTATTTTCTTTAATCGTTCCCAAGTTAGAACCAGGACCATAATAGATGATTCCGCTCATGACACCTGGTTTCCCAAAGGTTCCTTTTTCGATTCCCAGAATTGCTGTTTCATAGAGAGAACCGTCTGTAATCTGGACTACATTTCCGGTATCACTGTCACTGATTCCGTGGCCAAGTGCACCAAATTGTCCGTTCATATCCACATAGGTCATGGTTCCTATTCCCTGAGTGTCGTCACGAACCCAGACTCCCAGTTTATAGGATCCGTCCTCTGTTTCTATGGGATTCATCTTAATGTCAATGTTATCATCGCCTCTTCTGACCTTTAAAACAGCTTCCGATGCGCCTATTTTATTCAGCTCATTCATCAGTGTTTCCTTGTCACTAAGTGGGATTCCATTAATTGATTCCAGATAATCCCCTGATTGTAAAACTCCAAATGCAGGCTCTACAACCATTCCATCTTTTTTCGTTACGTCTCCTGTACCGATTACCATGACTCCATTTGATTTTAAATAAATTCCAACTGGAGTACCGCAAGGAACAGCGTATTTGGTATCAACTACATTTACCTGAATATCTTTTAACTGTATCCAGCCGAACAGCTTTAATCCCAGCTTATAGCTTCCCAGATTCTTGGAATACACGGAAAACGGCTGATTCACCTGTAAGTGAATTTGATCGGAAGGAATGTTGGAACCATTATTTAGTACCACTTCCTCGCTGTCGGAATGCAGCGTCACATCAAAAGGCATGGAGAAATGAAACTGTTCTTCTTCTGCTGCAACGATGTTCAATTTGTCCGGAATGACCCGTTTCATATAGAACCAGGTAAATCCGATACAAAAGATCAGGCTGATCCAGAACGCCCTTACAATTAGTTTATGAAATTTCTTTTTTGCCATCTCACATACCTCCTTAGAAGAATAAAGGAGACAATTTTTTGACTCCTCTCATAGTATGTGAGAATTCGTTAAAAACACTCTGTCATATTTTAGTTGAATTCATTTAATTTTGGTGTTTGGACCAGTTATGACTTTTTTAACTTTTTTTCGGCCGCAAGACGCTTCATCTCTCTGGCATTTACTTTTACAGCATCCGTGATCTCTGCTCCGCCAAGGAGCCTTGCAAGTTCTTCCACAATTTCCTCATCCTGCAGTGCCTGGATTCCTGTGGTGGTTTTTCCAGCCTCTGCCGATTTTTTAATTTCAAAATGAGCATCTGCCATGGCTGCAATCTGGGGCAGATGAGTGATACAGATTACCTGATGATTGGCTGCTATATAAGAAAGCTTTTCTGAAACCTTCTGTGCGGTTCTTCCGCTGATACCGGTATCAATTTCATCAAAAATCAGGGTTGGAATATCGTCGGAATCAGCCAGAACAGTTTTGATTGCCAGCATGATTCTTGACATCTCACCGCCAGAAGCCACGGATTTTAAAGGCTTTAAGGCCTCCCCGGGATTGGCAGAAATCATAAATTCTGCTTCATCAAAACCGTTTGCTGTATAATGATCCAGTCTGCTAAATTCCATATCAAAATTAACATCAATAAAATTCAAATCATGCAGGCCTTCTTTAATTTTTTCCGTCAGTTCTTTTGCAGTTTCTTTCCTCATACAGGATAATTGTCCGCATATATCTTCTAATTTATCCTCAGTCAGATGAATCTCTTTTTCTGTTAGCTGCTTTAAACGGTCATAATCTTCCAGTTCACCCAGCCTGATTTTCTTTTCTTCCAGATTTTTGAAAATCACGTCAACACCTTTTCCATACTTTGCTTCCAGATTATGAATTAAGTCAAGACGCTCCTCCATTTTCTGGTAATCTTCTTCATCAAAAGATAAGTCCTCCAGATAAGAGGTGATTTCATGATTAATATCGCTTAAAATGGAGTCCACATCAAAAAGCTGGTCTCTGATGGTAAGCAGGCGTTCATCATAAACAGCCGCTGACTCCACCTCTTTTAAAGCACGCCCTGTGACATCGGAATTGACTGCATCATAAGCCACAGAAAGACTTTCCATAATTTTTTTTCCATGAAGAAACAGACGGTACTTTGAGGATAGTTCTTCCTCTTCTCCCTCTCTTAACCCTGCATTCTCAATCTCTTCTATCTCATAGCGGATAAAATCCATCTCCCGCAGTCTGGTATCCTCATCAAGCTGAAATGACGCAAGCCTTTCCTTTAACCGGACGTATTCTCTGTAGGTCTTAGCAATATTCATTTTTAGCTCGTGGGACTTTTTCTCCTGGTAACGGTCCAGGATCTCCAGATGTACTGATTTGTAGAGTAAAGACTGATGTTCATGCTGTCCATGAATATCGATGAGAAGACCGGTGATATCCCGCAGTTTCCCTGCAGTTACCGTTTCATCATTAATTTTGCTGAAACTTTTAGACGGCATGATTTTTTTAGAAATAATAACGATGCCGTCCTGGTCGGGAAATACATCCATTTCTTTTAACAGATGGATCTTTCTTTCATCGCTGACGGTAAAGATCAGCTCTATGTAAGCGTATTCTGCCCCGTTTCTGATCATATCCTTTGGTACCTTTCCTCCTAAGGCAATGGTTACCGAGCCTATAATTATGGATTTTCCAGCACCTGTCTCACCAGTTAAGACATTCAGTCCCTCTTTAAACTCCACATCGGCTTTTTCAATTAATGCTAAGTTCTTTACGTGTAATTCTGAAAGCATGGCTCGCCTCCTTTATCCCGTAATGAGTTTTTTCAGTTTGTCCATCATGAGTATGGTGTCGTCTACAGTCCTGATGGCACACATGATGGTATCGTCTCCTGCAATACAGCCTACCATTTCATTAAAATGAAGGGCATCTAACGCTGCTGCCACTGCCATGGCCATTCCGGATACAGTCTTGATTACCAGTATATTCTGTGCCATATCCATGGATAAATAACCATCTCTTAAAATCCGGATGTATTTATCGCTGAATGATCCCTGATTCTGAAGTACCATATAACGCTGTTTCCCTGATTCTGACTGCACCTTTGTCAGCTTTAACTCCCTGATATCTCTGGATACAGTCGCCTGTGTTACTGCAAAACCAGCCTGATTTAAATAATCCGCCAGCTCTTCCTGGGTTTCAATTTCATACTTTCCAATCAGTTCTACTATTTTACTATGTCTTTCCAGTTTCATCGTGTCACCTCCTTATATACCCGCCATCTTGTTTCGAAGATTATCTAAAAATGATAAATTTTTTAATTTGACTAATATAGTCTTGATCTGGGCACGCTCTATATCAATCCAGTCCCCAGGTAAAAGACTGACTGCCGAATCTCCGTCAAATACCGCTGCCTGGCTGATTCCTTCCTGTCCTACAATCTCAATTCTGATTTTGTCTTCTGCAGAAAGCACAATACTTCTGGCATTGAGGGCGTGGGAACAGATGGGTGTAAGCACCAGCATCTTGGAATCAGGAACTATAATCGGCCCGCCTGCCGATAAATTATAGGCAGTAGAGCCTGTGGGCGTAGCTGCTATCAGCCCGTCCGCTCTGTACTCCGTTAAGAATTCCCCGTTTACATATACTTTAAACTGAAGCATCTTTAAGTATTCGCCCCGTGTTATGACGATTTCATTTAAAGCGATATCCCGGTAAATCTCTTTTCCGTCCCTGAATGCACTTCCGCTTAGCATCATCCGCTCTTCCAGCTTATAGTCATCGTAAAACAGGGCTGACAGCGCTGATTCAATGTCTTCTGTTCTGGAAACCTGGGTTAAATACCCCAGAGTCCCTCTGTTAATTCCAAGAATGGGTAAATTGCGTCCGGATAAATCTCTGGCTGCCTGAATTAATGTACCGTCTCCCCCCAGAGTAATCACGCATTCCGTTTCCTTTGGTACCATAGCTGAGTCAGTGTAATGCTTTCCTGCCTGCCAATCTACCTTTTCTCCTCTGCCGATCAGGCAGACTGCTCCCCTTGCAGTGAGAAATTCCCGGATCTGCTCCGCGGTTTCACGGGCTCCTTTTTTATCCGGATTCATGATTACGTAAAAATGTTTCATTTCAGACTCCTTATTTGCCTTCGCTTAAGTCTTTGTGCGCTTCTTCCACCACTTTTTCCGGATTCACACTGTAATCAGGAAAGCTCTCCCCAGCGGGATGATTTTTTAAATGAAGCAGATATTCTATATTCCCTTCCGGACCCTTAATAGGAGAAAACTCCAGGTGCAGAATTTCAAATCCAATGCTGATTGCATAAGAGATCACGGACTGGATTACTTCCAGATGAACCGATTTTTCTCTTACCACGCCCTTTTTGCCCACCTTTTCACGGCCTGCTTCAAACTGAGGCTTAATCAGACATACGATCTCTCCGTCTTCTGACAAAAGGTTTTTAACCGGCAGAAGAACTTTAGTAAGGGATATAAATGATACATCAATGGATGAAAATTCAATCCGGTCCTTAATATCCTCTGGCGTCACATAACGGATGTTGGTCTTTTCCATACAGACCACCCGTTCATCGTTTCGAAGCTTCCACGCAAGCTGCCCATGTCCCACGTCAACCGCATAGACTTTCACGCCGCCGTTTTGCAGCATGCAGTCCGTAAATCCTCCGGTAGAAGAGCCTACATCCATGCAGACCTTTCCCTCCAGCGTAACGTCAAAATGGGTCATGGCTTTTTCAAGCTTTAATCCGCCCCGGCTTACATATTTTAAAGTGCTGCCTCTTACCTCAATGAGTGCAGTTTCTTCAAATGTGGAACCTGCTTTGTCCTCTTTATCACCGTCCACGTATACGATTCCGGACATGATGATGGCTTTCGCCTTTTCCCTGGACTCTGCATGTCCCTGTTTTACTAATAGCACATCCAACCGTTCTTTCATTTTACTTCATCTTATCCTTCCATTCCCTGTTCTGCCGCTCCATATCCAGGTATTCCTTTTTCATGCGCCAGATTATGGAATCACTGTCAATTCCAAGTCCTTTTCGAAGCAGAGAAACGTTGCCGTGCTCCACATATGCATCCGGCAGGGCAATGTTTAGTACCTTTACTTTTGGATAGTGTTCATGAATATAACCATTGATCAGGCTTCCATACCCGCCCTGAAGAACATTCTCCTCCATGGTCACAATCAGCCAGTGATTTTTTGCCAGGTGATCAATCAGTTTTTTATCAAAAGGCTTAATAAAGCGCCCGTTAGCAAGAGTACAGTTCCAGCCTTCCGCTTTCAATTTCTGCCTTACATGCTCTCCTGTACTTACCATGCTGCCTACTGCCAGAAGGGCAATGTCCGTCTCTTCATAAATGATTTCGCCTTTCCCGTATTCAATGGGTGCTTTGAATTCTTCCAGCCCCTGATAGGCTTCCCCTCTGGGATAGCGTACCGCAATGGGACTGTCAAGGGAAAATGCGAACTCCAGTCCGTTTGCCAGCTCCCAGTCATTTTTCGGTGCAAAAATACTCATATTGGGTATGGCACTTAAAAAGGACAGATCAAAAATCCCCTGATGGGTCTCTCCATCGCTGCCAACCAGTCCTGCCCGGTCAACTGCGAATACAACAGGAAGATTCTGAATACACACATCATGAAGTACCTGATCAAACCCTCTCTGCAAAAAAGAGGAATAAACAGCCACTACCGGTTTCAGACCGCCTGCTGCCATTCCTGCCGCCGAAGTCACTGCATGCTCTTCTGCAATCCCCACATCAAAAAAGCGGTCCGGATACAGGTTTGAGAACCGTTTCAATCCGGTTCCATCCGGCATCGCAGCGGTCACCGCCACAATTTTCTTATCATCTTTTGCCAGACGGCAGATTGTTTTAGAAAACACATCTGTATAGCTTAAATTCTTCTTTTCTTTTTTAGGCTTGCCAGTCAGGATATCAAAGGGATCCACTCCGTGAAACTTGGACGGATTTTTTTCTGCCGGAGCATATCCTTTTCCCTTTTTGGTAATCACATGAACCAGTACGGTATGGTCAAGTTTCTTCGCCTCTTTCAGGGTTCTTGTCAGAGCCTTTAAATTATGGCCGTCTACCGGCCCTAAATAGGTAATACCCATATTTTCAAACAGCATTCCCGGAATCAGAAGCTGCTTAATGCCATTTTTAGTCCGGCTGATCTTCTCAATCAGAGGTTCTCCGATAACCGGAATCCTTGAAAGCGTATTGGTAACATGTTTCTTTAAATCCAGATATCCATTCCCGGTCCGTATACTGTTTAGATAGGAGGACATGCCGCCTACATTTTCAGAAATAGACATATTATTGTCATTGAGAATAATAACGAAATTTTTCTTCATCTGGGCTGCATTATTCAGTGCTTCATATGCCATGCCTCCCGTCAGGGAACCGTCACCGATGACTGATACCACAAAATGACCTTCCCCCAGCACATCTCTTGCCTGGGCAAGTCCCAGTCCGGCAGAAATAGAAGTAGAACTGTGCCCGGTATCAAAGGCATCACAGGGGCTTTCCTTTCTCTTTGGAAAACCACTCATGCCGCCGTACTGGCGCAGTTCATCAAATTCCATCCTTCTTCCGCTTAAGATCTTATGGGTATAGGACTGATGCCCTACATCCCAGACAATCTTGTCCATTGGCAGATCAAAAGCAAGATAAATTGCCATGGTCAGCTCCACAACTCCTAAATTGGAGGCCAGATGACCGCCTGTGGTACTTATCTTTTCTATTAAAAAATCACGGATTTCCTGGCTTAATATGGTCAGCTCCTGTTTGGAGAATTTCTTTATATCGTCAGGTCCGTTAATCAGTTCCAGCATCATAATTTTTAATCCTTTATTTTTCCCGGTTAACCAGCATCCGGATCAGTTCTTCCAGAAAGCGGTTCTCTCCCGGCAGCTTTTGAAGGCAGGCAACTGCTTCTTTCGAAATTCTCTCCACAGCCATCTTCGCCTGTTCCATTCCCTCCAATGTTACATAAGTGGTTTTATTATTTTTTTCATCGCTGAATACGGGTTTTCCCAATACTTCGGCATTGCTTGTAACATCAAGAATATCATCCTGAATCTGAAAAGCAAGTCCGATTTTAGATGCCATCTCTTCCACTGCCTTTAACTCGTCTTCACTGGCTCCGCCAAGGAGTGCTCCGATCATCATGGACGCCTCTAAAAGCGCTCCGGTCTTTAACCGGTAGATAAAGTCCAGCTTGTCCACTGGAATCGGCTTTCCAGCCAGCTCCACGTCTACCGTCTGGCCGCCTATCATACCGAATATACCTGTCTTTTGGGCAAGAATACCCATAGCCCTGGCGACCCGGTCCGGCCTGTCCGAAAAATTAAGTGCCTTCGCTGCCGTCTCCATGGAATAAATCAAAAGACCGTCACCTGCCAGCACCGCCATATCATATCCAAATTTCACCCAGGCAGTGGGAAGTCCTCTGCGAAGGGTATCATTATCCATACAGGGAAGATCATCGTGAATCAGAGAAGAGGTATGAATCATCTCTATGGCTGCCATAAAAGGTTCTATCTCTTTTCCCATACCTCCAAAAAGGCGGTATGTCTCCCTCATCAGCATAGGACGCAGCCGCTTTCCGCCTGCCCGCATACTGTAATCCATTGCCTCAAGAACAGTGCTCTGATGTCCCTCTACAGCCGGAAGGAAACTTTCCACAATCTCCCACACATCTTTGGTCCGTTTCAGCAACTCATCCTCAAAGTTCATGTTCTTCACCGTTTTCCTCCAGTACAATTATCTTTTTTTCCACTTTATCTATTTTATCATTGCAGGACTTAACAAGTTTCATACCTGTCTCGTAATATTCAAAGGATTCCTCTAAGGAGCTCTCTCCGCTTTCCAGCTTTTTGATCAGCTCCTCTAAGTCCTTTAAGGTCTCTTCAATGGTTCTTTCTTTTTTTACTGCCATAAGCCTGTATCTCCTTATTTTTCTGCCTCTGACCCTGTTAGTGGCTCCACTCCTGATACCAGAGTATGGATAGTTCCATCCCGCAATTTAAGACGAAGAGCATCTCCGGCCTTTACCTGCATGACAGAATCAATCCTGTGATTCCCTGAATCAGTGATAAAACCGTAGCCGCCGCCTATTTTTGCCAGCGGGGAACAGGCATGAAGGCGTCCGGCAAGAAGTTCCAGCCTGTGCCTGTCTCTTAAAGTCTGCTTCTCCATCAGCTGACTCATCTTAGCTGCGGATTCGTCAAGCTGCCTGCGCTCCGCCTCTATCTGCTTTAAAAGCAGACGTTTCAGCTTCTCTTCCAGATCATGAAGACGCTGGCGCTGTTCACGAATACTTCGCTTTGGATCAAAGTATTTTAGCTTTAATCCATATTGGTTCACAGAGAAACGATACCGCTCCAGCTTTCGCTCCATCATGGTTTTTAACGTATACCGAATGCTCTCTGTCTGTTCTTTAAACTGTTTATAATCAAATACTGCCAGCTCCGCAGCTGCCGAAGGGGTGGGTGCACGCATGTCCGCAACATAATCTGCGATAGTCACATCGGTTTCATGACCGACTGCAGAAATCACCGGTACGGAGCAGTTAAAGATTGCTCTGGCAACCGCTTCTTCATTAAAAGCCCATAAGTCTTCAATGGAGCCGCCCCCTCTTCCCACAATGAGAACATCAAGTCCCATCTGGTCTAAGGTCTCAATTCCTTTTACAATACTTTCTGCAGCACCGCTTCCCTGCACAAGAGCGGGGTAAAGATAGAGCTGCACAAAGGGGTTCCGCCTGGCGGATATATTCATAATATCCCGGATAGCAGCGCCTGTGGGGGCAGTTACCACACCC
>SVDT01000162.1 GCA_015057775.1 Paenibacillaceae bacterium | reverse complement strand
GGTCTCGGACCGGGCGGGCCCCAGTAAGGCGGTCTTGGTCCGGGCGGCGGTCTCCAGCCAGGAGGTTTTGGTCCGGGTGGACCCCAACCGGGAGGTCCCCATGTGGAGTACCTGTCATTAAGTTCCGCCTTTTCTAACTCCTCATCTTCCCAATCCGCAGGCTCTTGCTGCATCTGCGCTGCTGTCTCAGTCTTTTCATTGTTCCCCATCAGCAATTCGTCCGTTATGGTTCCTTCTTCACGAATCTTTGCGCAAATGGAATCACAAACCTGATGAATCAGCAGACGATCGGGGAATTCATCGTACATTGGGCTGTCTTTATAATCCAGGTGATCACATGCGGAAACGACGTATTCCTGCAGACGTTTCATATGTCCCGGGTACATTCCCTGTAAATATTCCAGATCCTTTGCAATGATATCCTTCGGCTCCAGAGAACTTTCCCTGATGCTCCTGTCACCATAAAGCATGTATGGGGGCAGGCTCTCATTATCCTCTCCATAAGTATAGTCCGGGTTGCCTGGCACGGTTGTTATCACTCCCTGCTTTTAGCTTATACAACACCATTCTATGCTAAGAAGTATAAAAAAGTTCGGTTATTGCCATTAAAAAAGGCGTTCCGGATAAATTCCTTTTGAAACCAGATCTTTGATTGCCGCAGAAACAGCTGGTTTATCTTCTTTATAAGTTACTCCAAACCATTTATCTCTTGTCTCCAGTACGTGAACTCTGGCTTTATCCTGGCTGATCAGCCGGTCAATGATCTTTGGAAGAAGATACTCGGATTTGATGTCCCCTTCCTTCAGATTCTCTAAAAATGTGGGAAATCCATGCTCCAGTTCCATTAAAAATGCAGGTGAAAGTCCCCACATATTCATGGATACATTCTGATTTAAGGAGACCTTCACCGGATTACCCGCCTCATCTCTTCCGCAGGCTTCCCCACCATCCATAATGAGCTCATAAGTCTCCGTAACTTTCTCTAGGACACCGTCAGACCCCACCTGACATACTCCTCTGGTCACGCCTCCATTTTCGCTTAAGGTGTTGCCCAGAATAAACCCGCTCATGCACAGATCAAATGGTCTGACATCCGGATCCATCTGATTGACCAGATAATCATGAATCTTTACAAACCCTTCTTTGCCATAATAATCATCTGCATTGATTACCGCAAACGGCTCCTGTATCACATCTTTTGCACACAGAATTGCCTGTCCTGTTCCCCAGGGTTTGGTTCTTTCTTCCGGTTTATGAAAGCCCGCCGGCAGATCATCAAGTTCCTGGAACGCATACTCCACCGGTGCAATCTTTTCAATCCGGTTGCCAATAATCTCTTTAAAATCCTGTTCCAGATCTTTACGAATGATAAATACAATTTTGTTAAAGCCTGCATTCAAAGCATCATAAATGGAATAGTCCATTATGATCTCACCACTGGGTCCGACTGGTTCCAGCTGTTTGATTCCGCCGCCAAACCGACTCCCGATTCCGGCTGCCATAATAACTAATGATGTTTCTTTCATAATACATTCTCCCTGTTTCGTTTTATCTGTTCCATAGTATAGCATAATTTTGGCAGATAATCCACAATCAGGGACCTGAAGGCAGCAAAAATCCCCAGAACGATCTGTCCTGAGGATTTGAATATACTTGTTTATTATTCTACTGTAAAGGAAACATGATTTTCAGTTGCAGAATCTGCTCCGATAAAAAGTCTGAAAGAACCAGGTTCACAGACATACTGCATGGTATTATCATAGAATTTCAGCATGGAAGTATTGATATCAAAAACAACCTCTGCCTCTTCTCCCGGCTTTAAATATACTTTTTTAAATCCCTTAAGTTCCCGGTTCGGCCGAGAAACACTTCCCACTTCGTCCTTAATGTACAGCTGAATAACCTGTGCCCCCGCCCGGTGTCCGGTATTTCTCACACAAACAGATGCCTGAATTGATCCAGCCCCACTAAGAATTTTGTGGCTTAAGGTTATAGGCGAAATTTCAAACTCTGTATAAGACAAGCCGTATCCAAATGGAAGTAAGGGTTCATTGGGACAGTCAATATATTGGGAAAGATATTTTTCTTTTTTACCCAGCACCGGTCTACCCGTTGGGAAGTCGTTATAATATATGGGAATCTGACCCTCTGTCCTTGGAAGACTCATGGATAGTTTTCCAGAAGGGGTCACATCGCCAAATAAAATATCCGCAATTGCATTGCCTCCTTCTGTTCCCGGAAGCCACGCCTCCAGAACTGCCTTAGAATCTGCAAGTACCTCTTCTATAATAAGAGGTCTTCCATTCAGTAGCACCGTAACGATGTTTGAGTTTATTTTCTTCACCTGACGGAGCAGTTCCAGCTGCAGCGGATCCAGATGCAGATTGGTTCTTGACGCAGCCTCTCCTGACTGGGTAGGATGTTCTCCCAGCGCCAGGACAACAATATCTGAATCCTGAGCAGCAAGCAGTGCCTCTTTTAACAGATCTTTGGCAGCTTTCATATCCGCCTCAATCTGCTCCCTTACTTCAGATTGCAGTTCCAGCTTTGCAAGGTCAGATACAACTGGAGCCCCTCGGTAAAAGGAAGCGTCCCTCACACCAGCCCGCTTTACTCCCTCTTTTATTGTTATCACATCTTCCATTCTGCCAAAGATTGACCACACTCCCATCAGATACGGACAGTCTGCATGAGGACCGATAAATGCTATTTTTTGTCCTTCCTTTTTTAGAGGCAGTATCTGATCTTCATTTTTAAGCAGCACCATGGTCTGCGCAGCTGCATGTCTGGCCAGTTCCCTATGCTCTTTTGAAAGAATCACGTCTTCTTCCCACTGGCTGTTTGCATCTTTAAAGGGATTTTCAAATAATCCAAGCCTGTTTTTCAAGGCCAGAACCCGATACACTGCTTCATCAAGCAATGCTGAATTGATTTTATTCTCCTCCAGCAATTCTTTGATATTTCTGCAATAACAGGTTGTCATCATATCAATATCCACGCCTGCTTCCAGAGCCAGCTGCGCCGCCTGCTTTTTGCCCTCTGCAACACCGTGATGAATAATTTCTTCAATTGCAGCCCAGTCAGAAATTAATACTCCTTCAAAACCCATATGTGTTCTTAAAATATCCCGCATCAGCCACTTATTTGCTGTTGACGGAATTCTGTCTAATGTATTAAAGGAAGTCATGGCGGTTGCGCAGCCAGCATCGATGGCTGCCTGATAGGCCGGAAGATAACTGTCAAATAATGTGCGGTTGGACAATTCCACCGTATTGTATTCTCTGCCAGCCATGGGGGCTCCATATCCTGCAAAATGCTTTACACACGCTGCAATTTTATAGGGCTCACTCAATTCCCCATCGCCCTGATAACCTCTGACCATAGCCCGTGCAAATTCACTGTTTAAATAGGGATCTTCTCCTGTGGACTCCATTACTCTTCCCCACCTTGGGTCTCTGACCAGATCGACCATGGGGGAAAATGTCAGATGCAGTCCTGATACTGCCGACTCTTTAGCGGCAACCTCTGCTCCTGTCTTAGCAATATCCGGATCAAAGCTGCACCCCTGCGCCAGTGGTATGGAAAAAATAGTGCGAAATCCATTGATGATATCCGCCATAAACAGCAGCGGTATCTGATGGGGCTGTTTTTCCATGTATTTTTTCTGTATACCAATCAGTTTATCCGCACCTGCAATACCAAGTACAGAACCGGCAAGATCAACCTCCTGCTGCATGAAGCCTGCCTGGTTATTGGGACCTGTCACGACTCCCTCTTCTTCAAAATAATAGCCCGTCACCTGTAACAGCTGGTCTATTTTTTCTTCTATTGACATATCACTCAGTAATTCTTTTAATTTTCGTTCTTCCATCTTTCTTTCCTTTACGAATGGCTTGTAAGTCCAATACAGGACCCCCGTTTAAGCAGAACTGCTTCATATACTATGTGACTGGTTTTTTCTCCCTGCATCATTGCAAACAATGCGTCAATGGCACTGACTGCCATCTGCTCCGCCGGCTGAGAGATCGTATCCAGTGCAGGGTTGTAATACTCTGCCACTTCAATTCCATCAAAACCAATGACGGAAATATCCTCTGGTATGCGTAAGCCTTCCGATAAAATCGCCTTAGCCGCTCCTACCGCCATGATATCCGCCATGGCAACAACAGCTGTCATATCTTTATTTCTCATCATCAGGTTTTTCATCATATTAAACCCGAATTCATAACCGGACTGGGAGGTATTAAAACTGGATACCAGCATTGGATCAAATGGAATTCCATTTTCCAGAAGAGCCCTTTTGTATCCTTCAAACCGGAGGGTATTAGGCGTCTTAAGCTGACCATATGCATTATAGATACAGCCAATTCTTCTATGACCTAATTTAATCAGGTAATCGGTCGCTTTAAAATTCTCAGCCTCATCGTCAATGATCACACTGGAATACAGGTCTTTATTTACCTTATTATCAGCGGATACAGTCAGCAGCACACAAGGCACACCTAAATGCTTAAAGTCCTCTTCTGTGTATTCAAATCCTCCTCCCATTAAAATGATTCCGCATAGATTTTTATCCATAACTTCCTGCTGGGCAATCAGCATTTCCTGCCCGTTGGAGTTAACATTGCGAAGTTCCAGGCTGTAACCCCGCAGCATGGTTTTTTGCTCTATGGTATGAATCATTTTCTGAAAAAAGGGATTTGTTATACTTTTTACCAGTACTGCAATTGTCTTCGTCTGGGTCCTTTTTAAATTTCTCGCATTATTATTGGGTATATAATTCAGCTCATGCACAGCCGCCATAACTTTCTGCTTTGTCACCGGACTGGCGAAACCGCTTCCATTTAACACCCGTGATACTGTGGAAATACCAACTCCCGATAATTTAGCAATATCCTTAATTGTTACACTCATGTGCTGCATCCTTTCCTGCCTGTCTTAACCCTGAAACCATACTATCACTATTTTAACATTTCCCCTTGTGAAAATCTACAAATCATTTCTTCTCTGCCGATGTATATTCCGTTAACTGATCATTGACCGCTTTGATTACATCGTTAATTCCCGCTGCCTCCAGTTGTTTTCTGTATTCTGCTACAGCTTCTTTGGGATCCTGCTTTGTCAGACCCAGCATAATCTGTATTCCAAGCTGAGAATCTACATTAGAAATTGCAGACAGCTGTGAAGATACAGAAGAACTGTCAAAACTGAAACCTGCGTACGGATTGTCAATTGCAGACTTGCCCCATTTTTCGTTTAATGTATAACGGCGCGGATCCTCTGTTGCCTGTGGTATATTTAATGAATCAGTCCGTAACCCCCAGCCGGCAAATCCAAAACCGTCTTTATCCGAATTAAAGGTATCTGGCTGCTTAATCATACCATCGGTTACTTCATATTCTCTTCCAAGAATTCCATACTGGAACAGATCATAACATTCTTTATCTGTCATCAGCTTTTCAATCACTTTTAAACAGCGATCCGGATATTTTGAATTCGCACTGATTCCTGTGGCATTTTCTACTCCCATTTTCCGTTCTATTTTATTTGCAGCTTCTGCAAAAGCGTAGAACTGGGTTTCAACATCGGGTAATTTCTTTTTTTGTGTTCCATAGGAACCTGTCCAGTCTGGCTGATGGCTTATGTAGGAAGCTGATAATCCATTATAAAAATTATCCTTGTCATCCTGGGCAGAAGATAAAACATCTTTTCCCCAATATCCTTTTTCCGCCCATTCATGCATTTTAACCGCAAATGCTTCAAATTCACTGGTAAATGCAGGGTGAAATACTTTGTCTGTATTCCCCAGGGAAGAAGTCAGATACATTTCTGTATTTGGCACTCCCGGAGCATCAATCCAGTCGCTGGTTGTTCCAACAAACATTCGGTATAAATCCATAGACAGGTTGGCACTCCCGTTTAAAGGTGCCCAGCCATTTTCTTTTGCTGCATCCATATAGCGTTCCATATCTTCTACTGAATTTACGTTATCTATCCCAGCCTTCTCCAATAAATCTTTCCGTGTAACAAAGCCATATGCGGTATACTCACTATAGGTACTGGGGACACCATAAATTCTATCGTTTACCTTCATACTCTTCCAGTAATCGTCACCAATGGCAGACTTTAAAGCCGGCGCTTCACTGGTCAGCAGATCTGTAATGTCTGCAAGCGTTCCCTGTTTTGCCAGTGTTGCATATGGTACCGGAGCGGTTCCTGATACATATGCCATATCAAATTTTTCTCCAGATGCCCAAAGCAGAGGATACTTTGTTGCTACATCATTCCAGTCAATATATTTAATCTCCAGAGTCGTATTAATACTGGCTTTCAGTTTTTCATTTAATGCGGACAATACATCTTTATTTGCCACCCCTTCTGTGCCATATAAATACATAACAAGATTTACCTCATCGCTGGCCTTTGCTTTTGCTTCCCCTGCATTCGTGTTTTTACTTGCACAGCCTGTGACAAGCCCTGCAGCTACAGTAAACGCCAGAATTGTTGAAACCAGTTTTTTTATCATTTTCTTTTCCTCCTGTTGTAGAATTTTGCCGGGTATGGGCTAGCCCTTTACGGCTCCTATGGTAAGTCCGCTTACAAAATATTTCTGAACAAACGGATAAAGCAGAACAATGGGACCGGTTGCAATTACTGCAGTCGCCATTTTAATTGATTCAGACGGTAAATCTCCGGTGTTTATTGTCAGGCCCTGCTGAATCAGCAATTGTATATTGGCCTGACTTACAATTCTCTGTAGAAAATACTGCAGTGGAAACTTTGCCGGTGTCTGTATGTAGAGCATTGCATTATACCACTCATTCCAGTATCCCAGAATCTGGAACAGCCCAATTGTTGCAAGGGAAGCTTTTGCCAGGGGCATGTAGATCTGCCAGTAGATTCTGAAATCATTTGCTCCATCTATATTTGCCGATTCATACAGGGAATCCGGAATGGATTTCATAAAATTTTTCATTAGAAAAATGGACCACGGACTCATAAGACTGGGTAAAATCATAGACCAGATGCTATCCTTTAACCCCAGGCCATTCACATACAGCATATACGTTGGAATCAGTCCGCCGCTAAATAGTGTGGTAAAATAAATAAAAAATGAAATCTGATTTCTATAGCGGAAATCTTTACGGCACAAAACATATCCAGCCATAGACATAAAAAACAGTCCAAAGACAGTTCCTGTAACAGCAATAAAAATAGTTACCCTGTAAGCATTAAATAAATTAGTGAAATTGCGGAACAGGAACCTGTAAGCACTGAGGGATACCGTTTCAGGAATCAGCTTATATCCCTCACTTACAATTTCCTTCTCACCCATAAATGAAGATGTAACCATTAACAAAAAGGGAAAGAGACAGGACAACGCAAAAATTGTAATGATTGTATAAAAGCATATCTTCATGATTTTTTCACTGCGTCCTGCAATGTTTTTCTTTTCCATATATATCCTCCTGATCTAATAGACTAAAACAATGCACTGTCCGGCTCGATCTTTTTTACTATGGCATTTACCGTCAGAACCAGTAACAGGCCGAATACCGATTGGTAAAATCCAACAGCCGCTCCCTGAGAGAAATTAAACTGCCCCACCAGACTGCGGAAAACAAAGGTGTCAATTATATCTGTCTGTGGATAAAGCACGGAATTTGTCCCGATTAAATTGTAAAACAAATCAAATGAACCTTTTAAAATTCCACCAAGACCAAAAAGAATCAACAATATCATTGTTGGTTTCAGCATGGGGAATGTGATATACCGGATTTTCTGCATGGGAGACGCCCCATCTAAAGATGCCGCTTCATAAATATCCTGTTCAATTCCGGCAATGGATGCCAGATAAATAATCATTCCATATCCAGTTCCAGACCAGATTTTAAAAAATACAATAATATACTTCCATATCCCCTGATCGGAATAAAATTCATGTTTGGGGAATCCCAGACCAGCCAATATAGTATTAATGAAACCATAATCATAATTAAACAGATTGTAGGAAAAAAATCCGACAATTACCATGGAGATAAAATAAGGCAATAATATAATGGACTGGGATATTTTCTTAAACCACTTATTCCCTACTTCTGAAATCATAACAGCAAACATAATCTGGAATACATTACCCAAAATAAGAAATACAAGATTGTATAGAATTGTATTTTTAGTAATGCGTAGCAGATCTCCGGTACGAAACAGAAACTCAAAGTTTTTAAGCCCGACAAAGGCACTTCCAAAAATACCCTTCCCAATGTTATAATCAACAAATGCAATATATGCACCCGGCATAGGTATGTAAGCAAATACAAAAAAATAAATTAAGACCGGTAAAATCATAAGAAACAAAATATATTTCTTTTTCACTTCATGGACGAAATGATTCAGGTGTAGCTTTAAACTCTTCAAATTATTCTCTTCCTTTCTGCAGCACAGTTTCATTACAACCTGGGATCAGCCCCATTAACTGTAAATTTATTCGTTTTTCACATGGAAACGTTTTCATATGCTTTTCATTTTGTGTTTTATGCACTGATTATATTATTCATCTCATGCTTTGTCAAACACTTTTTTGTCATTTTTCATTCTAAAATAAGGTATTTTTATACTTGTTTTAATTAAATTATTGACTTTCATATTTTTTTCTTCTATACTTTGCATTAAGTTTTACTATTTTCACATTTTTATGGAAACGTTTTCACACAGACATAATTTATTACAAGATTTGATTACAGAAAGGATACTCATTATGAAACAACCCCATGATTTACTCTCCCTGCACTCGGACATGCTTGATTTTCTGCTGGTTCCAACAGGAGACATATTTGAAATGAGTTCAGGCTCAGTCCTCATCAATCAATTTCGTGGAAATGCAAAGGACGGTTCAGCCAATAATATCTTTTTAAGAATATATGAAAACAATAAAGTAAGATCAGTCCATCCTCTCTTAGGACAGCAATCCGCCTGCCGCATAAGCCGTCAGGAAAACTATATCCGGTACGAAGGGTGCTGCGATGGAATCGACTATATCACAGATCTTTTTCTAATTGAAAACTCCTGGTTTTACGAAATTACGCTAAGCAGCAAAGACGAGATAACGGTCGACTTGCTATACGGACAAGATATTGGTTTATCAGGCAAAGAAAATGTTCTCACCAACGAGCTTTATACATCTCAATATCTGGGACACAGTGTTTTTGAGGGAGAATACGGATATACCATCTGTTCCAGACAAAACATGCCGGACAATGGCTGCAATCCATATCTGCAGCAAGGATCTCTGACACACAAAATCATACACTACTCAACTGACGGTCTGGATTTTTTTGGTCTGGAATACAAAAAGACCAATACACCATCAGCATTGCGAAATGGACTTACCGACCGAAATCTTCAGTATGAGTTTGCATACAGCTCACTTCTGACAGAGCCATTCACATTTTCAGGAAGTAATACATCAGTTTTCTACGGTCATTTTCTAAAACACCACAAAGAGAAAGTGACTCATGCAGATTTTCTAACCGTCATAAAAGAGCAGTATAAACAGAAGTCCTCCAAAGAAGGCACATTCAGCCCGGTTCAAACTTACCGAATAAAGGAAATGTACGGAGCGCCCTTAAACTCCCTTGAAATGAGCAGTGATGAGATAAGAAGGCTGTTTCCACAACAACTTTTAGTGGAAACAATAGACTCACAGATTTATTCTTTCTTTACACCGGATCATAGCCATGTTGTGACTGCAAAAAAGGAAGAACAGGTAATCCGCCCTCATGGAACCATTATTATTACGCCTCCTGATGGAAGTACCATCTCCAATGATCTTATATCCTCTACTCATTATATGTACGGGGTTTTTAACAGCCATGTTGTTTTAGGAAATACCAACCTGCATAAATTGATATC
>SVDT01000161.1:5610-9988 GCA_015057775.1 Paenibacillaceae bacterium | reverse complement strand
TACATATTCGCTGATGGCCGGTAAGTTAGCTGTCTGGATGCTGTCTAAAAACACCAGAAATGATAAAATCTTATCATACGCCCTGCGCTCACCGGGACTTAAAAGGGGATAATCCTTGCTGTCTCTTAGCAGATTAATCTCCTCCGGTATCCAGAAATTATTCATGGCCTGACGATACCAGTCACTTACCCAGCCGTATTTCATGTTGTTAAAATCATTGAGATTGGTGGTATTGCCATTGATCATGCGCCGATCTCTTACTTCCACGGATCCTTCCGGATTAAATAGAGGTCTTTTCTTTAACTGTTCCATGGGTTCTGGTTCCACTCTCCTTTTTATTGTCTTATTTTCTTAACTTCTTAGCTGGAGCATGCCTCACAATCGTCCACTTCAAGGCTTTTGGAGCGGATGTAATAAATGGTCTTTACTCCCGATTCCCACGCCAGAATGTACAGCCCAAGCACCTGCCTTAAGGTATAATCATTGGTGATATACAAATTCATGCTCTGGGCCTGGTCAACATGGCGCTGCCTGACCCCTGCTGCCTTTACAGACCAGGTCTGGTCAATATAATGAGCATTTTTGTATAGCCAGAATGTATCCGGAGTAAGCCCAGGCGCAACCCTTGGAACCAGTCCGTTCTTTTTCTCTTCCAGATAGTACCGGCTCATAATCGGATCAAGTCCTGCCGTTGTCCCTGCAATCATGCTTGTACTGCTGGTGGGAGCGATCGCAATCAGCCAGCCGTTTCTCATACCCCATGCATTCACTTTCCTGCCTAATTCGTTCCACTCACGGGATTCATAGCCCCGTTTTTTAAAATAAGCACCCGTCTGCCAGTCGCTCCCTTCAAAGAACGAATAGCTTCCTTTTTCTCTTGCAAGATCACAGCTGGCCTCCACCGCTGCATAATTTATGGTCTCAAAAACCTGATCTGTAAAAGCCAGATGTTCCTCTGATTCCCAGGCGATTTTGTTGTTGGCAAGCATGTGGTGATAGCCGCTAACTCCAAGACCGATTGGGCGGTATCGTTCATTGGTGATCTCTGCATAAGGAACTGGAAAATAGTTAAGATCAATGACATTGTCAAGCGCACGCACTGCACTGCGGACCAGCCCGGTTAATTCTTCTTTGGAATTTACATCTATTTTTCCAAGGGATAGACTGGCCAGATTACAGACAACAAAATCTCCCGGCTTTGTCACGGTTACTACAACCGTTTCCCCGTCCACGGTCTTCATGCTCTGTTCCACCTGTTCCACTGCGCTCATATTCTGGGCAATTTCCGTACAGAGATTGCTGCAGTAAATAATTCCCTTATGACTGTTTGGATTGAAATTATTGACTGCATCCCGGTTAAATGTAAATGGAGTTCCTGTTTCTACCGCACTCTTTAAAACAAGTCGGATAATGTCCTTAATCGGGACAACCCTCTTATGAATTCTTTCGTCATTTACACACTTAAGGTAACGTTCCTCCCACAAATCTCCCCAGCAGTCTTCCAATGCCCAGCCCATTACAGTGAGTATCTCGTGAGGACACATCAGATACCAGTTACTTTCAATATCTTCCTTTGCCTGCCGCCAGAAAAGATCGGGGTAGCATACTGCCGGGAAAACATCGTGGGCTTTCATGCGGTCATCGCCATTATTGGTCTTAAGCATTAAAAATTCCGGAAGATCTTTGTGCCATACGTCTAAGTACACTGCTACCGCACCCTGGCGCATTCCCAGCTGGTCCACTGCAACAGCCGTATCATTGGCAAGCTTGATCCAACGGATCACACCTCCGGCCGCTCCTTTAAATCCCCTTATGGAACTTCCGGCCGCCCGGACTTTTCCAAAATACAGTCCCATGCCGCCGCCAAATTTACTGATCTTGGCAAAGCTGTCTATGCTTCGGTAAATTCCGTCCAGACTGTCCGGCACTGTATCTATAAAACAGGAAGAGAGCTGATGGTATGGTTTTCTCGCATTGGATAAAGTCGGCGTTGCCATGGTCACCTTTAATGTGCTGAGCATATCATAAAACTTCCTTACCCAGCCGTCCCGGTCTACCTGTTCCAGCATGGCAAGATGCATGGCAATCCCTAAAAACATCTCCTGAGGTGTTTCAAGGGGAACATTCTCCCTGCTATGAATAACGTAACGGTTTAACACCAGTTCCAGTCCGGAGTAATTAAACAGATGGTCTCTGGTATGATCAATATAAGCTTCATACCGGTTAAGTTCGTCCTCGCTGTAATTGTCAAGAATGTAGCTTCCGTACAGATTTTCACCCGTTAAATAAGCAACTTTATCATAGAAGCTTTTTAATCCATGCCTGTTAAGCTCTGCGTTCAGGATTCGTCCAAACTGAACCAGATAAATTCTGGCACTTACGTATTCCCAGTCAGAGGCTTCCTGGGTTGTCAGCTCAACTGCTGCCTGAATCAGTGCAGAAAGTCTCTCTCTGACCGTCATGTCCTCTTTAAAAAATGTCATAAATTTTATATAAAGCTTGTTAAGACCGTATGACGGTGATTTGTATTCCCGCTCTATCTCATCAAGTACCGGACTTAATTCAGGTACTTCCTTAAAGTATGCCAATATCTCATTTTTACCGTATAATTCATCCATACTGATTCCTGCCATTCTATTGCGTTATAATAATATCAATAACTGTTATCAAAGCTATATTCATGAATATACCACAAGATATTGTTAATTTCAACCATCCGATCACAAAATATTCGTTTTTTATCTTTTCAAAAAAATCACCGGGGAAGAAAATCCATAGAAGCTTTTAACTCCAGATCCTGAAAAAGTGCATTTACAGCAGAGGTGTAGTCCCATAGATTCTGGGATTTTTGTATCTTTTTCCCGTGCTTTTCGCTGTTTTCAAAAGACTGAAGCATATAAGCCCACAGTTCTTTCATTTTAAACAGCAGATTGCGGTCACCAAAAATCGTTTCCTGGTATCCAGAAAGAATTTCGTCATGAAATGCCCTCAGCTGTTCTTTTTTAAGACGTCCCTGTCCTTTTATTTCTCCTGCAAGCATGGGGTTGGCAATCAGTCCCCTGCCAAGCATCACCCGGTTCACAGATGGAAATGTCTGAACCATTCGGTCATAAGCCTCAGGAGTAAATATATCTCCATTATAGCAGACGGGATTTTTACTAACGGTGACTGCCATCTGAAACATGTCCCAGTTTGGAGTATTCCGGTAAAAATCCGTTTGAATTCTGGGATGGATAATCAGCTCCTTAACAGGATACTTGTTATAGATTTCCATAAGACGGTAAAATTCCTCCGGACTGTCCTTTCCGATTCTGGTTTTAATGGAAATGCTCATATCAATGGAAAAAATCCGGTCCAGAAACTGATCTAACTGATCAGGAACTGCAAGAAAACCAGAGCCTCTTTGCTTGGATACAACTGTTTTAGATGGACAGCCCAGATTTAGATTTACCTCATCATATCCATATTTTTTAAGTTCCATAGCGGTCCAGACGAAGCCCTCCCAATGATTGGTCATAATCTGGGGAATCGTCCTTGCGCCCTCATTATGCTCCGGAAGAATATCATTTTTTTCTCTGGAAGAAAATTCACGGTTCTGGGTCGGCACAATAAAAGGTGTGAAGTATACGTCTACATCCTTGAAAAACTTACGATGTGCATTTCTGTAAATATATCCTGTAATCCCCTCCATGGGGGCGAAGTAATAGTTCATAAGCAGTTCTCCTGTTCCTTTTTTACACTCCCCATTCTACCACAGGAGATGAAAAATTCATAGAATACCATTTGCAGATTATGGAAATTGGTGCTATAATATTGGGCAAAATGCCATTACTCAGGAGGATCTATCATGTTTCGTTTTAATCAGATTTTTAAACGTACTACCGGTGTCATAATGCTTGCAGCCCTGTTCTCATCTTCTGTTGTTTTTACAGCAAAAGCGGAAGAAGAATCCGGACCTGCCTTTGCTCCTCCGGTTAACCATACTGCTGCGCCTGAGATCGGTCCTGGAATGAGTTTAAAATCCAACTGTGTGGTTGTTTTAGACCCTGGTCACGGAAAAACAGACGGTCACTACTCCGGCTGCCACTTCGAATACGACGGAGTTACCTATTACGAAGATATCATTACAATGAAAATAGCCAATTATACGAAAGAATATCTGGAGAAAAATTCCAACTATACCGTTTATATGACGAAAGACAGTTCCGAGGTGACCGTCCCATTGGATCAGCGGGCTGCCTTTGCGGCTTCCGTCCGCGCAGACTTATTTGTCAGTCTCCACGTGGATTCCATCGCAGGAAACGGCACTACGAGGAACGCTTACGGTGCCAGTTCCATGTCCCCCAGAGCCGGACGTTTTAACAATGACGTTGCCATT
>SVDT01000161.1:0-5600 GCA_015057775.1 Paenibacillaceae bacterium | reverse complement strand
AGGACGCAGCAAATACGATTTTAAACCAGCTAACCGGCCTTGGACTACACAACAGAGGATTAATCCTTCAGGATTCCAAAAACGGAACCTTATATCCAGACGGAAGTACTGCTGATTACTATGCAATTCCCCGATATTCCCAGATGTACGGTCTCCGTGGCTTTATCATTGAGCATGGATACATCAATTACATCAGCGACTTAACCGGATTCCTCTCCACCGACGAGCAGTTAAAGAAACTGGGAGAGGCTGACGCCAAAGGTATCATCGAATATTTAAACAAAGCTGGAAAGTCCACTTTTACAACGGCCACTGCTACTGTTTCAGCACCACCTGCTAACTAAGAGCTCATAATCCCTGCCTTCCTGCATAAAATATATCATAAATTACGGCCCAAACTGGCAGGGAGGAACAGGTTTGTCAAAAATTCTGGATAACAGTTATTATGATTTAATGATCAGCACCGCCCTGGCTCCAACCTATGATACCGGTGATAATATCACTTATTTAAACAGACAGAACTCTCTGCTTCATATCCCCGCCGGCAACGGAGATCCCTGTGACCTTGGAAAGCATTCTTACAGCAGCTTTCCTACCCTTTACACCCTTGCCTCAACCATAAGCCTGGAAAAATCGGGAGTTACTACGGTACAGACAAATCCCTATCTGGCTTTATACGGGCAGGGGGTATTGGTAGCGGTCATTGACACCGGGATTGATTACCGTCACCCGGCATTTCTCTTTAATGACGGTACTTCCCGGATTCTTACCATGTGGGATCAGACCGATCAGTCAGGCACCATCCCCAATGAATTTACCTTTGGTTCTGAATACAGCAGGGAACAGATTAATGCTGCCCTCAAGTCGCCAGCCCCTTTAAGCGTTATTCCCATGACCGATCCGTTGGGACACGGAACTGCCATTGCCAGTATTCTGGCTGGATCCCCTAACGAACAGCAGGGATTTAGCGGCGTTGTTCCCCAGTCTGATCTGGTGATTGTTAAGCTAAAGGAAGCAAAGCCTGTTCTGAAAAAAGTATCCTTTGTTCCTGAAAATGCAAACTGCTATCAGGAATCTGATTTAATTCTTGGAATCCGCTATGCTGTTACAGTTGCTTCCCGGTTTAACCGTCCTGTGGTTATCTGCATTGCTCTTGGAAGCAGTCAGGGCGGTCATGATGGAAGAGGCGCGACCAGCGCTTATTTAGACCATCTGGCACTTCTTCCCGGCAATGGGGTCTCTGTTGCTGCCGGCAATGAGGGAAACAGCCAGCGTCACTACTACAATTCTACTTCCACCGTTCCTTACTACAATGACATAGAGCTGAGAGTGGGCAGCAGTGACACTTTATTTGCCATGGAAATCTGGACTTATGCACCTGCCAGACTTTCCATTGATATCTCCTCTCCCAACCGGGAATCTACCCAGCCGGTTTATCCGGGATTGAACCAATGCAGAAAGTTCAGCTTTATTTTTAATAAAACTACTATTTATGTTAATAATATTATTTTTGAAGAGGAGACAGGAGAACAGTTAATTCTTCTCCGTTTTAGTAACCCCCTTCCCGGAATCTGGTATCTCCGGGCGCAGAGTCCCGAAAACGAAGCTTTTTCCTTTCATTCCTGGCTACCCTCCGGCAGTCTTTTATCAAACGATACCTTTTTCCTGGATTCAAGTCCTGACACCACCGTCACATCGCCAGGCAATGCAAGGCATCAGCTGACTGTAGCTGCCTATAACCAGCTAAATGACAGCATTCTTCCTGAATCAGGAAGAGGCTATACAAGAACAGGTCAGGTAAAACCGGATATTGCAGCTCCGGGCTTTGAACTCACCTGTGCAGTTCCGGGAGGCCTTTACGGAACCGCAACCGGTACGGGAGCTGCTGCTGCCCATGCGGCGGGAATCATTGCCATGGTATTTGAATGGGGAATTGTAAAGGGAAATTATCCCAGACTCACCGGCAATGACGTGAACCGGCTGATGATAAGCGGCGCTGTAAGAAATCCGGCAAATACCTATCCCAACAATATATGGGGATACGGTCAGGTTGATATAAACCGGCTGTTTGAGCGTTTCACCAGTAATTAAAAAAAGCCTTCAAGCCAGGCAATAAATCGCCGGTGGCTTGAAGGCATGTCTGCGGTTCAAAGATGACTGCAGGTTTATTCTTCAACAAACATATCTTTACCAACTCCACATACTGGGCAAACCCAATCCTCTGGAATATCCTCAAATGCAGTGCCTGGCTCAATACCAGAATCAGGATCACCGATTTCTGGGTCATATACGTAACCACATGGTTCACAAACATATTTTGCCATCCCTGTCACCTCCTTACATTTCTCTGTGCTTCTTTTATAGCATATAATATGTTTTTTATCAATAGATTTATGATGATTTGTCCTTTAACTTACAAATCTGCTGTGTCATGGTTCCCATGGGACAGTATACGCACCAGGATCTTGGTTTATACAAAACCATGGTAATAATACCAAGCACTGTGGATGTGAGCATGACGCTGTAGAATCCGAAGGCAAACTGGGCAACCCAGTCCGCTGCTATGGTTCCATGATAAGCAAAATGCCAGGGTAGTTTAAAGGTCCATAAAAGCTGCACTGCCTGCTTTAAGCTTCCTGCATCTGAAAAAACCAGATAGGTGGTAAACAGCATATTTCCAAACATGATAAGAAAAAAGATGAGAAATCCATATCGGAATCCACGGCTTCTAATAAATGCTGGTATATCTTTTTTCCGGGATAATTTCAGTCTGTTTCCAAGAAGATCCAGAAGCTGGCCTCTGCCGCAGTAGTGATTGCAATAGGTTTTATTCCCCTTAACTGCAGAGATTCCCAATGGAATCAGGAAACAAAGGAGTCCCAGCCAGGCAAAAAGGATATTAAAGAATCCCAGGATCAGATAGAGTAAGGATGCCAGCCAGAGATAATCATACCAGTTTTTTTTCTTATTTGTTCCCATCTTCTTCCCCCCTTTTCAGTATTTCAATATGAATCACTGATGCCGGACAGGCCTTTGCACACAAACCACAGCCAACACATTTTAACGTATCTATTTTTGCTGTGATCCCACATAGTATTGTAATGGCTCCTTTCGGACACACTTTCATACAGCTGCCGCAGGCGACACAATGGGTCTCATCTACAACTGCATACCTCTTGTTTTTTTGTAACGTCATTGCTTCCTCCATGTTTTTTTCTAGATCTTAACAGATTTTTTCCAATTTTTCCGTGACCATGTCACTTTAGACAATCCATTTTGATCCGAAAAGAGGAAAAAGATCTGTCTCTGCCTTGATGTCAGGCAAAATACAGATCTCTTTAACGATTTATGATACAAAATCTTCTCTCATTGGGGTGAAAATATCAACTAGAATTCCTTTTTCCAGGCATACACAGCCATGCATCACACCATCCTGTTTTAATAAGGTATCTCCGGCCTTAACTGTCTTTACTTCGTCACCAATGGTAAATTCAAAGGCACCGCTTGCCACATATGTAATCTGTGTATGAGGATGATTATGCATCTTACCGATGGCTCCCTGCTCAAAATGATTCTCCACACACATCATGCCATCACAGTATGCCAGCACCTTTCTGACAACACCGTCTCCTGCTTTCTCTCCATCAATATCCTGATTGAATACCCATCTTTGATTTTTTTCCGTTTTCATGTTATGCCGCTCCTTTTTGTAGTTTTCTTAATTTTAAGTAATTTTAATCATAATGTCAAGATGATCTGACAGCCGTACACTAACTGTCAGTTTTTATTTCCAGTCTTTCCACGTATCTGGCTGATAGCCGATTGTTGCCTGTTTTCCATTTCTGACAATGGGAGTTTTTAACACTTCCTGGTTTTCTAAAATCTTATCATCTTTATCCTCAGGAGCAATGTATCTGATAAGAGCCAGAACATCCTGATTCCGGCAATTCTCATCAAGCATGGCATCTGTACCTCCCACCGCCTGCCTCACGCTGTTATACTCCCCTTTGCTCATCCCTTTTTCCTTCATATCAATCAACTGATACGGAATTTTACGCTCTTTAAAATAACGTTCTGCTTTTTTCGTATCAAAACACTTTTTGGTTCCGAATATCTGTACATTCATGGTGTGCCTCCTTTGCCAAACTAAAAATGGTACTGTTGTTTTTATGTCTCAAACAACAATACCATTTTAAAGATAATTTTACCAGACCTCTTCTGAAATTTCTTTAACCAGTTTTATTTTTTCCCACTGTTCTTCTTCCGTCAGTTTATTTCCCTCTTCCGTTGATGCAAAACCACATTGAGGACTTAAGGATAAGCGGTCCAGGGGGATATAACGGGAAGCCTTGCGGATTCGCTCAATGATCCGTGATTTTTCTTCTAAATCCGGGGATTTGGTAGTAATCAGCCCAAGGACTACCTGCTTATCTCCATCCACATAATGAAGGGGTTCAAAATCTCCCGAACGCTCATCATCAAATTCCAGGTAGTAAGCAGAAACATTTTCTTTGCCAAATAAATGGGGGGCAATGGGGGCATATCCGCCGGAGGAAGCCCAGGTGGAATGATAATTGCCTCTGCATACATGTGTATTAATTACCAGATCTTCCGGCAGATTTTCCATCGCCAGATTATTCAGTCTCACATACTTTTCTGCCTCGGAAGTAACAGATTTTGATCCCTTCTGTCTGGCTTCCCAATACTTTGTGTCACAGAACATTCCCCAGGTACAGTCGTCAAACTGGACATTTCTGCATCCTGCTTCATACAGATCAGCCAGTACGGTGTGGTAAGCAGATGCAATATCCAGGATCAGTTCCTCTTCGTCCGGATAGTAAGATTTTGTCTGTTCCAGATTATCTCCCCGCTCCAGCTCCGCCAGAAACTGGGCTGGTGCCGGTATGGTCTGTCTTGCAGTAACTGAATCATCCTCAAACAGCTTCACAAATTTAAAATGCTCTACAAAGGGGTGATTTTCCCCGGAGATTTTCCCGCTCAGACCGGCCGATTCTCCTCTGGTAACTTCGTCATGAAACGCATAGCCACGTTCTACTTCCAGTTTTTTAACACCCTGAAGTCCCCACATGAAATCCAGATGCCACCAGCTTCTGCGAAACTCTCCGTCTGTGATGACGGGAAGTCCCGCCTCTTTTTGCTTTTCGATCAGCTCTGTAATGGCTCTGTCCTCAGTCTTTCTTAATTCTTCCTCTGTAACGGTTCCATTTTTCCATCCTTCTCTTGCCTCCTTTAAATAATCCGGACGCAAAAAACTTCCTACTATATCAAATTTAAATGGGGCTCTTTTTTTCAACTGTGTCATGATTTTACTCTCCTCTCTTTTTTCCTGTCTTGTTTTTCTTTATTCTAAAGGATAAAGGGATATCTGTAAAATTCTATATTTTTATGACCTGGTATAGTTTTAAACTATATCACTTTGTGTTAGAATAAAAGCAGAACAAGAAAGAGAGGAATCCATTGCAATGACGCTACAGCAGCTTCGTTACATCATCACCATTGTAAACTGCGGGTCTATATCAGAGGCTGCAAAACAGCTTTTTATTACCCAGCCCAGCCTTTCTAATGCAGTGAAAGAACTG
>SVDT01000160.1 GCA_015057775.1 Paenibacillaceae bacterium | reverse complement strand
CCCGGAATAAAGTTTGCCGATTTTAATGATCTGGAAAGTGTAAAGGCTGTTGTAAATGAAAAAACCTGCGCTATCATTATGGAAACTGTTCAGGGAGAAGGCGGGATTTATCCGGCAACCCAGGAATTTTTATCCGGAGTGAGAGAGCTTTGCGATAAAAATGATATTCTGTTAATCCTTGATGAGATTCAGTGCGGAATGGGGCGCACAGGCTCTATGTTTGCCTGGCAGCAATACGGGGTGAAACCCGATGTAATGACGGTTGCAAAGGCACTGGGGAACGGAGTTCCCATTGGGGCATTTCTGGCATCTGGGAAAGCAGCAACGGCTATGGTTCCGGGGGATCATGGAACTACATACGGAGGAAATCCGTTTGTGACTGCTGCTGCATATAAGGTTTTGGAATTGTTTGAGAAACGGGATATTGTGAATCATGTAAAGGAAATGGGAGATTACCTGACCAAAAAGCTTGAAAAGCTGAAAGATAAATATGACATTATTATAGCTAGAAGAGGACTGGGCCTCATTCAGGGGTTGGAATTTAAAGTACCGGTTTCCCCTATTATCAGTCAGGCGCTCATGGAGCAGAAGCTGGTTATAATCAGTGCAGGCACCAATATAATACGGTTTGTCCCCCCTCTGGTGATTGAAAAAGAACATGTGGACGAGATGGTGGAAAAACTGTCTGCAGTGCTGGATCAGCAAAAATATTGAATTAAGAGAAGCCGATAACTGCAAGATAAAGTTATCGGCTTTATAATAGTGGGGTTGATTCATTGAGAGGAGACTGTCAGACCTCTCAGTTATGTCACTTGCTGCTGGTCTTTTTAATCAGGTCCACTCCATCGTATTTCAGACTTTCCAGACTTAAAGCCTTGTGCAGTATATAATGATCAAAAAAGTTCTTTGTATAGTCTGTAACAATATTCCGCATCTCCATAGCATCCCGTTGTCCTCTGACTTCCTCATTAACACAGGTAAACACGATGTCGCAGTAATCCAGATGAGCAACACGGTTAACGGAGAAATAATAAGTCTCCCTGCTGTTATTAGAGCCAATAATCGCATTCATATTATAGTTAGGTTCACTAAACAGTAGTAAGAATGGTTTCGTAAGGTTGCTGTCGAGAAGTCCGAACGCACCGCTGTCCAGGCCAATCCCGCAGACGAACCGGTGGTCATCCCGGCAGACTATTGCCGATGTAGGTCCGCCATAAGAATGTCCGACGATACCCATGCCGATGTCCAGCTCCAATCTGTCCTTAAAAATAGAATTCACTTCTCCAGAATCCAGTTTGTAAAGATAATCGGCTACATACCTTACATACTCTGCCTGTAATTCACTAAACTCCGTTAGCCTGGAAAGGATTGGCAGTGTAAGCACGTTATGACACATCTCAATGGCAGTCTCATCATCAGGACGCATTATCATTTTACCAGTCAATTCCTGCATTTTGGGATCCTCAGAAAATGATATTATGACATCTGAGAAATCCTTTGATATATTGAACAGGCGCCCATCTTTACGTTTATACATCGTACTATTCAGATGTCCGATGCTTACCACAACATATCCCTTGCTTGCCAGGTCTGAACAGAGCACTGTCCCCCATTCTGGAGAACCGCCCCCGCCGCAGACATAGAATAACACGGGGTAGCGTTTTTCCTTTCCGGAGAGAGCAAGATCGTCGTAACACCAGGTCTTGATATCAATAGAGAAAACATCCTTTAAGGCAGTGACAAGTGGTCGTTCGTTAAACATCTTGTAAACTTCAGGAAACATATATGTTGATGTGGTCTTACCTTCGTTACTGTCGGACGGATAGTACACAAACGCCGTCAGTTCTCTTTTACAGTGATCCGATGCCGTGTACTCAAGATCCATCTGAGACCGCCCCACTGTATAGCTGCCAATTGGTTCCGGAAATACGTCGTAAGTCTTCATATTTTATTTCTCCTCCAACCTTTCATAAATCATATTTACTCTCTGTTTTTTTTGAACTCACCAACAATTTCAGAGTATTTTTGATCTTCAAGCAGTCCGTGGCCCATAAAGTCAGTAAAGTACCTGCTAATCTTATACTGCAGCTCAGAGTCCTTAATATCGAATTCCCTGAAGAACATAATCAAATTAAACTGCATTGACTCAAACATAAAAGAAATCAGATCGTCGTCAATATCGGGTCGGAGATATCCATCAACCCTCATACGCCGTAAAATATCTTTGATTAAGGGAAATGACTCGCCCTTTAGAACATTTGTATAAACTTTAAGCAGAGTATCCTCAGGAATGTTAAAAAATGTTTCAGTGAGTTTGATTTCCAACTCATTTAGTGGTTCGGTCACGATGCCGTTAACGTTACCAAATAAGCCAGTGAGAAAAAACTGGAAAAGGAAATCTTCATTAACATTATTAAAATACGCAGTTCTTTTCCTGGTCACATTCCGTATTAAGAGACAATAAAGGTCATCTTTGTCTTCAAAATACCGATAAAATGTGCCAGGATGCATGGACAAACAATCCAAGACCATCTTCATGGTTATATCTTCGTATAGATAATCAACAAAAAGATGCATAGCGCTATTTGATATTTCTTCTTGCCTTGCTTCCGTTAAACGAAAAAAAGAATTTTTAGGCATAGGATCCTCCTCCTTTATGTGAAAACCAGTGGTAAATTTTAATGTGAATTGATTCACACTATATCAGTAATATATTCTCGTGTCAAGTGATATTAAAATGCAGATAAAAAAATCATTTTTGGAACAGCAGGTTTCACCTTTTTCCGTTATAATGAATCTACCACGTGGAAAAAAAGAAAGGAAGCAGACGAAAGTGGAAGTAAATGACAGAATATCCATGGTTGCCGTTTTCATCGATAAGCACATAAAAGAGGATCTGACCATCCTGCAGCTGTCTGCCTGGGCGGGCTATTCCCCCGGTTATTTTACCAGATGTTTCAAACAAAAATTCGGGATTTCTCCCATGGAATATGTAAAACAGAGAAAGCTTTTAACCGCTGCAAAGGAGATTGCAAATGGGAGGCGGATTCTTGATTCAGCGTTGGACTACGGCTGGGAAACCCACAGTGGATTTACCAAATCCTTTACCTCTGTGTTTGGATATTCCCCCGTTTTGCTGCGGGCCTTCTACGTTCGTGATGCCTCTGTGAAAGGAGACAGACAAATAATGGAAACATATATAAAAACAACACAGGCATATAAAGAACCCCAGGAGTTATGGCAGATTCTTTGCCACACATTAAAAGAAAACAAAACAGAGTATGACAACGAAAAATTAAATAGAATCTATGAATTGGCGAAGACATTACATCAAGGAGAGAAAAGAAAATCCGGGGAGGAATATATTACCCATCCGTTAAATGTGGCAATCATTCTGGCGGATATTGGTACCGATGAAAATACTGTCAGTGCCGGACTTCTCCATGACGTGTGGAGGGAAGAATATAAGGAGAGAATCGTTCAGGAGGCAGGTTCTGCAATCGGTGAGATTTTATTATCTTACGAAGAATTTGAGCGTACCCATGAAAGTCCTGATGATCGGGGAGCTTTAGTAGCACTTTCAGACCGTCTTCATAACATGAGAACAATTGAATTTGTAGATCCGGCAACATGGAAAACCCGTGCAGAAGATACTTTACGGCTGTTTTCCCCCATTGCTTCAAAATGTGCCGATTTCAGACTGCGCTCTGAGCTTGATGAGCTTTCCATAAAGTTTCTTTAACGTAATACTCTGTCAAAAACAGGAGAAAAAAGTCATAAATCACCTTGTACTTTTTATAAAAGGCCGATATAATGGTAAAAAATAAAGCCGAAAAGAGAGGAACACATCAATGATAAAGGATCTTACAGTTTCCACATTTCTGGAAGAGCTGTCCTCAAAAAAACCAACACCAGGAGGCGGAGGTGCTGCAGCCCTTGGTGGTGCCCAGGGAGTGGCATTAGGAGAGATGGTAATTAACCTGACTCTGGGAAAAAAGAAGTATGCAGATGTGGAAGAGGAGATGCAGCTTCTTCTGGTCAAACTGGAGGAAATAAGAGCCGAATTTTTAAGACTGGCTGATGAAGATGCCAGAGTATTTGCACCTCTTGCGGCAGCCTATGGCCTCCCTTCCGGAACGGAAGAGGAAAAAAAGCATAAGGAGGAAGTATTGGAAACCCACCTTCTTGCGGCCAGCCTGGTTCCCAAAACTGTAATGGAACAGGCGGTAGAAGCAATTAAAATTATGGATATTCTGGCACACAAGGGCAGCAGGCTGGCTGTCAGTGATGTGGGTGTGGGTGTGTCATTTTTACGGACAGCACTTTTAGGCGCAAAGATGAACGTTTCCATCAATACTAAATTTATGAAACAGAGAGAAACAGCCAAGCAGCTGGATCAGGAAGCCAGTGTGCTTGCCGAAACAGGCAGGAAGCTGTCTGATGAGATCTATGCAAATGTGGAAGCTGCGTTAAAGTAAAGATAAAGGAGTTTCGGTATCGTGATAACATTAAAAGGAGCAGCGGTGTCTGCTAAAATCAAGGAAGAGGTAACTGAACTTTTACGTGAACTTGAGGGAGCGGTTCCGAAACTGGCGATTGTCAGGGTGGGAGAACGGCCCGATGACATGGCATATGAGCGTGGTGCATTAAAGAAAATGGAAAACTTTGGTTTGCAGGCAGAAAGCTTTTCCTATCCGGCGGATATATCAAATGAAGATTTCCAGGCAGAATTTAAAAAAATTAACAAGAACCCGGACATTGACGGAATTCTACTCCTGCGCCCACTGCCAAAACAGATTAATGAACGGGACATCGAGCACATGATTGACCCTCAAAAAGACCTGGATGGAATTTCCCCTGAGAATATAGCCCGGGTGTTTGCAGGAGAGAATGAGGGGTTTGCACCCTGTACTGCAGAAGCGGTTATTGAGGTGTTTAAGGCCAACGATATTTCCCTGTCTGGAAAGCGGGTATCTGTGGTTGGAAGAAGCATGGTAGTAGGCCGTCCTCTTTCCATGCTTTTGCTAAAGGAGAACGCAACAGTTACCATCTGTCATACACGGACAAAGGAAATTGAAAAAACCTGTCAGAATGCGGAAATCTTAATTGCCGCTGCCGGACAGGCAAAGATGATAGATTCTTCTTATGTTGGGGCAGATGCGGTTGTGATTGACGTAGGAATTAATGTGGATAACGAAGGGAATCTTTGCGGAGATGTGGATTTTGAATCATTAAACGGCATTGCCTCTATGGCAACCCCAGTGCCGGGAGGTGTGGGAGCCGTGACCACAGCGGTTCTTGCAAAGCATCTGGTAATGGCAGCAGAAAAACGCAGAGGCAGCAGGGCATAAGTAAATCAGATAAATTTAAAAGCGTCATAGACCGGACTGTATTTAACCGGTTTATGACGCTTTTCTTATATCTATTCCATCTATTTCTTCGGAATATCCGAATGATGAATTTCTTCCGAAAATTCTGTTAATAAACGGCGCCGTTTTGCAGTTTCTTCCTGTACACGTTTTGGAGTGGGAGCCTTTCGCTTTACCGAGGCACGCACAAATGGATAGCAGGCTGTGAAAAATGCAACCAAAGCCAGACCAGCAATAAATCCCAGAGTCTGTCCTTTTATAAATGGCATGCTGAACATAGCGATTACTAGACCTGCCAAAGTAAATAAGGAACTGTATGGGAAACCGCACAGTCTGCAGTTTCCTTCCGGTTTTCCGTTCTTTTTCCGGAAACGGATATGAGTTGCCATAAGCATAATATAAGTGAAAAGAAGTGCAAATCCTCCGGAACTGATTAAAAACAAATAAACTTCAGGAAAAATCAGACCAATATAAAGAAACAGCAGCATGGAACAACCGGAAAAAAGGATTCCACGATAAGGAACGTCGGTTCTGTCTCTTAGAAAAGCGGGTCCCAGGCCATCCTCTACCAGAGAGCGGAGCATTCTTCCAATTCCAAACATGGCGGCTACCATTGTGGATAAAATGGCACTGATTAAGATGATTGTCATGACCGTGCCCGCCCATGACATCCGAAAACTGTTTAATGCCGTAACCATGGGGCTTACCTCTTCACTTAAAGATGAGGTAGGAACCAGAAGCAGAAGCATGGAAATACAGAGAATATAAAGTGTAACCAACCATCCTACAGTCATATGAATTGCCCGGGGAACGTTTTTTTCCTTATCCTTTGTTTCACTGGCAGCAAGTCCTATAATTTCAAATCCTGCATAGGTGAACAGGACAATCAGCATGCTGCCTGCCAGACTTTTAATGCCGCCGGGCAGAAATGGTTCTGACCTTAATACCTGGAACCCCAGCGGTTTATAACCGGGAACCAGTCCAAACACAAAGAGAGCACCAAAAAGAATAAATCCCAGGATAGCAACAACTTTTACTCCTGCCAGAAGACTTTCCAGACTGCTGAGCTGGCTGGCTCCCAGAAGATTAATAAGGGTCACTCCTAAAATCAGAATTGTTCCCAAAACCGGTATGGAAACAGTGGGAAACCAGGTTCGAAACAGCAGGGAAACTGCTGTCGCTTCACTTGACATAGAGATTACCATACCGGTCCAGTAAACCCAGCCCACTACAAATCCGGCACCTTTACCTAGATATTCTGCTGCAAATGTCCGGAAGGAGCTGGAGGCAGGATTGGAGACCGTCATTTCTGAAAGTGCAAACAGGATGAAATAGACCATAACTCCGCATATCAGGTAAGAAAGTATAATCCCGGGACCAGCGGCCTTTATGGCAACGGAAGATCCGAGGAAAAAGGAACCGCCGATCACAGTTCCCAAAGCCATCATTGTTAAGTGGCCTGCAGTCAGACCATTTGTTTTCTGTTTCATAGGAAGCCTCACTTTTTGCTTTTAGTCTTATTATTTCTGTTATTGTAAAAGTTATTCGAAATAAAAAAACAAGCTGTACAATACACAGCCTGTTTTTCTGAAATTCTTATTTTTTCCTTGCCCTGATTAAATACTGGTAAGTGGTAAATGCGTCCATACTGCTGGAACTAATGGAGCACAGCTGTTCAATAAGCTTTTGCTGCTCCGGAGTAATATAGATCCGGGTGACACCAATGTCTTCAATCTGGTAACCAGTCTGGGAAAACATTCGTACAATCTCATTCTTGGTAAAGAAACGAAGATGGGTTTTATCCAGAATCCCGCTGTCTTCATAAGTCCAGTATCCGTTTAGCAGATTGCTGACAATTGAGATATGCATAATGTTTGGAATACTTGCAAGTATAGCGCCCCCCGGTTTTAAATACCGTTTCATATTCTCCAGCACAGCAGCAGGTTGATGAAGGTGCTCTAATACATCTCCGAAGATAATATAGTCAAAATATCCATCCTCATAATCCAGGGTTTCTTCCACATTTCCCTGGGTAACGGGAAAGATAAGGGAAGAAATACTCCAGGATCCTTCATCCAGCTCAATTCCATGAAGGGTTGATTTGGGGTATTTATTCTTAATGGCAAGCAGGGAGGCACCGCAGGCACAGCCTACATCCAATACATTTATAGGCGTGTCAGCAGGATCTTTGATTAATGCCAGAATATCAGGACGTGGGAACAGGGAATAATTCAACCGCACGTTCCATTTTTCATAGAAATGGTTGTAATCATACCAGCGTGCCTGATTGCTCTGTTCTAAACCAAAGGTATAAACATATCCATGATGGCATAAATAGGTGATCTTTTTTAATTTAAGAAGCTGAAAAGAAAAATCTTTTTGTGATACTTCCTGGGTAAGATAATTTTTATCAAACCCCGCCGTTTTATCAAATACATCTCTGCGTATAAGAACGGTACAGCAGGAGGGGATCAGAACCGGGTCCATTTGCTCGTCACCAGGAAGATTATGCTCATCGGCATAAACGCTTGCCCGGTCAATGGGAGTGATAAAATCGGTCAGTCCAAAAACAACCCCGTTGGTAACCCCGTTGACTGCACCTATGGATTCATCCTTATAAAGAGACATACGCAGCTGGAACAGTGCGTGAGGAAGTAAAACGGATCCTTTGCCAAGGGCTAATAAATCCTCTTGTTTTTCTGCCTGTTCACAGGCTTTATTAAATGCTGCACCCGGTGTCAGTCCCTTTACAGAAACAAGTTTTATATCCTTTTGATCTTTCAGCCATTCCGTAACTTCCATAGATACTTCTTCATCTGAAACTATTATGGTTTTAACGTCTTCTCTGCTTAAGACACATGTTTGAATAATGGCTTTCATCATATTTAAATCAGGGACAGAAGGGATTATGAGGGCCGCTTTCGGCAACTCGTCAAAATGTGACTCTTCCCAGTCTTTTATCACTTCTGTCAGCCGTTTCGTATCCTCTTCACTATTGCACAAGAACAGGCTGTGAGCGTAGCAGAGATAGGCCCGTTTCAGATTGCCATTCTGGTGATAATAATTTCCCATTTCTTCATAAGTTTTATGATTGCGGCTGTTTTTTGCAGCCTCTAGGTGTAGATCCTGAATATTCATGAAGACTCCTTTCAAGAAATCCTGATTGAATCAAATTAGCACTCTCATATCAGTATATTCTGCTGGTACATGCCGGTGTGATAAAACCTGGTTGGGACAAACAGTTAATAGAAAAAAGGAGGATGGAAATTCAAAATTCCGATAATTTGTTAAGAAAAGCTTAAGTATTGTTGAATTGAAACCAAGAGTTTTGTTTGTTATAATAAATAAGGCTGTATTTTATGAACAGTTCAAAATATTACACCAATAGAAAGGGGAAAAGAATATATGAGTATGATCAATATGAGTATGATTTCCACGATTATCACCGTTGTTCTGGCTGTAGTTATCCTGGGTATCCTGATGTCAGGATATGTAAAGGCTCCGCCGGATATGGCATTTATTATTTCCGGTTTAAGAAGAAAGACGGTGATCGGCAAAGCCAGCATTAAGATTCCGTTTCTTGAGCGGATTGACCGGTTGAGTTTAAAGCTGATCCCGATTGACGTTAAGACATCCAATGCGGTTCCTACTGCGGATTACATTAATATCCAGGTAGATGCGGCTGTCAATGTAAAAATCAGCAGTGAGCCAAACAAATTGTCTTTAGCAGCACAGAACTTCTTAAATCAGAATTCCGAATACATAGGCTCGGTGGCGAGAGAGGTTTTAGAAGGAAACATGCGTGAAATTGTTGGGCGCATGAGACTGGAAGAGATGGTCAGCGACCGTATGAAATTTGCGGAGCTGGTGAAGGAAAATGCCATGCCGGATCTTGCAGCCATGGGACTTGACATCGTAAGCTTTAACGTACAGAACTTTTCCGATGCCAACGGTGTTATAGATGACCTGGGTATAGATAATATTTCCCAGATTAAGAAGAAGGCAGCCATAGCAAAAGCCGAGGCGGATAAAGAGATCGCCATTGCAAAGGCATCTGCAGATAAACAGGCCAATGATGCAAGAATCAATTCTGAGCGGGAAATAGCCATCAAAAACAATGAGCTGGATATTCAGAAATCTGACTTAAAGAAAATTGCTGATGTGAAAAAGGCAGAGGCAGATGCTGCATACCAGATTCAGCAGGAAGAACAGCGTAAAACCATTGAGATCACTTCAGCTGATGCAGACATTGCCAAGCAGGAAAAAGAAGTTTTAATTAAGCAGCGGGAAGCCGAAGTTATGGAAAAATCTCTTGATGCGGAAATCAGAAAGAAAGCGGAAGCAGACAAATTTGCCAGACAGCAGAAGGCAGAAGCCGAGCTTTATGAGCGCCAGAAAAACGCGGAAGCAAAGAGGTTTGAGAAGGTTCAGGAGGCAGAAGCACAGAAGGCAAGTGCAGAGGCAGAACGTTATACAAAAGAGCAGGAAGCTCAGGGAATCCGTATGGTGGGTGAAGCGGAAGCGGAAGCCATCAAGGCCAAGGGTCTTGCGGAAGCGGAAGCCATGGAAAAGAAAGCCCAGGCTTATCAGAAGTATAATAATGCGGCTGTAGCTGAAATGATCATTAAGGTATT
>SVDT01000159.1 GCA_015057775.1 Paenibacillaceae bacterium | reverse complement strand
ACCTATCGGACCTACCGGACCTACCGGACCTACTGGCGCTACTGGTGCTACCGGACCTACCGGAGATACTGGACCTATCGGACCTACCGGACCTACCGGACCTACTGGTGCAGCTGGACCTGGTGCTCAGCTAAGAGGCCTGGAAGTACTGTTAAATACAGGAACAACTGTTGCAGATGGCAGCCCTGTCATCTTTAATACAGTGGTAAATGACCAAAGTTTAAATATTTCTTATAATACAGTTACAGGTGTCGCAACCATTACAGCCACAGGTATCTATTATGTTTCCTGGTGGATCTCAACAGATGGTGCCGGACCTTCCACTTATGTTGAATTCTCAACTCAGATAAATGGCAGCGGAGGAATTCCTGCGGATTCACCAATCGTTACTGGTCAGCTTAATGGTTCTGCATTAGTGACAGTAGGTGCAGTTCCTGCTACCGTACAAATCATCAATACAACTGGTCAGACTGTATTCTACGGTACAACTCCGGTTATCGCTCATATGATAATCCTTGAAGTCTCTGTATTGTAATAGATCTTAAACCACAAAAAGCGCCGGTGCAAAAACCGGCGCTTTTTCTATCACATAAGCGGTGCAAATAGCCTGAGTGCCCGCCCCGCAAATCTTTCATACCAAGGATCATTTGGTATGTCTTCTAACAAAACCCTTCTGCATAAAGACAGGGTTTCCTGATAATCCCGTTCCACATCCCGGATTACTTCATTGCGGTACAGATACGTTCCACATTCAAAATGAAGATACAGGCTTCGAAAATCCAAATTAATTGTACCAACTGCTGCTTTTGTATCATCACTTGTAAAGACTTTTGCATGCATGAACCCCGGAGTATATTCCCATATTTTAACGCCTGCCCGAATCAGCTCTCCATAGTGTGATTTAGCAAGCAGAAAAGCATATTTTTTATCGGGGATATGCGGGAGGATAATGGAAACATCCACCCCTCTTTTCGCAGCAAATGTCAGAGCTTTCACCATCTCATAATCAAGAATCAGATAGGGAGTCATAATATGAACATAATACCTGGCATTATTAATAATATCCAGGTAAACCTCTTCTCCAACCGATTCCTTGTCAAGAGGACTGTCTCCATAGGGAATCACAAATCCTTCCATATTAAGTTCCAGGGGATAAAAATACTCGGGGTCTCTTAAATAATCTTCATATTTCTCCGGTTCCTTCTCAGATATATTCCACATTTGAAGAAACATCATAGTAAAGCTGGTGACGGCATCTCCTTTGAGCATAATTCCTGTGTCTTTCCAATGACCAAACCTTACTTTTCTGTTGATATATTCGTCTGCCAGGTTTATCCCACCTGTAAAAGCAGTATGTCCGTCTATCACAAGGATTTTTCTATGATCCCTGTTATTCTGGTAACTGGATAGCACTGGCCTGATTGGTGAAAAAACTTTTGCCTTCAGCCCCTTGTCCTGAAGTATTTTAATATAATTATATGGAAGAACCGTGAACGAACCCATCCCATCATACATAATCCGTACTTCTACCCCTTCTCTGCTTTTTGATTCCAGCAGTTCCAGTATAGAATCCCACATTTCCCCTCTTTCGATAATGAAAAATTCCAGAAAGATAAATCTCTTTGCCTCAGCTATCTCCCGTTTCATAGCTTCAAACATTCCTTCTCCCAAAGGATAGTACTGTGCGTTGGTATTTCCATAGGTTGGATAATGACCATATTCTTTGATATAATGTGCCAGATTTGCATTTCTCCTGCTGACTTTTAATAAACGTTCCATAACCCTGGGATTCTGATGCAGATAGCACTCCGTCTCATCCATGCTGGACTTTAACTTCTTCTCCATTAACCGTTCAATAATCTGTAATTCCACCAGCATATAAAAAAAGGTTCCAAAAACAGGAACTGCTGTTACAGGTACCATCCAGCTCATTTTAAAACTGGGATTCTCTTCTTTATTTAAAATATAAATGATAACCAGTGCGCTAAGTAATGTAACTGCACCATAAAAATACGCCAGATAAAAGCTCAGAAAGCGGTATGCTGCTGCTAAAACCAGAATCTGTATCACAAGTGAAATAACCGCAAACATAGACCTTCCAAAAATAATCCTAAGCATCTTTTTGATACGACCCATCCTCTGTACCTCCACTCCGCCAATTTGTTTCTTTACATGGTTCATATTATACCGCCTGACCAGGTATCTTGCAACTATTTGCCAAACAGTCCACGGAACAAATAAGTTTTATTGAAATTCCCACTTATTTACAGTATAATGCTTAGTAATAAAAATTATCAAAAGGAGAACATCTATGGAAAAATCCAAGGTTTATTACACAAACTTTCATACCACTTTCCGTGAAAACCTTCCTCAAAAACTTGCCCGGCTTATTAAAACAGCCGGTATGTCTGAGCAAATTGATTTCCAGAATAAATATACCGCAGTAAAAATCCATTTTGGAGAACTGGGCAACTTATCATTTTTACGCCCTAATTACGCAAAGGTAGTGGTTGATTTAATTAAAGAAGCTGGCGGAAAACCATTTTTAACCGATTGCAACACCTTATATGTGGGAAGCAGGAAGAACGCCCTGGATCATCTGGATACTGCCTATGAAAATGGATTTTCACCATTTTCCACCGGCTGCCATGTTCTGATTGCCGATGGTCTGAAGGGAACAGATGAAACTCTGGTTCCAATTAACGGAGATTACATTAAAGAAGCTAAAATCGGACGGGCAGTTATGGATGCTGATGTTTTCATATCACTCACACATTTTAAAGGACATGAAAGCACAGGTTTTGGAGGAACTTTAAAAAACATCGGAATGGGTTGTGGTTCAAGAGCAGGAAAAATGGAGATGCATAACGCGGGTAAGCCTCATGTAACCGAAGAAACATGCATCGGCTGTCATGCCTGTGAGAAAAATTGTGCCCATGATGCTTTTTCATTTGAAAACAAAAAAGCCATGATTAACAGCAACAAATGTGTCAGCTGCGGCCGTTGCATTGGCGTTTGCCCGGTAGATGCCATTGAATCTGATTGTGATGAATCAAACGATATTTTAAACTGTAAAATAGCGGAATATACACAGGCAGTACTAAAGGATCGTCCCAACTTTCATATCAGCCTTGTGATGGATGTTTCCCCTTACTGCGACTGTCACTCAGAAAATGACATCCCAATCATTCCGGATGTGGGAATGTTCGCCTCCTTCGATCCCATCGCACTGGATGTTGCATGTGCAGATGCAGTAAATAAGCAGCCGGTTATGGCAGGAAGTATTCTTGAGAAGCACGGCAGCCATCACCATGATCATTTTAAAGATACCCACCCTACTACAAACTGGAAATCTTCCATTGAACACGGGGTAAAAATAGGACTTGGCAGCGCTGAATATGAATTAATTTCAATATAAGGATCCAAAAAGAGAGAGGTTTACAAAAACCTCTCTCTTCTCTCTTAATCAGACCACCCCATATGATAGATTCCATCTTCACTGAGAGGGACTTTATCCCTTCCGATCTGCCATACTGAAATCTCACTGTTGTTGACCCTTTTTTCAGAAACATCCTTGGCTATAATCAGCTGAGGCCAAACATAGGTGGTGTCTACCTCTTTTCCATCAAGACATACTTTCGAATAAGGAGTAAAATTCTCACCATAAATCAACAGGTTAAAATCATTGTAAACCACTCTATCGATTTTTATTTTATCAATTCCCATCTTTAAATCAGTTTTCTGATAAGGACTATCTCCTCCATATACTTTATGCTCTCCATAAAGGATATCATACTCCAGATTTTTCATGTCCTCCAGATAGCTCTCCTCATTGGTATTTTCCCCATTTAAATATTTTTGATGAAACCGGATCATGGTTCCTTCGTGAATATTCAGCATATTAAGAACATGAGAAGAAAGCTGATAAGCCTCCACATCCTTTTTAACTACAGGCAGATTCATGTTATTCCAGATAACGTATTCTGTCTGAAACAGGGAGTGATTCTTCATCTCATCCTCACTCCATTCAAAACCTGGAAGATGATCTCCATACATCACCAGTACGATGGGTTCTTTGCGGGTTCTTAACGTATTAACAAGAGAACGGATAAACTGATCCATCTCATTAATCTGCTGGCAGTAATATTCAAAATTTGGATACTTTCCATGTCCCTGTACCGATATGGTATAGATATAATCCGGACCTGGCGTAGAATCCAGGGTCTTTATAATCTCGCCAGTTAAAATTTTATCCTTACACCACCCAGTGGGATTGCGCTCAATATTGTTCATATACTCAATAGGAGTAAAGGTATCAAATCCAAGCTGAGCAAATACCCGGTTTCTGTCATAAAAAGTGGCTTCGTTATTATGAATAGTATGAGCCGTGTATCCCAGATTTTTCAAATCAAAGGCAGTGCTTTCACAGGAGGTTTTTTTAAGAACTGTCTTATACGGATATTCGCCCGGGCCGAAAAAGTCCAGATTCATACCGGTTATGTTTTCAAACTCGGTGTTGGCAGTACCTGCTCCAACAGAAGGAACGCTTAAATATCCCCCTGGATAATTTTTTTGAAGCTGATGGAAAAATGGAATGGGATCATAATCCACCGGATTGTTTTTCCACAAAGAAGGGTCAAAAAACGATTCCAGCTGAATAAAAATTACATTGGGTTTTGTGTTTTCCGTAATTGCATAGGTGTTTTCAGGCACCAGTTCCTCCGACTGAATGGTTTCCAATGTTTCAGCCCCATATCCTTCCGGCTTTGCTATCCCGGTATTAAATACGGAATTGGAAAAACAGTATGGGAATCCGTATGATCGAAAGCCTTGTCCGATGTTGCCAAAATGAACCGCTACCAGTCCGTACTTCATGGCACCGCTTGTAATACCAAGTACCAGTGCAGTACTTAAAAAAATGATTGCCAATCCATGACTCAGCCTGGTTTTTTCCTGACTGACCGGTGCTTTTTTCCAGACTCCTACTAATAAGATAAATGCCAGTACACCAGCGCACACCATGAGAATAATCTGCATCCAGGTAAAGTAAACGGTAGCAAGACTTATGGCATACTTCACAAGACGCAGATCGGCTGCCGTAAAGGGAGTTGTACGGAAGATCAGAAGAATACCGTTTACAATCCCCATAAAAATCCATAGAAAAGTAATTAAGATACAGGCAAATGCTTTTCGCCTTGTAATAAACATAATCGTAAAGGGAAGAAAAATAATTAAAGTATTAAGCATAAAGATAAAAAAACTATTCCCTATATAAGAACCCAGATTCAACAGCGACTTCCGGCTGGCCAGCTCTATCACCATATTAATACCTGCAGAAAGAGCTAAAAGCTTCCAAAGCCATCTGAAATAAACTTTCATTGTATACCTCATCTTCTATGCACATTTGCGAACCGGGTTTAGTCTACCACATTTTACAGCAAATTTACATACCTTTTTTTAAAAATAAGCACAAATAAACATAAAAAAGAGCCGGATTAAATCCGGCCCTCCATAATCATTCCTGTTCTTCCGTAGGTTCAAACACATCATCATTCACAGCGTTAATGCCAGCAGTTGCATTCACTTCCTCTGCTGAGGTAGTCTGCTCCTTCTCATCCATCTCTTCTGAATCAGGATCAGCTGCTGCCTCTTTCACAGGTGCACCGCACTTTCCGCAATACAGAGAGCTTTTGGGAACCTTTGCTCCACATTCCGCGCAGATACGGCTGCCTTCGCTTTGGGTCAATTCAATCTCCAGGGCGGCAATTCTTGCCCGGCTGGCTCTGACAGCTTCATAAGCTTTGGTATAAGCTTCCTTAGGCTCACTGTTGTCTTCATAATACAGTTTTCCAATGACTGCATAAGCTTCTTCCAGCTTGGTTTTCTCTGCACCGATCTGTGTCTTTAGCTGTATCGTCTCAGTCAATGCTTTCGCCTTCGTTGCAACCTCTTTGCCGGTATCACTAAGTGTCTTTCCCAGCTCTTCAAAAAATGCCATCCGTGATTCCTCCTTTGACTTTTGCTCCTACCATTGTAACTTTATTGGAAGAAAAAGTCAATGAAAGACTGTTATTACAATTCCTGTTTATGGCTTTAGTGCTTCTCTTACAGAATCAGGAAGCTGCTTAAGAGGTACAATATACTGAATCTCACTGCGATTGCCCAATGCACTGCTGACAGCAGAAAAACTGATACGATCTGTATTCCAGATACCAAATGGGTTCATTCCTGCATATTCATCAATCGCTGCCTGACTCATAATCTGAGCAATCAGCTGCGGATCTGAAACGGTATAGTATTGAGAACTGCTGCTTTCATAAGGTTCCTTATCATACTTAGATAACTGACTTAAATCAAAGCTGATTTCTTTAATTTCGTCATAGGAATTCCAGCTATCTACATCCAGCTGGCATTCTCTTAATAAATTCATAGTATTTGTAAAGGAAGGATAGATGGGGTAATATCCTCTGGAAGTCAGATCACTATACTGCCAGGAATTCTGGTTTCCCTCTCTCTTACTGTCTGCTTCAGCCTGAATCTTTGTCATAAACTGAATGGAGGCAACCGGATTTTCTTTGCTCATAGTCTCAACTTTCAACTGACTTAAATCAGTCTGATATGCAAGAAGGAGTTTTTCCGTCATAGCCTTATCTGTACCATTTTTGTCACGGCTTATAATACTTGACTGTGATCCTCTGCTGACTCTCACTGCAGATGTATTCTCAGTAGTCTGACTGAAAATAGGATATATTGCCTGAATGAAGTCCTGATCTTCGTATAGCTGGGACAGTTCCTCTTTTACCTCTGAATTTTTAAGGGAATAGCTGCGATATACATTTTTTCCGTTCTTAAGGGTATATTTTACAGAGAAATCACAACTCCTGTCTGATTCATCCCAATCGTTATCAGGTAATCTATCCCAATTTTTGCCCCGATTGTATTCAACCGCCTTTTTAACCATAGACAGCACCGGTGCTTTATTCTCCAGCTTCATATGGCTGAAGATATAATCATCTCCATCTTGATACTGCCAGCGATAATCATCTATGTTATCCCACACTGCTTCTCCATATGAAACCCAGTTGTTATCATTATTCAAGGATATCGCCATGGAATCTATGGAATTTTCCGAAGGCATATAACTGTCATATCCAAACAGATCCATTTGGAAACCACCAAAAATTACTGCCGCTACAAGAGCTGAGGCAATCATCTGCTTCCAGTTTGAAAATAATTTTCTAAAGTCAAAGTGGTATATGATTTCAATGACACAATGAGACAAAAACATGCCACAAAGCAAACCAAATACCGCCCAACCCATATCAGAGCGGATAGTCCAGAAAACAAAGCATCCAGAAAGGGAAGATAAAATAACAATGGGAATCCGGATAATCGGCATACTGATTTTAAATGCCATCGCCTTTTTTGCAGACTCAGAACCTCTTTTTTTATATAATAGCAGACAAAGAAAGGTGAATATCACAAACAGGACAGATACAATTATAATCTGAGAAACTAATTCAGCTCCCAGTCTCCCGCCATTATCAAGTGCAACATTATAAATAAATATGGCGTATGGAGAAGATTTTACCAGGAACGGGCGGAACAGTTCTTCCCCGCTTTTATAGCTGGTATGAAAAAAGTATCCATAACATCCCTGTAAAATAAATAATAAAATTGTAAAATAACCTTCGAAAACCGCTGTGCCAAAGATACCTACAATCACGCTTCCTGTCATAATCATCGCCAGCACTGTAACAGCGTAGATCATGGCATAATGAAGCATAAAAAGCAGATATCCAGAAATAACTGAACCCATAAGTTGAGAAGGTGATATACCATAAGCTGTAGTAACACCCAGGGTAAGAATTAAATTAACCCCATATACAACTGCCACAATCAGTATACCATTGAGATAGTTGGCCCAGAATAAGTGTTTTCTGTTTACTGGAATACCATGATAGAAGTCAACCTTCTGCCTGGAGTGAAGATAGGAAAAACTTGTAACCCCCATCACAATAGATAAAGCAATCATCAAAAAGGTGATAAAACCATTCTGAAATCCCATTAAATGCCTTAGTTGAGAATGAATAGTGGCTATGGTTTCTTCCCGTTTCAAAAATTCTCCAACTGCCATAGCTATTGTAACCGGGAGTGAGAAGAAAAACATCAGAAAAGCAAGAGTCACCGCCCAAAGTCTGCGCTTCACATCTTCCTGTATGAGTCTAAAAAATAAGCTTTTTGATGTCATATCCTGCCACCTCCGTTTCACTAATAAATATTTCTTCCAACGACAATGGAATAATCTCATAGAAGACCGGCTGGAAAGATTCCATCATTCCAACAACATCTTCCCTGGTTCCCCGCACTGTCATGGTATAAAGCTTTCCTCTCGTCTCCGTCTTAATCCGGTCTAAAGATACCAGATCCGCATCTGTCATACCATCTTTTAAAACACACTGAACCTTATGAATATTCAGCTTTAAATCATCCAAATCCTTGGAGAGCAAAATGCCTCCTCTATGGAGCAGTCCTACATGGTCACATATATCTTCCAGCTCCCTTAAATTGTGAGAGGCGATAATGGGAGTTAAATTTCTTTCCGCCATATCATTGGCAAAAATACTTTTTACTGCCTGGCGCATAACCGGATCCAGACCGTCAAATGTCTCATCACAGAATAAATAATCTGTGTTGGCACTAATGCCGCAGGCTACTGACAGCTGCTTCTTCATACCCTTTGAAAAGGTATGTACCTTTCTTCTCATTTCCAACCCAAAATTACCGATCAGACTTTCAAAGCGCTTCCGGTCAAATTCCGGATAAACTTTACTGTAAAATTCCATCATATCCTGGGGAGTTGCATTATTAAAATAATACTGATCATCTGAAATATAGAAAAATCTCTTCTTCACATTCTCATTTTCAAAGACAGACTCTCCGTCTATAGTCACAGTTCCCTCATCTGGTTTTAAAATTCCGCTTAGCAGCCTTAAAAAAGTGCTCTTGCCGGCGCCATTGGTACCGATGAGACCAAATACATTCCCGTCCTTTATCTCAGCACTTACATGATCCAGTGCCATGATATTATCAAATTGTTTTGTCAGATTTTCTGCCTTAATCATTCCTTCACTCCTCCCCCTGATCCGTTTTCTTCATAAATCCATTCCTCTGCCAGCCACGAATGGGCTTTATCCTCTTTTATTCCAGCCCGCTTTGCCTCTTCCACCCAGTCCCCCAGCTTATTCTTTAATTCACTGGTTTTAAGAGCACGGATAGAGCTGGTATCTGCAACAAAACTGCCTCTTCCTTTCACGGAATAAATAAAACCTCTCCTCTCAAGCTCCATATAAGCTCTCTGTATGGTATTGGGATTGATGGATAAATCTGTAGCCAGACTTCTAACCGAAGGCAACTGGCTGTCTTGTTCCAATACTCCGCAAATCATAAGGTCTTTTAATTTTTCCACTATCTGTTCATAGATAGGTCTGCGATCTTTATAATCAAGCAGAATCATAATTCACCTCTTTCTTAACTGTACCAACACATTTAATACACTTAATATAGCAGATCGCCTCCGATCTGTCAACCGGAGGCAGTGTTATTTTAATAATTTCTTCTGTCTTCTACAATCAGGATCCGAATCGCATTCATAGTATTGCTCCAGTTAAATACATATAATGTATAAGAGGCATTTCCTCTGATGTAAATATTAGAAGAAAGCAGGATGTTTTCGCTCTGGGCATTGCTGCTCATTACCGAAACCAGGTAAAAACCGATCTTTTGGTATTTAAAGGCGGTTACCTCTTTATAGTCTACTTCCTTAAATGTAAGTACTCCTCCATTTAAAAATACGTTCACTTTTCGATTTGTAATGGATAAATTGCAGACCCGAAAGCACCCGGTGTTAATTCCACCGTTGCAGTACATATCCATAATCTCCATTATTTCAAGACCGGTATCCGAATTGAACACAGCCCCTGTCATAGCCTGCCCCAGTTGGCCATTGATCTGTTTTTC
>SVDT01000158.1 GCA_015057775.1 Paenibacillaceae bacterium | reverse complement strand
GTATTCGCAGGTATCGTACCATTTAACTTCCCGGCTATGATTCCAATGGGCTGGATGACTCCTATGTGTATCGCATGCGGTAACACCATCGTATTAAAAGCAGCCTCCTTTACTCCTCAGTCCAGCATGCGTATCGCGGAGCTGTACAAAGAAGCAGGACTTCCGGATGGCGTAATTAATATCGTTACCTGCTCCAGAAACGAAGCAGAGATTCTTCTTACACACGATGATGTTAAGGGAATTACCTTCGTAGGTTCTACATCGGTTGGAAAGCACATTTATTCCACAGCTGCAGCAACAGGAAAGAGAGTTCAGGCACTTTGCGAAGCCAAGAACCACGCTCTTGTATTAAAAGATGCTCCTGTTAAACGTGTGGCAGCAGGTATCATCAACTCCACATTTGGCTGTGCTGGTGAAAGATGTATGGCTCTTCCGGTAGTTGTTGTTCAGGAAGAAATTGCGGATGCACTTGTAGCAGAAATCGTAGCTCAGGCTAAGAAGTTAAAAGTGGGACCAGCTTATGATAAAACCACAAATCTTGGACCGGTTATCAATCAGGCACACAAGGATTCTGTTGTAAAATGGATTGAGACAGGAATCGCAGAAGGTGCCAAGGTGGTACTGGACGGCCGTGATGTAGTAGTAGAAGGTTTTGAAAAAGGATTCTACTTAGGGCCAACAATTCTTGATCATGTTACACCTGAAATGAGCGTAGGCGAAAGAGAGATCTTCGGACCGGTACTTTGCATTAAGAGAGTAAAGACCTTCGAGGAAGGACTTGCAGTCATGAATGCCAATCCATATGCCAACGGTTCTGTTATCTTTACACAGAACGGTCGCTATGCAAGAGAGTTTGCAAGACATACAGACGGCGGTATGATCGGTATCAACGTAGGAATTCCGGTTCCGGTTGGTATGTTCCCATTCAACGGCAATAAGCTGTCATTTATCGGAGATCTTCACTGCTTAGGAAAAGATGGTTTCAGATTCTATACAGAGAATAAAGTTGTTACCACCAGATGGTTCGACGAAGAAACGGGAGAGTCCACGGCTGTTAATACCTGGGATGGAACAATCTAAAATTTGTTTTTATTGAAAAAATAGCACGCATACACTTGCGTGCTATTTTTATGTGTGATATGATTGGTGAAGTGAATTGTTAAAGGAGAGAACAGATGGCGGGAACGATTCGGGAAATAGCAGAGCGGGCAGGTGTGTCCAGAGGTACTGTTGACCGCGCGTTAAATAAACGAGGGCGGATTGACAAGGAAGTGGAAGAGCGGATCTTTCAGATTGCAGACGAAATCGGTTACGTGCCGAAAAAAGATAAGACGGCAGTAAAAAAGGAATCGGTTAAAATCGGCATTGTAACCCAGCTGGCTAAATCGTCATTTATGATTCCCATCAGAAAAGGGTTAGAAGATGCACAAAAGGAATTGAAAAAAAGAGGAATTGTCTTTGTAATGGAAGAATGTGTCACGGTAAGTGAGGAAGAGCAGCTTGCAGCCATTGAAAGACTGGAAAAAAACAAGGTGTCAGGCATTGCGATCATGCCTGTGGAGTGTGATAAAATAAGGGATAAGATCAATTCCCTGATTGAGCAGGGGATCTCGGTCGTAACGTTTAATACGGATATTGTAGGGACAAAACGAAGCTGTTTTGTAGGCCAGGACAACAAACGGAGCGGACGCACAGCGGCCGGGCTTATGGGAATGCTCACCGGCGGACAGGGAAAGATTCTCGCTATTACAGGATATTTTGGGAATAGTGTTAACAGCATGCGTGTGGACGGGTTTGTGGATGAGATAAAGAGGACATTTCCGGGGCTTGAGCTTGTAGGAGTACAAAGCAGCTTTGATGAAAAGGAAGAGGTGGAAAAAATCCTTGTCAACACCCTGACTGCTTATCCGGATCTCCAGGGTGCGGTGATATTCTCAGGAGGCCAGGGGGGCGTAAAAAAGGCGTTTGATGAGCTTAAGCTGGATAAAAAACCCCATATTATTATCTATGATCTGACCACGGGAAATATCAAAGCTCTGGAAGAAGGAATAGCGGATTTTCTCATTGACCAGAACGGTTATACACAAGGGTACCGCGCCCTGTTTATCCTTACGGATATCATGCAGGCTGGGAGCAGAAAAGAGCAGGAATTTTTTTACACGGATATTATTATTAAAACAAAATACAATATTTAAAATCACCATGGAATCAGGGGTCTGTTCAGAGTAAAAAACAGGTCCTGATTTTTTTTATTAACTAAGCGAAATTACTTGCACGCGGACTGCGTGCGTGGTATAATGTAGGCACATGAGATGAGCGAAAAAGCACGCAAACAGATGGGAGAGGTGTAACGATGGAATATATAAAATTTAACGAAGCCAGAGAGCTTGATTTAATACTTCTTGGCAGAGTGGCCATTGATTTTAACCCTGCTTACAATGAGCAGGTGAAGGAAGAGTTTAAGCCGCTAAAAAAGGTTCACATGTTTGAAAAATTTGTGGGCGGTTCTCCTGCCAACATTGCCGTAGGCGTGACAAGACATGGTATGAAAGCTGGTTTTCTTGGAAAAGTATCAGATGACCAGTTCGGGGAATTTGTAGTGGATTATTTTAATGAACAGGGAATTGATACCTCCCACATTACAAAATGTAAAAACGGAGAAAAACTGGGACTTACTTTTACAGAGATGCTGTCCTCAAGCGAAAGCAGCATTCTGATGTATAGAAACTGCATTGCTGATTTACAGCTGAGTGTGGAAGACATCGACGAGGAATACATTAAAAAGGCGAAAGCAATTTTAATATCAGGTACTGCACTTGCCGAGAGCCCATCAAGAGAAGCGGCTCTTAAGGCTGTGATGCTGGCTAAGAGAAACGATGTAAGAATTATATTTGACATTGATTACAGGGCATATAACTGGAAAAATACAGATGAGTTATCCATTTACTACTCAACTGTTGCAAAAGAAGCGGATATTATTATGGGATCAAGAGAAGAATTTGATCTGACAGAAAAGCTGATTAAACCTGGTATGACAGATGAAGAAAGTGCCGCTTTATGGCAGGGATATCATGCAGCAATCGTAGTAATCAAGCATGGTATGAAGGGATCAACCGCATATACCCGCGACGGTCAGTCATTTTCCATTAAACCGTTCCCGGTAGAGGCGAGAAAGGGCTTTGGAGGCGGAGACGGATATGGTTCCGGTTTCCTATATGGTCTGTATCATGGCTGGGATATTATTGACTGCCTGGAATTTGGTTCTGCAGAAGCGTCCATGATGGTAAAGAGCAATAACTGCTCAGACTCCCTTCCCACACCAGAGGAAGTGCATGCATTTATAAAAGAGGAAAAGGAAAAATTCGGTGAGATGATCGCCCGTGTATAAAATATAAAGGAGAGCGGAACATGTCAAAAACAATAAGAATGACAACAGCACAGGCACTAGTAAAGTTCCTGGATAACCAGTATGTTTCAGTGGATGGAACAGAAATTAAGTTTGTTGAAGGCTTTTTTACAATCTTCGGACATGGAATTGCAGTTGGTCTGGGAGAGGCACTGGACACGAATCCGGGACAGCTTCGGGTTCTTCAGGGAAGAAACGAGCAGGGGATGTGTCATACAGCCATTGCATTTGCCAAACAGAACCAGCGCAGAAGAATTATTCCCTGTGCTTCCTCAGTAAGACCTGGTGCTGCCAATATGGTGACAGCCTGCGCTACTGCTACCGTCAACAATATTCCGCTGCTGGTATTTCCTGCGGACACCTTCGCATCCAGACAGCCTGATCCGGTGCTTCAGCAGTTAGAGCAGAGCAGCAGCCTTGCAACGACTACCAACGATGCATTTAAACCGGTATGCAAGTACTGGGACAGAATTACCAGACCAGAGATGATTATGAGCGCCTTAATTAATGCAATGCGTGTGCTCACAGATCCGGCAGAGACGGGAGCCTGCTGTATTTCCCTCTGTCAGGATGTAGAGGGAGAATCCTTTGATTATCCGGAGTATTTCTTTAAGAAACGGGTTCATAAGATTACAAGACCTGTGGCAGTGGAAGAAGAACTGGAAGAGATTGCTGACATCATTGCAGAAGCGAAGAAACCCATTGTGATTGTGGGCGGAGGAGTTCGTTACTCAGATGCAGGAGAAGTGGTAGAACAATTCTGTGAAGAATTTAAGATTCCATTTGGAGAGAGCCAGGCTGGAAAGAGCGCCTGCAAATCAAGCCATCCGTACTGTCTTGGAGGAATCGGAGTGACCGGTACTTATGCCTCCAATGTCATTGCAAAGGATGCAGATGTGGTAATCGCCATTGGAACCAGACTGAGCGATTTTACCACCAGCTCCAAGTGGCTGTTTAAAAGAGAAAATGTGAAATTCGTTACTATAAATAACAGCAGATTCCATGCCTATAAGATGGATGCATCCATGGCAGTGGGAGATGCAAAGGTAACCGTAGAGGCGCTGACAGAAAAGCTGAGAGAAAAACAGTATGTATCCCAGTACCTCAATGAGATCACAGACGCAAAGAAAAAGTGGGATGAAGAGATGGTTCGCCTGGGCAGCATTGAGTATACAGGAGATGATTTCGAACCCATTATCAAGGCAAGAGATCCCAGAACGATTCCGGAGTTTGTCCGTCTGACCAATGGTAAGATCACCCAGACCGCAGCGCTGGCAGCCATCAGAAGAGTGATCGATGCAGATGCCACAATTATTACGGCAGGAGGTTCCCTTCCAAGCTGTATGCAGCGTATGTGGACCACTGACAAGCGGGGCGGATATCACGCTGAGTATGGATATTCCTGTATGGGATATGAAGTGGCAGCAACTCTGGGCGTCAAATTTGCAGAGCCGGAACATGAGGTTTACTGCGTAGTCGGCGATTCCAGTTTTCAGATGCTGCACAGTGAAATTATGACTATTATGCAGGAAAGACAAAAAGTCAATATCCTCATCTTTGATAACTGCGGCTTTGGCTGTATCAACAACCTGGAGATGAACCACGGAATTGGAAGCCTTGCAACAGAGTACCGCTATACAGACGGGAAAAAACCAACCGGCGATTTAATCCCTGTAGACTATGCAAAGGTGGGAGAAGGTTATGGATTAAAGACTTATACCTGCCGTACCATTGCAGAACTGGAAGATGCATTAAAGGATGCCAAGAGCCAGGAGAGAGCCTGCCTGTTTGACTTAAAGGTAATTCCAAAGACCATGTCCGACGGATATGAATCCTGGTGGAATGTGGGACTTGCTGATACGTCTGAAAAAACCAGCGTAAACGAAGCGTTTGGAAGAGTCATGGAAGGCAGAAACGCAGCAAGAAAGTATTAAACGGCCGGACATGACCGGAAAGGAAGAAAATATGAGTCAGGTATTCGGATATCCGGAATTTGATGAGTCCGGAGAAAAGATTTTAACAACTTATACCAATGAGTATAAGGAAATGAACATGGACATTCGTGTTTACCGCATGAAAGCCGGGGAAACCAGAACCTTTTTAAAAGAAGAAGAGGAAACAGCTGTGCTTCTTTTAAAGGGAAAGATCGTATACCGTGGCGGCAATGTGGAGCAGGAAGCCTCAAGAATTGATGTTTTTACGGAGGGACCATGGTGTCTGCATGGTTGTGCAGGAACAGAGATTTCCGTGGAAGCAAAAGAGGATTCAGAAATTTTAGTCCAGTCAGCAGAAAATAAAAGAACCTTTGAAGCAAAACTGTATCAGCCCGAAGATGCACCATGGAAATACTCTTCTGTGGGCAAGTTTGGCAATGTGGCAAAACGGCGGGTAAATACGATTTTTGATATAGAGATCGCTCCTTACTCCAATATGGTTTTAGGAGAGGTTTTAAATGACCGGGGAAACTGGTCCGGTTATCTTCCTCACAGACATCCACAGCCGGAAACCTACTATTTTCTTTTTGACCACCCGGAAGGATTTGGTGCAAGCTTTGTAGGCGACCAGGTATTTAAAAGCACAGACGGAAGCTTTTCCGCAATTCCGGGAGGGGAACTTCACCCCCAGGCAGTGGCTCCGGGATACCAGATGTATACCTGTTGGATGATCCGCCATCTGGAGGGCAATCCATGGAATCAGACTGACCGCAACGAAGATGAACGATACGTGTGGCTGCATGATGCGGAGTTTTAAATAACACAGGGGTTAATCGCCGCGAAACCAGCGGTATAAAAATATGATAAGACAGGGAAGGGAAGCAAAAATGTTAAACAAGGAGAAAGTTAAATTAGGAATTGCACCAATTGCATGGACAAACGATGATCTTCCGGATTTAGGTAAGGAGAATACCTTCGAGCAGTGTGTCAGCGAAATGGCACTTGCAGGATTTACCGGTTCTGAAGTGGGTAATAAATACCCCAAAGATCCGGAGGTTTTAAAGAAGGCTCTGGAATTAAGAGGGGTTGAGATCTGCAATGCATGGTTTTCCACATTCTTAATCAGCAAACCTTACGAGGAGACCGAGGCTGAGTTTGAGAAGCATGTAGCTTTCTTAGCTGCCATGGGCGCAAAAGTAGTAGGTGTTTCCGAGCAGAGCTACAGCACACAGGGAATTCAGGACCAGCCGGTTTTTGAAGGAAAGCATGAGATGGACGACAGAGAATGGGATCTTCTGTGCACAGGCTTAAACCGTCTTGGCAAGCTGTCCAAAGAAAAATATGGTGTGGCATTAACATTCCATCATCATATGGGAACCGTAGTTCAGTCAGCTGCAGAGACAGACCGCATGATGGAGCATACAGATCCGGAATACGTAAGCCTGCTTTTTGACAGCGGTCACTTTGCTTACTGCGGAGAGAAGCCGGTTGAGATGGTAACAAAGCACATCAAGCGTATTAAACATGTTCATTTAAAAGATATTCGTCCGGAAGTTGTAAAACAGGTGAGAGAAGAGAAGATGAGCTTCTTAGCAGGCGTACGTGCAGGCGCATTCACCATTCCAGGCGATGGTTGTGTAGATTTTGAGCCCATCTTCAAGGTGCTGGAAGATGCAGCTTATGAGGGATATATGGTAGTGGAAGCAGAGCAGGATCCGGCTAAAGCCAATCCGTTAGAGTATGCAATCCGCGCAAGAAAGTTTATTGCTAAAAAGACAGGTCTTTAATTTAAAGGATAAAAGGAGAAGAATATTATGGTAACCGTAGGAATTATCGGAGCAGGCAGAATCGGAAAGGTTCATACCGCAAGCATCTGCAATATCGTTAAGAACGCAACAATTAAGACAATCGCTGATCCATTTATGAACGAGGAAACAGCAAACTGGGCAAAGAGCATGGGTGTATCCAATACAACCAAGGATTATAAAGAAATTCTGGCAGATCCGGAGATCGATGCAGTTTTAATCTGCTCCTCTACAAACACTCATTCTCCTATCTCTGTAGAAGCAATTAAGGCTGGAAAGCATGTATTCTGCGAGAAGCCAATCGATCATGATGTAGATAAAATCAAAGAAGTAATCGATGCATTAAAGGACAGCAAGGTTAAATATCAGGTAGGCTTTAACCGCCGCTTTGACCACAACTTTGAGGCAGTGAGAAATGCCGTTGCAGCAGGAAAAATTGGCGATCCCCATATTATCAAAGTTACCTCCAGGGATCCTGAGCCACCCAGCGCAGAATATGCAGCTGTATCCGGCGGTATGTTCCTTGATATGACCATTCATGATTTTGATATGGTACGTTACCTGGCTGGATGTGATGCAGAAGAGATCTATGTACAGTCTGCAGTTTTAGTTGATCCTGCCATTGGAGAAGCTGGCGATGTAGATACTGCTGTTATCACAATCAAGATGGAGAACGGCGCAATTGCAGTAATCGATAACTCCAGAAAAGCAGCTTACGGCTATGACCAGAGAGCAGAAGTATTTGGCTCCAAGGGTATGGTTGCAACCACCAACGACACAGAATCCAGTGCAGTTTTAAGCACAGCTGACGGTGTGACTGGCGAGAAACCTCTTTACTTCTTCTTAGAGCGTTATATGCAGTCCTTTGCAAAAGAAGTGAACTGCTTTATCCAGGCCATTGAGAATGATACAGACACTCCTCTTGGTGTATTAGATGGTTTAAAACCGGTATTAATGGGAATCGCAGCAAAGAAATCTGTGAAAGAGCACAGACCGGTTAGAATCTCCGAAATTACAATGTAAGGCAAAAAACCTGATATAGGATTAAATGTAAACACTGGTTATCTGTAAGGGCATATAGTGAGTTGTGCTGCTCTTACAGATAACAGTTTTTTTATTTCGCCATATGTTTACATTCTGCATGAATTGCAGAGCTTCTTACTTTTTGGATTAACCATTATAAATATATTGACAATATAACGTGCTGTGTTACAATTTTATATAAACAATATATTGTCTAATTATAAAATGGCTAAGACTGAAAAGGGAGCGCAGTCAGTTGAAAAACAAATACAATCGATCAATTTTCTTTGAGGAGTATGTACATATCAACGGAATTGACCATTATTTACTACATTCAGGAACAAAGTATAGTAATCCATTAATGCTGTTTTTGCATGGCGGTCGTGGCTTTGCAGAATTGACATAAAAAACTATATTTGATACCTGATGCTGGGCATATGGCAATGATGGATCAGCCGAACTTATTCTTTGATACCCTGGCAGAAATTTGTAATGAAGAAGGCAGAATATCTACTATAGAATAATGGAAAACAGGGAGTTCGTATCCTTAGCGATATAGAGCCATAGGGTCGAAATCCTGTGGCTTTTTCTGTGTGGGACTGGCATTAGTCTGACTGGCAAATGCTCAGTCACGGGTATATCCGATGTTTAAATCTTAAAGTACAAAAAGTGCATAGTAACCAGCAAAGAAAAAGCAATTTCTGCGCTGACGTTTCCGTTCAAACATGTTAAATTAATAGCATATTTTATTAGATATAGTTCATTACAGAAAAGAGGAGTTGTCATGTATCAATTGGAACAGATGGTGATTGGCTGGGTGGAGCGTTATGACCTGGTCTATCAGACCAGTTTGCTTTTACGAATCGTCGTGGCCGGATTTTCAGGATATTTAATCGGATACGAAAGAAAAAACCGGAATAAAGGAGCTGGAATGAGAACCCATGCCATTGTGGCAATGGGAGCCGCTCTTATGATGGTTGTATCCAAGTACGGATTTCAGGATATTCCCAAGTTTGATGCCTCCAGAATCGCCGCCCAGATTGTATCGGGAATTGGTTTCCTTGGAGCGGGCGTCATTTTTGTAAAGAATAATTCAGTCAGCGGTCTGACTACGGCTGCCGGGATCTGGGCAACTGCAGGAGTGGGAATGGCGGTAGGAGCCGGTGCTTATTATCTGGGCTGTGGTTCTGCGTTTCTGTTGATTATGATACAGGTTCTGCTCCACGATGTACCATTTTTGTCCAAGGAACCTTACCGCTGCATGCTGAAAATCAACACATCCCATTATGACGCCGTTATTACAGAGTTGTTTCATAAGCTAAATGAGGATAAGGTTAAGGTGCTGAATGTAAAGATCGGGAAATCCAAGGACGGTACCAAGATCGAACTTGATCTGCTTTATCCTGCAGGCTATGAAAAAAATGATCTGGTTATCCGTCTGTCCAACGATAAACGGATTGATTCAGTGAACGGTTAGAATGAGAAAAACAAAAATTGCAATAATTATTGAAAGAAAGACAAAAATAATGTAGAAGCTTTGCGGGTAAAAGGGATATACTCATCGGGTAAGAAAATGAAAAAAGTAAAGTGGGAATTTTATGATAAAACATCTTGTTGCAGATTTACACACTCATACAGATATAAGCAGGCATGCTTACAGTACCGTTTATGAAATCATAACGGCAGCAAAGGATTCCGGTTTAATGGCTGTGGGAATCAGCAATCATTGTCCGGCTCATCCGGATGGGGCACCTGAAGGCCATTTCAGAAATCTCAGGGTGGTACCGGAGTGGGTGGATGGTATCCGTGTATATCGCGGGGCTGAACTGAATTTCACTGACTTTGAAGGTGAAATTGATTTAAGCTCTGATACCATAATAAACCGTCTGGACTATACCATAGCCTCTTTTCATGATGATGTGATACCACCGGGAAGCGTAGAGGATCATACAAGA
>SVDT01000157.1 GCA_015057775.1 Paenibacillaceae bacterium | reverse complement strand
GAAATACTCCATCCAGCCGATAATACGCATGAGCACAGGCGGGAGCAGTAGGAATCATACATAATTCACCACAACCTTTAGCCCCCAGGGAGTAAGGCAGTTTATCTTTCTCTTCCGGTTCACAAAGAATTACAGAAAGCTCAGGTGCCTCAGAAGCTTTCATAAAGCCTATGGTTCCGAATCTGCTCTTTGGATATCCATCTACACATTCAAATTTTTCTGTCACACCGTAGCCAATGCCCATCAGCATGCCGCCTTCAATCTGTCCTTCAACCGATTGGATATTCACCGGTGTTCCAACGTCAAAAGCTGATACAGCTTTGGTGATTTTCCCTTCTTCATTTAAAACAATTACCTGTGTGCCGTAAGAATAGGATACATGGCTGATTGGATTTTCTTTGACAGCTCCCAGAGGATCGGTGAGTGCAGAATATTCACCAAAGAATTCTCTGCCTTCCAGGTCTGCAACCGTTTTTCCTTTTTCCAGCTCATATTTGAGCTTTTCCCCTGCCCGGCGTGCTGCTTCTCCAGTCATGACTGTCTGCCTGGAAGCAGTGGATGTTCCGGCATCTGGCGTGCGGACTGTATCAGCATTCTCAAACACAAAAATTTCCGGATTTAAGCTGGTTACATGACAGATTTCTGTCAGAACCATCTGCCCGGTCCCCTGTCCCATACAAGCGGCAGATGTACGGATATGGATTTTGCCATTCTCAACTGACAATAATACACGGCCGATATCCTTTTTGCCCATACCGGTCCCGGAGTTTTTAAAGCCGCATGCAATTCCAGCGTAGGGATTGGAATAGAATAAATCTTTCACTGCATCCAGACAGGCTGTCATATTGGTATTGGAATCCGCAGTCTGTCCGTTTGGCAGAATGTCTCCCGGTTTTATGGCATTACGTCGCCTGAATTCCCAGGGGTCGATTCCTGACATTTCTGCAAGAAGATTAATATTCATTTCGGTAGCAAAGCAGCTTTGCGTGACGCCAAAGCCCCGGAATGCCCCTGAAACCACATTGTTGGTATAGACAGACATACCAAAGATATCAATGTTCTGGTAATTGTAAGGTCCTGCCGCATGGGTACAGGCACGGTGAAGAACTGGACCGCCCAGAGAGGCATAGGCGCCGGTATCGGCGATGATGACCCCTTTCATACCTGTGAGAATCCCGTTTTCGTCACAGGCGGTTGTAAACTCCATTTCCATGGGGTGACGTTTGACATGATAGTTTAAGGATTCCTGGCGGGTGTATTTCACTTTTACCGGTTTTTTTGTTACCCAGGCCATAAGCGTTGCATACTGCTGCACTGACATGTCTTCTTTGCCGCCGAATCCTCCACCCACCAAAGGTGCGCGGCAATGCAGTTTTTCTCTTGGAATCTGCAGCATCTTGGCACATTCCCTCTGAACGTCATAGACGGACTGGCAGCTTGTATAAATCAGCAGACCATCTTCCCCTTCCGGCATGGCAACACAACATTCTGGCTCCATAAAGCCATGTTCCTGCCAGGAAGTCTTATACTTTCGTGTAACTACAAATTTAGACTGACTGATTGCTTCGTCTGCATTGCCCCTCACTAGATTAGCCCGGCTCATAACATTTCCATCCTCATGAATGAGTGGAGCGTCCCCCTTTAATGCATCGAAGGGTGTGGTGACAGGTGGCAATTCGATATAATCAATCTCCACCATAGAACAGATTTCTTCCAGTGTCTCGTTCCTTCTGGAGGCCACAACAGCCAGAACATTTCCCACATAACGTGTAATATCACCAGGTCCCATCATTACGTCCCAGTCCTGCTTGATATGACCGATTTTATTGCAGGGAACATCCGATTTTAAAAGGATCTTTTCACAATCAGGGTGCAACAGTGCCTTACTGATATCAATCCGTTCAATTTTGGCACGGGGGTATTTGGAATACACCGGTTTTGCATACAGCATTCCATCAATTATGATATCATCAGCAAAAATACCGGTACCGTTTACTTTTTCTTCTGCATCAATTCGTTTTGTGGTCTCATTCATATGCAGTGAGGAGGGAGCGGATGGAATCTCCTTCTTCTCCCTGAAAAAATCAGCCGCCATTAATATAGCATCTTCAATTTTCTTATAACCGGTGCACCGGCACAGATTCCCTTTGATCGCCTGTTTCACATCAGTTCGGGTTGGATTTAAATTGAAATCCAGCAGACTCTTTGCAGAAATGACCATACCGGGAATACAAAAACCACATTGAACGGCCCCGGCAGCTGCAAAGCAGTGCTCGTAAACCTTCATTTCTTCCGGAGCAATCCCTTCCACCGTCAATATCTGTTTTCCCTGCAATTTGCTTAAGGATATCACGCATGCTTTTGTTTTAACGCCATCAACCAAAACCATACAGGTGCCACAGGCGCCTTCGCTGCAGCCATCTTTTGTGGCAGTCAGATGAAGATCATCCCTTAAAAAACGAAGCAGTTTCTTGTCATGGTCGGAATAGTAATTCTTTCCATTGATACACAGGGCATAGGGTTGTCTGTTAAGTTCCTTCTCCATAGCTTAAAGTTTACCTCCTGATATTTCATATTTTTGTCTGCATGTCTGATAATCCTGTCTGGTATCCAGATCGATGGTGACCCCCTCATCATCTACCGGTACCGTGCAAATCAGTTCTTCACGCTGCCTCCAAAGCTGGCGAAGTCCGCCGTTTCCCTGAAAAGAAAGAATATCCGCAATCAGCCTTCCATCGATGAGAGGAGGATGCTTTCGGTATCCGTTTAAGGTGGGGATTACCACACTGGGTATGTGCAGGCTGCGGGCTTTTATTAATTTCTCAAATGTGGAAGGGCATATCACCGGCATGTCACCGGGAAGCAGAAAAAAGGCATCACAGGGCGGCAGGGCATAGCAGCCTGTCTTTATGGAAGTCATCATGTCGGTTTCCTTAAAGTGCTGGTTTTTTACCAGCAGAATCTGATCTCCATAGCGTTTCATTAAGAGATCTTCCAATTCTTCGCTCTTAAACCCGGTTACAACAACGGCTGTCTGCGCACCGCCTGAGAGTACACTGTCTATGGTGTTTTCGATCAGTGTTTTACCCCGGAAAGGCATCAGAGGCTTAAAATTCTCCATGCGGGAAGATAAACCTGCTGCCAGGATCAGACTGCTTAGATTTTGCTGATTGTGTAACAAAAAACCACTCCTTTCATAAGAAAGCAGTTTTCTGAACGAATCAACAGATTACTGCTATTTTTATTGTAAAAGGGGTGGTATTTGTCTGCAAGTTCTTTTAAAAAGGAACTTGGTAAGCTGTTATAATAAGTCAGAGGATAGAAATAAATCGTGAAAGCGGCTTTGGGTGAAGTGAAACACCTCTTCTTCAAACTGCTGATAGGTGGACAAAAATGCATAACCCTCTTTCGTCAGAAGCGTGTTGCCTCCCTGTCGGCCTCCCTGCTTTCGCAAAACCACGGAATACCCCAGCTCTGTTTCCAGCTGGTTTAACATGTCCCATGCTTTTCCATAGGATAGTGACATGGCATTGCATGCTTTTCGGACATTATGCATATCCGAGATCAGATAGAGAAGAAGCTTAAGACGTGCATTAAAAAAGGCAGTTTCCCGTTCGATGCTCATATGCAGCATTGGGTGAACGATGGCATTGTTGTGCTCAGCAAGCTGTTCCTGGAGTTGTTCCACATTACGTACGCTGGTTAAAATTCCGTTATCCGCAACGGGCAGCCATAAAGTGTCCTCTCTTAGTAACCGGATTGCTCCCCGCAAACCGTCAGGACCGTTGTAGTTTAAGATATCCGGAATAATCTGTTCCGATAATATTACCGGATGGCCTCCCTTGCCGTAAAAAGAAGGGATTACAATATTTGCACTGGTGTTTTTCAGTCGAATCAGTGTATCAGGTGTAAACATGGGGACATTGACAGGAGTAAAGGCGATTCGGTCACACTTTCCCTGCAGATACCGTAATCCGTGCTTTATGCAGTCTAACATTTCAAGCTGATCCGTTTGTTCATAGGGAAGGAAGATGACGCCATAATTGCTCAGCTGATATTTTACTTCATCTTCATCTGCGCCGGTGATGATAACAATGGGGAAAATTCCGGCTTGCTGAAAAGAAATAACGATTCGTTTGATAATCGTAATTGAGCCGACTTTCAGCATGGGCAGTGCCGCTTTTTTGCTTGCTGCCGCAATCAAACCACCAAATCTGCTTATTTTCATACAGGAAACCTCGTTTCTCCAAAATATTGATTGTATGATAAAATCATACGTTAGATTAAGGTAAAGTGCAAGTTTCTTCTGGGATTTATCCGTATAAACCTGAAATTCCATTAATACAATGTAATAAATGTAATTAAGCGAGGTACTACTGAATGAATTATGATGGAATCATCATTGGCATAGGGACATTTCTTATTATCGGACTGCTGCATCCGGTTGTAATTAAGGCAGAGTATTATTTTACTACTAAAATATGGCCCTTGTTTCTGATATTTGGACTTTTGTGCTTTGGGATTTCTCTTGTGTCTCCATCTTCCACGGAACGGTCCCTGTCAGCGGTCCTTGGTTGTTCTCTTTTGTGGAGTATAAAAGAAATTTTTGAGCAGAAGAAAAGAGTGGAAAAGGGCTGGTTTCCTGAAAATTCAAAAAGAAAAATATTCAAAGCCGCGGAACTGGGCGGGAAAGAAAAATAAAAAGATATTTCACATAAGATGGTTATAAGAAAAACATTAATGACGATATTAATCTGTAACCATTCTAATTATGTAAGTTATGGGAGACACTGAAAGGTGTCTCTTTTCGTTCCCTATATACCAAAGTATGCAAAGCCTGTGAAGCAAATTGGTTTTGCGGGCGAAACAACCGAAATGCTATACTGAGCACATAAAGGAGGAAATCATGGAAAACCGACTTCCAAAAATATTTGAACTTGTCTGTCAGAACAAACGGGAATTAACAGTCCGGGAGTTTGCCACTCAGTTTGGAGTGAGTACCAGAACCGTTTACAGTGATGTAAAAAAGCTGAATGAGCTTCTGGAGACAGGCGGATATCCCATTATACAGGCAGATAAAGGGAAGCTGCATTATGCAGAACCACTAACAATTGAATTTGAAAGTCTTCTTGCTTCCACCTCGGATTTTGTTTTAACCAATCAACGGATCCGGCGCCTGCGGATTGTAGAAACCATACTTCTGGCAGGAGACCAGTTTACGGTAGAGGATTTACTCAAGGTTCTGGATATCTCCAGAAACACGCTGATTGCAGATTTAAAGGAAATAAAAGAAATGCTGGCCATTCACTCAATTGCAATAGAATCCACACCTTTTAAAGGTTATCGTGTGATTGGGAAAGAGTTAAATATCCGAAATCTACTGATCCTGTCAGTCAGTGAAGACCCTTTGTTTTTTGAAAACCGGCCTCTAAACGATCTGGAAATCATAAAAAAGTGTGAAGCCTTTTTAGACGATGTGTCAGGGAGACTGAGTGTGGAACTCAGTGATGTTTCATTTCACCGGATGCTGGCTGCATTCTGGGTTACCTATGCAAGAATTTCCATGGGAAAGGTCTTTCCGGAAGGTCCCAAAGATCCGCTGACAAGAGAGGAAATCACCTTTTTACAGAAAAGAAAAGAGCTTGCATACATTTTTGGAACAGAAGTGTCCTTAGATGACTGTTTTTATCTGGCTAATAAGCTGACGGAAGCGTCTGTGGTAAAGTATGAAGAACTGCTTTCTGAGCAATGGCTCCCCTTTCATCTGGTCACCAATCAGTTTATCGAAGCAGTCACAAAGGAATATCCCTTTGAAGCATTTGTTACAGATACAAAGCTTTACGAGGGACTGCTCAATCATCTCCGGCCAGCCTATAAAAGGGCATTATCCGAAGAATGGGCAGAAAACCCGCTGCTTGATTATGTAAGGGAGAACTTCTCCCAGCTTAATGATGCTGTCTCAAAAGGGGTTATGCTGGTAGAGGATAAGCTGAAAGTTCATTTTAATGAGCATGAAGTATCATACTTCACACTGTTGTTTGCTTCTGTAATTGAGAGAAATGAAAAACAGGTGCGTAGAACGCCCAATGTAATTATTGTCTGCAATGCAGGAATCAGCACCTCCGAGATCTTAAAAAGCAGACTGGAAGCCATGTTTCATGTAAACATACTGGGGACATTCAGCCTTCGCAATGCAGCTTTGTGGCTGATGGAGCACGTGCCCGATTTTATTGTTTCAACGGTACCTTTTAAATGGAAAGATATACAGGTATTAAAAGTCAGTCCGTTTCTGTCAGATTATGATATCAGAGAAATACAAAACCAGTTATCCTTTTTAACTGCCAGAATTCATCTGGGAGATGTTATGGGCATTATCCGCAAATACGCAGATATCAAAGAAGAACAGCTTCCAGCTCTGAAAAAAGAATTAAGCCTATATTTGGGGTTCTCTGAAAAAACGGAACCCAGGAAAGGAATTTATCAACCTATGCTAAAAGAAATACTGACAACCGATTTAATACAGGCAAAGTTTTCTGCAGGCAGCAGAGACGAAGCTGTCAGGGAGAGCGGCAGACTGCTTGTTGAGAAAGGTCTGGCTGATGAAGCTTATATTGAGGCAATGCTTAAAAATGTGGAGGTCAACGGAACCTACATTGTAATTGCTCCCGGAATCGCCATGCCTCATGCAAGACCGGAAGAAGGGGCACTTGGGATCGGACTCAGCATTGTTACGCTGAAAGAGCCTGTGGTTTTTGGACATCCGAAAAATGATCCTGTTAAAATCGTCGTTGGTCTATGCGCCATCGATCACCAGTCTCATTTAAAAGCTCTGACAGAGCTTGCGGACATTCTTATGGATGAGAAGAAAGTAGAAGAAATTATTAACGCAGATTCGCAGCAGGAAATCATGAAAATTATAAAGGGGGAATCCTAAATGTTAAAAATAGTTACGGTATGTGGTGCAGGAGTGGGGAGCTCCATGATGCTTCGTTTGTTTACCCAGCAGATTTTAGACGGAGAAAAGATTGAAGCAGTGGTAGACGCGTCTGATATTGGTTCTGTGAGCCCGGATTTTTATGATATCTTAATAACCACCTCAGATTTTGCTGATGTGTTAAGAGATTCAAAGGCTCATATTATCCGCATTGATAATATGATGGATAAGCAGTATTTGAAAGAACAGCTTATGGAAGCAATTAATACAAAGAGATAACAGGTGTAGAAACCCTGGGAGGGAGAACTATGGAAGTAATGATGTATCTGATTCGCAATGTGTTCAGCCAGGCGGTGTTCATCATTGGAATCGTAGTAATTATAGGTATGGCTGCGCAGAAGAAGACCTGGGATCAGATTCTGCCAAGCGTAATCAAAACCATGATTGGTTTCACCATGATCAATGTAGGCGGACAGACTCTTGGTGTATCGCTGCTGCCTTTGCAGACCATGATCACGAAAATATTTAATCTGCCGGAAATTCCCGTTGATATCGGCGCGGCACAAAGCGAAAGTCTTTCCGGAATCGGAACGGAGATGGCGCTGATCTTTGCACTGGGATTTGTAGTCAATCTTCTCCTTGCAAGATTCACCCGCTTTAAATACGTACATTTATCTGCTCACGTATCCTTTTTCTATGCAGGACTCATCGCGGCACTGCTGAAATTCGGAACCAGCTTAAGCACGATACCGTTAGTAGCAGTGGGTGCTGTTTTACTTGGCTGTTATATGACATTTTCCTGCGCTTACGTCGCTTTGTTTATGAAAGAGGTAAAAGGCGGAGAAGGATTTACTCTGGCTCACTCCAGCTCTGTGGGAATTCTTATTTCTTCCCTGCTGGCAAAAGCGTTTGGCAACAAGGAGCATGATCTGGAGAATATCAATGTACCAAAAAAACTGAACTTTTTAAGGGAAATGACCATATCACTGACCATTGTTATGACTATCCTTTTCCTCGCCATCAGCCTTCTTTCCGGTCCATCCTGGGCACTTAAAAACGTTACCGGCGGACAGGATATCCTGGTTTTCAGCTTCTTAAAAGGCTTATCCTTTGGTATGTGGATTACAGTTATTATTACCGGTGTCAGAATGATGCTTTCCGAAATTATTGCTGCATTCCACGGAATTGCCAATAAAATTATTCCTAATTCCGTACCTGGACTGGATATTCCACTGTTGTTCCCTAATTACCCCAATTCAGTCATACTTGGTTTCCTTACCAGCCTGATTGCAGGACTTTTGGGAATGATGGTTCTTGGCTTATTGAATTATCCGGTAGTAGTATTCCCGGCACTGATTCCAACGTTCTTCACCGGTGCAGTAACCGCAATCTTCGGCAATGCCCACGGCGGCCGCAGAGGAGCCATAATCGGATCCTTTGTAAATGGTCTGATTCTGATCTTCGGACAAGCCCTATTACTGCCAATGATCGGTACCTATGCACCGATTATGAGAATCTTAAGTGAGACAGACTACTCCTTCTACGGACCTATTTTAGGATGGATCCTGAGAATGTTTGGAGGAATGTAATGAAACATCTGGCTTTTTATATCCCACTGCATTATCCGGACAGAGAACGTTTTTTTGAAATTCTTCAGATGCTTGATGAAGAAGGGGCGGGGTATGTGGAAGTTGGGATTCCTGTTTCAGATCCTTATATGGATGGGGAGATTATCCGTGAAACAAACAAAGTGATCCTGAAACAGGGGTTAACCGGGGAAGACATTACAGCTTCGTTAAAGGAGATTCGCAGCCGTTTTCGTTTTAAAGTTGTTATCATGACTTATCAGGAAGGTGTGGAACGCTTTTCCCTTACCCACATTTCACATGAGCTATATGATGGTTTTATTTGTGTCAATGGTGATTATCCGGCGGATATCCTTCATGACCCCATCAAAGTAATCAGTCAGTCTCAAAGTAATGATGAACTGAAACAGGCATTGGAACACAATCATCTGTTTGCCTATGTGGTATCGGGAGAAGGAAAAACAGGCTCTTTTGATAAACTGCCCGATCAATATATCGAAGTAATAAAAAGAGTGAAATTGTTTACTTCCATTCCCGCATTTGTAGGTTTTGGTATCAAAACTGCCTCTGATGTAGAAACGGTGATGAAAAATGGTGCAGACGGCGCCATAATTGGAACCGAATTTATCCGCCGTTATCAGCAGGGAGGATTTGATACATTAAAAAGCTACATAGACGAACTTAAAAAAGCGTATTAAAACAGGGGAGTTTTAATAGAATCAGCAGAAGTCTGACTTATCTTACAGTCAGGCTTCTGCTTTTGTGTTTTCTTTTTTTCCAGTGTGGATAAACTCTTTTACACCATAACAGTCCCTGTATTGCTTTAAGGTCATGCCAGTCACTTCCTTAAACTGCTTTCCTAAGTGGCTCTGTGATGAAAATCCCAGATAGGCCGATATCTCAATATATTGATATTTGGAGTAAATTAAAAGATTTTCAGCCAGCTTTATTTTTTCATTTCGAATATAGTCTGTAATAGAAATCCCTTCCTCCTTTTTAAACAGATCGGAAATATAGTTGGGGTTCATCTGAAGCTCCAAAGCCATATCCCCAATTTTGATTTTATCGTGAAGGTGGGAAAAGATATAATCCTTGCATTCTTCAACGCGGGGATTTTTGTCTTTTTTCTGCGTTCCTTTCTGTTTTTCCTTTACTTCCTGTACCAGCCTGGCATACTCATATTCCGCACTGTTTTTGATATGAATCAGAGTGGCGATATCGTTGGATTCTTCTATTTTCATGATAAATATGTCGCTGAGGGAAAAAGAAATTTCCGGGCTTAAACCTCCCCGTATGGCAGCCCGGCTTGCCAGAGTAATAACCACAATACATACATTTTTAAAGCTGCGAAGCCGGTCTTTTGCCAGGATGCCCAGCTGTCCGGTGTAGTCCTCCGCCCAGCTTTGCTCCAGCTGCTTGATATCTCCGTTTTCAATGCTGGAAAATTCCCTTACCTCCTGATCATATGGGTTGTGTTTTTTTCCATTCTCATGATTCTCAAAGATCAATTCTGAAAAATTCTTCTGTATCTGCTCTTTCGTCAGGGAATCCACACAGTTTTCCTTTATAATGTCACCTGCTGTAAGCATTTCCTCATGAAACAGGTTGTAAATGAGAAGGATATCCCCCAGAAAATCATCGAAATCACAGATACTCAGACTCTGGATCCAGT
>SVDT01000156.1 GCA_015057775.1 Paenibacillaceae bacterium | reverse complement strand
GAATAGGATTTTCTGAACAGTTCTTTTACTTCGCCTGTGTAATAATCCATCTCAGTTTCTACATATGTAAATCCATTGATTCTGGAAATGATCTGAGCCGCGTCTTTTCCTAAACCGTTTAAGATTACTCTTAATGGTTTCTGACGTACTTTGTTTGCCTTCTCAGCAATACCGATAGCGCCTTCTGCTGCTGCAAAGGACTCGTGACCAGCAAGGAAACAGAAGCAGTCTGTGCCCTCTTCCAGAAGCATCTTTCCAAGATTACCATGACCGATACCAACATTACGCTGATCAGCTACGGAACCTGGAATACAGAAAGCCTGAAGACCTTCACCAATTGCTGCTGCTGCATCTGCTGCTTTTCTGCAACCTTTTTTGATTGCGATCGCTGCGCCTACTGTATAAGCCCAACAAGCATTTTCAAAACAGATAGGCTGGATCTTCTTCACCTGTTCGTAAACATCCAGACCTGCATCTTTTGTAATCCTTTCCGCTTCTTCAATAGAAGCGATGCCATAGCTGTTTAAAACAGAATTGATTTTGTCAATTCTTCTCTCATATGATTCAAATAAAGCCATTATCTTGTCCTCCTTATTATTGGCCAAATCTCTTCGCTTTCATAACCGGATACCGGCAGGCTTTCGCCGACCGATTATTCGTGTCTTGGGTCAATGATCTTTGCAGCTTCCGCTACACGGCCGTACTGTCCTTTTGCTTTCTCCCAAGCAGTGTTGGGATCATCACCCTTTTTGATGAAATCAGTCATCTTACCAAGACTTACGAACTGATATCCGATGATCTGATCTTCTGCATCAAGAGCAATGCCGGTTACATAGCCTTCAGCCATTTCCAAATAGCGAGGACCTTTCTTTAAGGTTCCATACATGGTTCCAACCTGAGAACGAAGACCTTTTCCTAAGTCTTCCAGTCCCGCACCAACTGGAAGTCCGTCTTCTGAGAATGCACTCTGAGTTCTTCCGTATGCGATCTGTAAGAATAATTCTCTCATCGCTGTATTGATGGCATCACAAACAAGGTCTGTATTCAATGCCTCTAAAACGGTTAATCCTGGCAGAATCTCAGCTGCCATAGCAGCGGAGTGTGTCATACCGGAGCATCCGATTGTTTCTACTAATGCTTCCTGAATAATACCCTCTTTTACGTTAAGAGTCAGCTTGCATGCGCCCTGCTGGGGAGCACACCAGCCAACACCATGTGTCAGACCGGAGATATCTTTAACTTCTTTTGATTTTACCCATTTTGCTTCTTCTGGGATTGGAGCAGCGCCGTGATGAACGCCCTGTGCTACTGTGCACATCTCTTCTACTTCATGTGAATAAATCATGTTAAAACTCCTTTCAAATAAGTAATCATCATGAAAAGTACTTTGTTAATTATATCACATCATACTTGATACCATTTTCTCATATTCTGTCGAATTCCGCAAGTCTTTTTTAGGGCTTGCAAAACAGCCGGAGGAAGAATCTGACCCTTTTCTTCTCTCCGGCCGGCTGTTGTACGCACTATTGTATCACTCTTCTGACCGACAAGATGGTACGATAAGTGGCTGTACCAACCTTGATACCGGTAGCTGGAGAGCTTGCATGAACAATCTGACCATTCCCAATGTAAATTCCAATATGACCTGCATAACAGATTAAATCTCCAGGCTGGGCATCGGAATAAGGGACTTCTGCTCCGACAGAACGCTGCTCGGAGGAACTTCTTGGCAGGGAATATCCAAAATGCCTGTATACGCCCTGTACAAATCCGGAGCAGTCCGTTCCGTTTGTCAGACTGGTTCCGCCAAACACATAGGGGTTCCCCACAAACTGCAGACCGTAATCCGCAACGGATCTTCCCTGAGCCGTTCCCCCTGTACTTTTCGATGCAGAAGGTCCGGAATACTTGTTATTATTATTGGTGCTTCGGCTGCCGGTGTTAGAGGCAGCTTTTTTCCTTGCATCCTCTTCCGCCTTTTTTCTTGCCTGCTCTGCTGCTTTTTTTCTGGCTTCTTCTTCCTTAGTCTTACGGATTTCCTCATTCTTTTTTGCTACCGTCTGAGCATAAAGATCCGCATCCTTCTTGGCCTGTGCCAGCTGGCTGTCAAAATTAGATACTTCTTTTTTCTTTGTTGCAATGAGAGTTTCCAGCTGTTTCTTCTGATCCTTATACTCCAGCTCCATTACTTCCATCTCATTCTTGTCTTCTTCCAGATCATCCTTATAATCAGCAACCTGCTGCTTGGTCTCCTGGAATTTTACAAGCATCTTCCGGTCATATGTATAGATTCCTTCCACATATTCCGCTTTATTAAGCAGATCCGACATATCCTTTACCTGAAGAAAAATATCCATGTATTCTGTATCACCCTTCTCATACATATACTGAATTCTTTTTTTCATGGCAAGATACTGCTTTTCTTCTTCTTTCTTCGCTTCCTGGTAATCCGATTCAGCCTGTTTAATTTCTTTTTCTTTATTGGCCATATCGTTTTCTAACACTTTAATATCTGATAAAAGAGCAGTTAAATCAGTGGTAAGCTTAGAGACCTGATTCTGAGCCGCATTTTTCTTGTTGGCAGCATCCTGTGCCTGTTTATTGGCCTCATTCAGTTTTTTCTGAGCTTCCTGCTTTTCTTTTTCCGCCTTGGAAGTCGCAAAGACCGGAACAGTCTGTGTGCAGACCATGGCACTTATCATGATACCGCAGAACAGTCTTCGAAATACCCCTGCATTTTTATGATACATAATCTGTACTTTTCGTTTCATCGTCAGTTCCTTTGCATTTTTTCTATCTTTATCCCTCCTATATGTTAACGTAAAACGAGGGTAAAATTCAAGTCCAAAATGAAATTTTATAAAAAAGTTTTCTCCTGCTGTCTCCCAATCTTTCTGGACACCACAATAAAACACAGGAAAAAGAGAATTCCCTTTATAATACTGGATATGGAAAAGGCCCACCAGATTCCGTCAAGTCCCAAAGAGGTACTTCCAAGGAACATGGCAAGAGGAATTCTTGCCGTGGTAAACACAATACTGATTACAGAACTGAGCAGGGTTTTTCCAAGCCCCGAGAGCGCACCTACCGTAGTAAGCTCCACACACATAAACATCTGGCTGACACCTAAAATAACAAGATAGCGCACGCCCATAGGAATTACATCTGCCTCATGTATGAATAGTCCGAATATCTGCTTCGGAAAAACAATCAGCAAAAAGGTACAGAATAATCCCCATAAAAACATAACTGCCACTGCCGTAAAATATCCTTTTTTTACTCTCCCATACTGCTTTGCTCCATAATTCTGACCCACAAAGGAGTTAATCGCAGCTGCAAAACCATCTGCAGTCATCCATGAGATGGATTCAATCTGCCCGCCTACCCGGAGTACAGCAACTGCTGTATCGCCAAATTCAGCTACAAACCGGGTTAAAATCATGGAAATACTGGTGTATATTAAATTCTGGACAGAAGCAGGGAATCCGATTCTGATCATAGAGCTCATATAGTCCCATGGAACTCTCTGGGTCAGCCGTACTTTATCAAATACCAGTTTGTCTTTACGAATTGCTATTATAAATACAAGTGTTACAACTGCCTGGGCAAATACCGTAGCTACTGCTGCACCAGCCACGCCAAAACCTTTTACCGGCCCCACTCCGAAAATTAAGATGGGATCTAAAATCATATTTAAAACAAGTCCCACCACATTCGCCTTTAAAGGAGTTCTGCTGTCTCCCATGGCTGTGAGGATACCTGTCAGAATCACGTTCATATAAGAAAATACAATCAGCCCGCAGGTTATTTTCAAATATATCTGGGCATTCTCCACGATTTCTTTGCTGCTCAGTCCGAAAAATCCAATCAGCGGCTTAGCCCCAAATATGCATAGAGCACCGTAAAGAATAGAAAACAGAATGCCAAGCTGAAGTGCCCCTGATGCATATTGAGCGGCTTCTTCTTTCCTGCCTCCCCCAAGAGCATGGGCAACTTTAACCTGTCCGCCCATTTTAGCCAGTGCAACAACTCCCTGGGAAAGCCACACATACATACCTCCTGCCCCCACCGCAGCAACCGATGAAGCGCCAGCAATACCGATCCACGCCATATCTGTCAAGTTATAAGCCATCTGGACCAGTGCGGTGACCATAATAGGAAGTGCCAGCTCTGTCAGCGAAGTAAAGATGTGTCCCTTTAGTAAATCTACTTTTTTATTCATAAAAAATTTTTCTCCGTTTCAAAAGGGCTGCCAAATTAGCGGCAGCCCTGATCTGTCCGGATTAATTCCTGGCAGAAAGATATTCGTCAATTCCTCTTGCGCCAGCACGTCCGGCTTCCATGGCCAGGATTACAGTTGCAGCACCTGTCACTGCATCTCCTCCGGCATATACGCCTTCCTTGCTTGTCTTTCCTGTAGATTCCTCTGCAATAATACATCTGCGCTTATTAATATCCAGTCCCTTGGTGGTATTGGATATTAAAGGATTGGGGGATGTTCCCAGTGACATGATGACAGTATCTACATCAATGACAAATTCAGATCCTTTGACCTCTACAGGTCTTCTTCTGCCGGAAGCATCCGGTTCTCCAAGTTCCATTCTGATACATTTCATTCCGTTAACCCAGCCCTTCTCATCGGTGAGAATTTCAATGGGGTTTGACAGAAGATCAAATATAATTCCTTCTTCTTTTGCATGATGGACTTCTTCCGCTCTTGCAGGAAGTTCCGCCTCGCTTCGTCTGTAAACAACATGCACCTCAGCACCAAGACGAAGAGCCGTTCTGGCTGCGTCCATGGCAACGTTGCCTCCGCCGACAACCGCTACCTTATTACCTGCTACAATCGGGGTATCGTAGTCGTCACGGAATGCTTTCATTAAATTACTTCTTGTTAAGTATTCATTGGCGGAGAATACACCGTTGGCATTCTCTCCCGGAATTCCCATAAACATCGGAAGTCCGGCTCCTGAACCGATGAATACAGCCTGGAACCCTTCTTCATCAAGAAGTTCATCAATGGTCACAGACTTTCCAACGATTACATTGGTCTCAATCTTAACGCCCAGCTTTCTGACATTGTCGATCTCCGGCTGTACGACACCGTCTTTTGGAAGACGGAACTCTGGAATACCATAAGTAAGTACACCGCCGGGCTCATGAAGTGCTTCAAATATTGTAACTTCGTATCCCAGCTTTGCAAGATCCCCTGCACAGGTAAGACCTGAAGGACCGGAACCGATGACTGCCACTTTCTTTCCATTGGTTTTTTCAGGTGCTTCCGGTACAATTCCATGCTCTCTGGACCAGTCTGCTACAAACCGCTCAAGCTTGCCGATAGAAACCGGCTCTCCCTTAATTCCGCGGATGCACTGACCTTCACACTGGCTCTCCTGAGGACATACACGTCCGCATACTGCCGGAAGTGCTGAGGATAGCGCGATCACTTTTGCAGCTTCCTCAATATTGCCCTCTTCCACCTCTTTAATAAAACCAGGTATATTAATAGATACAGGACAGCCCTTTACGCACTTGGGATTCTTGCACTGAATGCAGCGGCTGGCCTCTTCTCTTGCTTCTTCTTCATTATATCCAAGACATACTTCTTCAAAGTTTGTTGCTCTTACTTTTGGATCCTGTTCTCTGACTGGTACTTTCTTTAAAACGTCCATTAGTTGTCACCTCCACACTGTCCGCAGCCGCCATGATGAGTATCGCCTTCCCGGGTTTTTAAAATTGCACGCCCTTCTTCGCTCTTATACATCATCTGACGCTTCATGGCCTCGTCAAAATTCACTTTATGGCCGTCAAATTCCGGTCCATCCACGCAGGCAAATTTGACTTCGTCCCCAACAGTGATACGGCAGGCTCCGCACATTCCTGTACCGTCTACCATGACTGGGTTTAAGCTGACAACGGTTGGAATTCCTAATTCCTTTGTTAAAAGACAGGTAAACTTCATCATAATCATAGGGCCGATAGCAACACAAACATCGTACTGCTTTCCCTGATTATTTACAAGATCCTTAATTACTTCAGTAACCATTCCTTTTCTCTCATAGGAACCGTCATCTGTGGTAACATATAAGTTGCCGGCCTGTTCTCTCATGGCATCTTCTAAGATCAGCAGATCCTTTGTCTTTGCGCCTACGATTACATCAACCGATATTCCGTGCTCCCTCATCCATTTTACCTGAGGATAAACAGGAGCAGTTCCAACACCACCGGCTACAAATAAATATTTGCGTTTCTTTACTTCTTCTAAATCTTCTTCTACAAATTCAGATGCATTACCTAAAGGTCCTACTACATCCTCAAAGCTGTCCCCTGTTTTTAAATCAGCCATCTTTTCCGTGCTGGCGCCCACTGTCTGAAATACAATGGTAATTGTCCCTTTGTCACGGTTATAATCACAGATCGTGAGCGGAATACGCTCCCCTCTGTCATCCATCTTTACGATAACAAATTCTCCAGGCTGGCAGGCTTTGGCAATCCGGGGTGCTTCCACATCCATCAGATAGATCTTGTCAGCTAACATCTCTGCTTTTAAAATCCTGTACATCTTCATCCTCCTAATGTCTTCGTGAATATACCTTTGCACCGTTCCTGATAGCCATCCTGACAATCAGGTGAAATGGTACTCGTTCCATATTATCATTTTTAAATATCAAAGACAATACGAAATAAAAAATATCATTATTTTTTTATCGATTACCAGTCCTTTGGTACATGCGGAACGTATAGCACAAATTAAAGTATGTCTGTTCTTCACTTTCAGCACACATCTCCCATCCGGTATCCTGATCCAGATTTGGGAAATGGGTATCTGCACTGTATGCATAGTCTATATATGTCACATGAGCTGTATGGCAGTACGGAAGGAACTGTTCATAGATACTCTGTCCGCCTATAACAAAACACTCTTTACCAGGATGCTTTTCAAGCTCTTTCATCACTTCTTCTATACTATGGCAGATGGTAGCGCCTTTCACTTTATAATTGGTATTTCTGGTGAGCACAATATTGGTTCTTCCATATAATGGCTGTTTCCCCGGAAAACTCTCCAATGTCTTGCGACCCATGATAATAACTTTTCCAAGAGTTTCCTCACGGAACATCCGCTTGTCCTCTGGTATGTTTACCAGAAGCTGTCCCTGATTCCCAATGGACCAGTTTTTATCCACTGCTACTATTAAATTCATAAGCATGTCCACCTTTTATTCTTCCTCTGCAAGAATCAGCTCCTTTGCATAAGGCAGGCTTTCGATCCAACTGCAGAATGTGTGCCATTCTTTTAATTTGTGGCTTTTTCTTGCAAAATAAATGTTGATTAAAGTTTCATAATTTAATGTACAGGTGCGCATCTGATTGTAGCTGGAAGGGAGAAGCTGGATCATGTCATACCAGTCTTCCTTGTTCTTCGTTTCTATATAACGCAGACGAATCTTCTCTAATTCTTCCACAACACTTCCCATAAAGGCAAGGGTTTTCTCTGTCATATGATCATGGCTGAAATCGTCCATATCAAATGGTTTTGAATGCATCTTATGCATGGTACTTGTAGAATTCGCTACAGTTGATACCTTATAGGTATCGTATTCCTTCCACCAGTATATAGGAGCGGTCACATCCACTGAAACAAAAATCTGCCGGATAAATTTTCTATGATCACTGCCAGCTTTTCTTAACCGTCTGGCAAGTCCCAGATCATTTGGTCCCAGTATGTATTCCCCTTCCTCATTATACTGGCTGTCCATACGGTCCCAGCTGTTCATTGGGTTTCTTGCACCACGTATGGCGTTTTCTATGTTCATAACACTGGTTCTTTCACACTTTAACATGGTATCTTCCTTTCTAACTGCGGATTCTCTCTTGCATGATCCTATCCATTATAAAACAAAACATGTGTTACGTCTATTCCTTTATTACCCGATTTGTCCTTAATAAACATACATTATTTTTGCAAAAATTTACATAATAAAAAAAATAATATCTGTTTTCTATTGAATCATAGCCAATAGTCTTCTATAATTATAATATTAAGTTTTTGGAAGGAGAATGATACCAATGGATGAAAATTACATACCGTTAAGGCTGGCACAGCTTCGGACAAAAAAAGGCATATCTGCCAGAGAGATGAGTCTTTCACTGGGACAGGCGGAAGATTACATCAGCGATATAGAATCCAAAAACAACACACCATCAATGGACCACTTTCTATTGATTTGTGAATACTTAGGGATATCGCCAAGGGAATTTTTTGATGAAGAAAATCCAAATCCCATCCTGCTTCATGAACTGATCACAGAACTGGAACCACTAGGGGACCAGGACTTCGATAATCTGCTGAACCTGCTCTTTGAAGGCCAGAAAAAAATAAGAGAATAGCGAAAAATGCAAGCGGGAAAACTGACTTTTAAGTTCCCAGTCTCCCGCTTCCACCACTTATCAAAGGCAGGACAGGTGATCCAGTTCCCACCGGATTTTACTGCCGCTCTCATTTTTTAAAACAATCAGTTTCTTATCAATCTGTTCTTTTAATTCACTTACATGGGATATAATTCCTATGAGTCTGTGTTCTCCCGCAAGTTCCAAAAGGATCCGCACTGCTCTTAATCTGGATTCCTCATCTAAGGATCCGAAGCCTTCATCAATAAACATGGCATCCATCCGCACATTTCCTGCTGTCCTCTGAATAATATCTGCCATCCCAAGAGCCATGGCAAGTGCTGCCATGAAAGATTCTCCACCAGACAATGTTTTCACATCACGCAGCTGCCCGGTCGACAGACTGTAAACGTCAAGATCCAGTCCAACCTCTCCCTGTCTTCCCAGTGCATTTAAATCCCGGCACTGCAGTAAAAACTCACCATCAGACATAATCTTTAACCGCTTATTGGCGGCATGTACCATCTGATTAAAATACTGACGCTGTACATAAGTCTGAAAATCCAGACTGACGGAAAGCTTTCCATTGGCTGTCTGATTTAAACTGTGATACAGCTGGTATTGCTTTTCAAGTTCTTTCCGTTCCTTAAAAAGCTTTTTTAAATTACTCTCTGTCCGCTCTGTCCGGCTTTTGATCCCTGCTATTTCTGCCAATTTTAACTGGATTAGTTTTTGTTCTTCCCTTAAAACGGCAGCCTCTTCCTCCCAGTGTGATGTATCGATTCTTTCCCGGCCTTTTGTCTCTTCTTTGTACTGGTTATAAATCGTCCTGGCAGTGAGACACGCCTCCTCATAGCCGCGTATTTCCTGCTGCCAGGCTGTCCGCTGTTCCGATGACATCTTTGCCTTCTGATAGTCTGCTTCATCAGAAAATCCCAGTTCGCGAAGCATGGAATCATAAGCCTTTTTTGAACTCTCCTGCGCCCTTAGAAGGGTCTCTCTGTTCTCTTTTAATGAAGCAAGACGGCCTCTTTTCTCCTGTTCCTCTTCTGATAACAGAAGAAACTTTTCATTTGCCTGCTTCTCCTGGGATAGCAGGAGTTCTCTCCTGTTTTTTAATTGTTCCAGCTGAATTTTGGCCTGCTTCTCGTCTGGGTAAGGAAGATTCTTTTCTAATTGTTCCAGCTGTGCAAATAAAGCTGAATTCTCCACTTTCTTATCCTGCCACTCACTTCTAAGCTTCTCTCTTATCAGCTCCAGCTCTGCCATACGAAGCGCGTCTGTTTGCCTGTTTTCAATCAGTTCCTTTAAACCGGCTTCTGCTTCTTTTGCTTTCTTTTCTTCTTCCCATGCTTTCATTAACAGGTCTTTTGTTTCCTTCTCTTCCAAAAAGAAACGTTCCTCCATTAAATCCAGATCAATGCATGGATCAAACCATAAACTGGCTTCTTTCTTAATCCATTCTTCCTGGTGCCGGCAGCTTTCATATCTTCGTATCGTAAGAAGTGCCGCTTCAGATCGTCGTTCATTTGCCTGGTCTCTTTTAATCCTGGCTTCATCTACCATTTCAGCTGTGATGCTGTCATCATAAAACTTCGCTTTCTGTGGGTGGTGAACGGAACCGCATACAGGACACGCAGTCCCTTCATTTAAATCCTTTGCCAGAAGACCTGCCTGATGATCAAAAAAGCTTTGGTAGAGAATGGCATATCTGGACTGTGCTTCTTCGTATTCGGTCTGTGCCTCCTTCTTAGAAAGCCTTAATTGGAATACTTCCTGCTGAACCTCCCTGTACTGTTTTAATG
>SVDT01000155.1 GCA_015057775.1 Paenibacillaceae bacterium | reverse complement strand
GACTCAGACCGTTTTACAAAGTCAGCAGGAATCGGTTCCCTTAATGCCAAAGCCCATAATGTCTGATGCTGAAGATGGCGGATTAAAAGAATCTGTTCAGATGAGTTCAGGCGACGCAGGTCTGGCTGAGGATACAGATGTATTTCTTGAGCCCGAGGCAGGAACTACCCGTTTGTACCGCGCAGATGCCGTAATAAAAGAAACAAAAGACCAAGACCATACGGAACCAAAGCTTGGTGATCCAGAGGTACTGGAACATTTGCGCCAAAATGAAAGCCAGGAAGAAAGTCAACATAGTGTGATTTGGGAAAAATTAAGAAAAGAACATACCAGGATTCTGGCATTTGATTATGAAGACGGCTGTGAAATTCTGACAATCAAACCTCAGGATATTGGTCTTCTTCCCAGAGATGCATGGGTATTTGGAAATAACAGTTTCTTATTACATGGTTACTACAACTACCGGTATCTGATCCTCGCCAGGCTTAACACGGAAGGAACACCCCGCTATCTGCTGGGAGTCCCGGGACATTATTACAGCAATGAACGATATATGGCATCTATGTTCGGTTTTCCTAACTTTGTGCTGTCAAAAGATCAGCCAATGGAAGATGGACGTTTTGGATTCTGGTATACCGACATAAAAGTAGGGGGCTGAAAAGCCCCCTGGTTTGCGTTAAAAAGATTCACCCCGGAGTATGGTGCCCGGAAGAAATGGTTTTAGTATTTTTAGAAATCCCTTCAGTTCACTATCAGAAAAAGAAGTGTAGCCCGGGCATAAAACCTGATCAGAATCCACATAATTTTGAAGAAAGTACTGGGAATCTCCCTCCAGCCAGTTGCCGATATCCACGAAATCCCCCATTGTATGAATCCCTTTTACCACTGTGGTGCGAAATTCGTATGGGATACGGTTTTCCATTAAAAATGCAGCGCTTTCTTCCACGTTCCTTATTTTAAGATCCCCGGTTCCAGCAGCTTTCTTATAATGCTCCCGACCGGATTTTATGTCCATGGCTATATAATCCAGAAGCCCTTCTGTAATCAGCTTTTTTAATACATCAGGACGATAACCGTTGGTGTCAAGTTTAATTAGATAACCCAGTTCCCGGATTTTTCGGATCAATGACTCCAGTTCTACAGTGAGTGTGGGCTCTCCGCCGGTAATACAGACACCTTCCAGAATCCCTTTTCTCTTTATAAGAAAATCTAAAATTTCTTCCTCTGAGAACAGTGACGCTGCATCGCTCCCGATCAATCCGCTGTTATGGCAAAAAGGGCAGCGGAAATTACAGCCGCCCAGAAAAATCGTGGCAGCCACATGACCTGGATAATCCAGAAGTGTTGTTTTTTGAAGACCACATAACTTCATCTATTCACCATTCCTTTATTTCATGATATACTTAGGACAAGTATACCACATTAAACAGCAAAGAGGAATCATTATGACAATAGATGAAAAATATATGCGTCAGGCAGTTACACAGGCAAAAAAAGCAGGAGCAGTTGGTGAAGTTCCCATTGGCTGTGTGATTGTTTATGAAGATAAAGTGATAGCCAGAGGATACAACCGGCGTACATCAGATAAAAATGTGCTGTCCCATGCAGAAATCATTGCAATCCGGAAAGCCTGCAAAAAGCTGGGTGACTGGAGACTGGAAGACTGTACCATGTATGTAACCCTGGAACCCTGTCCCATGTGTGCGGGAGCGATTGTACAGTCAAGAATGAAGAAAGTTGTGGTTGGCTGTATGAATCCCAAGGCAGGATGTGCAGGCTCTGTACTTGATTTGTTCCATGAAAAAGGGTTTAATCATCAGGTGGAAATGGAATCCGGAGTATTAGGGGAAGAATGTGCCCAGATGATGAAAAAATTTTTTAAAGAATTAAGGGATAATAAAAAACAAAAAATGGAAGATACAATTGCCCCCTAAATCCTTGACAATCCGGTGGTTTCCATGTATACTTAACTGCGATTAAGTCATAATACGTCATAAAGTTTCCGTGCAGCCGGGGAGATAGCGGTGCCCTGTACCTGCAATCCGCTCCAGCAGGGGTGATGTCTCACCCAGGGCCGGCTATTGTAGGGCTGCCCCTGATAAGTGACGATGACGTTTGGGTCTTACGCAACAGATCTTCATGAACCGTGTCAGGGCAGGAATGCAGCAGCACTAAGTGGAACCTTCTGTGTGCCGTGAGGGTGCCTGGACCGAGTTAACTGTCAGGGTAACGCCTGTGATAGCGGTTCAAAGTGAGACGCACGGATTAAAATATAGTTATCAGGACGCCGGAGAGCAGTGAATTGCTTTGCGGTGTTTTTTCATTTTTAATATTTCCTTACATTATCTTATGAAATAAAGTTTTCCCTTGCCCCACATTCCCCTTTGTATTATAATTGAGAATAAAATGGGTATAATAGTACCTATTTCCAAATAACAAATCTAATCAAAGAAGAGGTGTGCTTTTATGATGAGAATTGGAATTCTTACAAGCGGCGGTGACTGCCAAAGCTTAAATGCTACCATGCGGGGCGTTGCCAAAGCATTGTACCGGCTGTTTGATGATATTGAGATTGTAGGATTTGAAGACGGTTATAAAGGTCTTATTTATGCGAATTACCGTGTGATGAAGCCGGAAGAGTTTTCTGGAATCCTGACAAAAGGGGGAACCATACTTGGAACCTCCAGACAGCCGTTTAAACTGATGCGGATACCGGACGGGAACGGTCTCGATAAGGTAGAAGCGATGAAGCACACCTATAAGAATTTAAAGCTGGAATGTCTGGTTGTCCTTGGCGGCAACGGCAGCCAGAAGACAGCCAATCTCCTTAGGGAGGAAGGCTTAAACGTTGTATCGCTGCCTAAGACCATTGATAATGACTTGTGGGGAACTGATATCACCTTTGGCTTTCAAAGCGCGGTTAATGTGGCAACCAATGCCATTGACTGCATCCATACAACAGCTGCTTCCCATGGACGAGTCTTTATTGTCGAAGTTATGGGTCATAAGGTAGGCTGGCTGACTCTCTATGCAGGGATCGCCGGTGGAGCTGATATTATTCTGGTTCCGGAAATTCCATATGATCTGAATGTAATTATAGAAGCGTTAAAGAGCAGAACCAGAGAAGGCAAGAAGTTTTCCATTATTGCCGTTGCAGAAGGCGCTATTTCCAAAGAGAATTCGGTGCTGACAAAAAAAGAACTGAAAGAAAAAAAGAAGAATGGCGTGATTTACCCTTCTGTGGCCTATGAGATCGGAGCACAGATCACCGAACGGACTGGACAAGAAGTCAGGGTTACCGTTCCAGGTCATATGCAGAGGGGCGGAGAACCATGTCCATATGACAGAGTGATTTCCACCCGCCTTGGGGCAGAAGCAGCAAAACTGATAAAGAATAAGGAATATGGCTACATGGTGGCAGTTAGCAACAATGAAATTGTTAAGGCGCCCTTAGCTGAGGTGGCCGGTAAATTAAAAACCGTCGATCCGGAATGTTCCATCGTTAAGGAAGCCAAGATGATCGGAATCAGCTTCGGCGACAAATAAGGAGTAACAGGCATGTCATATACGGCATTATATCGGAAATGGCGCCCTTCATCCTTTGCAGATGTAAAGGGACAGGACCATATTGTGCAAACACTTAAAAACCAGATTATATCCCAGCGTATCGGGCATGCATATCTGTTCTGCGGAACCCGGGGAACCGGTAAGACCAGTATCGCAAAGATTTTCGCAAAAGCAGTCAATTGTGAACAGCCTTCAGACGGCAGCCCCTGCGGGGAATGCCATACCTGCAGGAATATAGCAGCAGGTGCTTCATTAAACGTTGTTGAGATTGATGCGGCATCAAACAATGGTGTGGAGAATATCCGGGAGATCAGAGAGCAGGTTCAGTATCCGCCTACGGAAGGTAAATACCGGGTTTATATTATCGATGAGGTTCATATGCTTTCAACAGGAGCATTTAACGCATTATTAAAAACCCTGGAAGAACCTCCCTCATACGTTATATTTATTCTGGCAACAACAGAAGTGCACAAGATTCCGGTCACAGTATTATCCAGATGTCAGCGCTATGATTTTAAACGTATCACAGTTGAGACAATTGCTGAACATCTGAACGAACTTACACAAGCAGAACAGATTCAGGTAGAGGAGAAGGCGCTGACTTACATTGCCAAATCGGCAGACGGAGCGTTAAGAGATGCTTTAAGTCTGTTAGATCAGTGCATTGCCTTTCATTACGGAGAACTGCTTACCTATGATAACGTACTTGATGTGCTTGGAGCAGTGGATATTACGGTATTCGGAAAGCTGTTTCAGGCCGTTGCACAAAACAAAACAAAAGACTGCATCGCATGTCTGGAAGATATGGTGATTCAGGGTAGAGAGTTAGGACAGTTCGTAGTTGATTTTATCTGGTATTTAAGAAATCTTTTGATTATTAAATCAGTGGATAACGGAGAGAATCTTATAGATATGTCAACGGAGAACCAGAATCTGTTAAGAGAGGATAGTGCTCTTGCAGATTCTGAGACACTTCTCCGGTATATCCGTGTGTTCTCAGATCTGTCTAATCAGCTGCGCTACGCTTCACAAAAGCGTGTGCTGATAGAAGTTGCACTGATCAAGCTGACCCGCCCTCAGATGGAGCAGAACTATGATTCGATTCTGCAACGCATCAAAGGCATTGAAAAACAGCTGGAGAGCGGAACATTTCTGCAAAAAGGAGAAGCGTCCGCAACTGTTGAAGCCAGCTTAGGCGCAGGTGAGGCAGAGACACTGACTCCTGCTCAGAGAGTTGCACTTCCCCAGGGGCAGTTAGAAGATTTAAACCTGATACGAAGTGATTGGGGGAAAATTATACGGGAACTGGGTGGTCCCATACGGGCCAGTTTTCGGGAGACTGTGGTGGAACCCGCAGGTGAGAGCCGACTTTGTGTGGTCTTTTCCGATCAGAGCAATTTTATGATTGGAAGCAGAGAAACCACCATTGCGGATATTGAACGGTATGTGGAGGATCATTATAAAAAATCCATTGCCTTTCAGACAAGACTCAGGGGCGGCGGCGAACGTATGGATACCATTTACGTCAGCGACGAAGAATTGAAAGCCAATATTTTAATGGACATAACAATAGAAGAATAAAATGATTATGAAAATATAGGAGGATTACACCATGGCAAAACGTGGCGGTTTTCCAGGCGCTATGCCTGGCAATATGAACAATTTAATGAAGCAGGCACAGAAGATGCAGCGTCAGATGGAAGAGACGACAAAAGCTCTGGAAGAGAAAGAATATAAAGCGACAGCAGGCGGCGGAGCGGTTACCGTAACAGTTTCAGGTAAGAAAGAAGTAACTTCTGTAAAATTATCCCAGGAAGTGGTTGATCCCGATGACATTGAGATGCTGGAAGATTTAATTATGGCGGCTACCAATGAAGCGTTCCGTCAGATGGAAGAAGACAGCAGTTCCGCTATGTCTAAATTAACCGGTGGAATGGGAGGATTAGGCGGAGGATTTCCGTTCTAATTATGGATTATTACAGCAGTCAGATAACCAGATTAATTGAAGAGCTTTCAAAGCTCCCCGGTATTGGCAGTAAATCAGCACAGCGCCTGGCATTTCATATCATTAATATGCCGGAGGAGCAGGTAACAGGCCTTGCTTCATCCATAACAGAGGCAAAACGTAACGTGCATTACTGCAAAGAGTGTTTTACTTTGACGGATCAGGAGCGCTGCCCCATTTGCAAGAGTGAGAAACGCAATCATAAGGTTATTATGGTGGTGGAAGATACCAGAGATTTAGCTGCCTATGAAAAAACCGGAAAGTTTGAAGGCGTTTACCATGTGCTCCATGGAGCCATATCCCCTATGCTGGGAATCGGACCTGGAGATATTAAGCTGAAAGAATTAATGCAGAGGCTGCAGGGAGATGTGGAAGAAGTGATCATAGCCACAAACTCCAGTCTGGAAGGTGAGACAACAGCCATGTACATCAGTAAGCTGATCAAACCTACAGGAATCAGGGTTACCCGCATAGCCAGCGGTGTTCCCGTTGGCGGAGACTTAGAGTACATAGATGAGGTGACATTGTTACGGGCTCTGGAGGGCAGAGTCGAACTGTAACTCATTTGCCTTGTTAGGAGATGCAAAGAATGGATAAGTACGAGTTTAATATAAAAGTTGAACAAATTAAAAAACTGGTCGGTAAAAACGACTATGAGACGGCTATGAAGATCGCCGACACAATCGACTGGAGAAGAGTCCGCAACACCAATTTGCTTTCCATGGTAGCCATGGTATACGAGAAAAATGAGGATTATCAGGAGGCAAAGGAGATCCTTTTACAGGCGTTTGAGCGGGCGCCTATTGGAAAAAGGCTTCTCTATAAGCTGGCAGAGCTGGCCATTAAAGAAGGCAATATCGAGGAAGCCGAAAGCTATTATAAGGAATTTGGAGATCTGGCTTCTGAGGATCCCAGACAGCAGCTTCTCCGTTATATGATTTTAAAGGCAAAAGGAGCACCGGCCCAGCAGCTCATTCATTCACTCGAATCCTACACCAGTGTGGAGCTTGATGAAAAATGGCTTTATGAACTGGCGGAACTTTACAGCCTTGCCGGAATGGCGGAACGCTGTGTAGAGACTTGTGACCGTATTATGCTGATGTTCGGACTTGGAAAATATGTGGAAAAGGCAATGGACTTAAAAGTTCAGTATGCCCCTTTGACAAATTACCAGATGGATCTCATAGAAAACAGAGATAAATATGAAGCCAGACTTCGTGCAGTAGAGCAGGAGTACGGCACCGGTAAAAAAGTAAGTGTACAGCTGGAACCGGAGATCGATTATTATCAGGAAGAACCGGAGATCAGCCAGTATTCCAACATGGTATATGAGGAATCAGTGGAAGAGGATTATGAAGCCAGCATGCAGGAAGCGGAAGTACAGGAGTCTCTCGCCAGAGAGATGTCCAGAATTTCTTATGAAGATCCGGTGGTTGAAGAAGAACCGGCTGCAGAACATACCAGAGTGCTGGAAGATATCCGCAGAGTAGGACGCAACATTTCCATATTCCCAAGAACAGTGGAAGATTATATACCGGAAGAGGAAGAAATGGAAACATACTCCGAACCGGTAATTGAAGAGGAAGAGCCTCAGGAGTTTGACCAGGAGATTTACGGTATCCAGTCAGCTGCTACTGCAGAGGAAGATGAAGTATATGATCTGCCTCAGGAAGAAAGCTTTGATAATGAGGAAGAGCAGTATTCTAACTATTATGAGGCAGAAGAAGCAGCATATCCGGAGGAAGACGGAAGCGGATATCATTTCCCCCAGCAGGAAGAAGGGGAAGAGTTTGCTTTTGAGGATCTGTATGAAGATGAGGAAGAAGAGGGTATTGAAGAGCCTGTCCGCAATCATCTTATGATCGAGGCCAGAACTCCTGAAAAGGGACTTCAGATGGCAGTAGAAGCATTAAAGCAGATTCATAAGGAAAGCGGTGTGAATAATCCTGTTGCCAAGATTTCAGGATCCAAACTTTCAAAGCGTGGAGTGTTTGCTTCTGCAGATAAGCTTTCTGGAAAAGATTTAGTGATCGAAGAAGCCGGAGACTTAACTCCGGAAGCTCTTGATGAGTTAAACCAGCTCATGGAAAGAGATGCCAGCGGAATGATCGTAGTTTTAATCGATAATCCGAAGCAGATGGAAACACTGCATCAGGACCATCCGGTTCTGGCCAGTAAATTCGAATGCATTGGAAGCGGAGAGGAAGCTCCGAATTCTGAATCTGAACCTGTGCCTGCTCAGAGGAATTCCCGGGTTGTACAGGAGAGAGATAGGTATCAGCACGATCCGGTAATGCAAAATAATGCTGTGGAATACCAGCAGAGTCAGGAATACCATTACGTTGAACCCGGTGAGTACGATCAGTATGACGAGTATAATCAGGAGCAGAATTACGAAGATAGTGATTATTACGAAGAATCTGAATCTGAACCTGTGGACGAGCCCTCCTTCAGACAGCAAAGTCAGCCTGAGTATTCCGGCGAGGAGATGGATATCGACGAATTTGCACAGTATGCCTGCCGGTATGCCAACGAAATTGACTGTAATATTACTGGAAAAAGTATGCTTGCCCTCTACGAGAGAATTGAAATCATGGAGGAAGACGGCGTTCCTTTAAACAGAGCAAATGCAGAAGGACTGATTGAAGAAGCTGCAGACCGGGCTGAAAAGCCAACTGTGGGAAGACGGATCAAAGGTCTGTTTTCTACAAAATACGATAAAGACGGATTGCTTATATTAAAAGAGGAACATTTTATTTATTAAATGGAGATAAAACGTGGATATTAAACTCATTGCAATTGATCTGGACGGAACTCTGTTAAACAGCAGGAAATGTTTGTCCGACCAAAATCGGGAAGCTTTGATAAGCTGTATTCGCAAAGGGATACACATAGTTCCATGTACCGGAAGGACTGTTGATGGAATACCGGCTGAGGTAAAAGAAATACCAGGAATCCGGTATGCCATCACCACCAATGGTGCGGTTGTTGAGGACATGAGAGAAAATGTGGTGATAGACACAAGGCTGTTAAGTTGTGATCTCGCATTGGAACTTTTACGGTTTGTGGATCCGTACCATGTGATGTATGATCCGTACATAGAAAGACGGGGAATCACAGAACCACGCTTCATGAATCATTTATCGGAGTTTGCACTGACCTCTGAGCTCCAGGAACTGGTACGAAACACCCGAGACGTTTGCCCGAATATTATAGAGTTCGTAGAGAATGCCAGGAAACCTGTTGAAAAGATTAATCTGTTTTTCGGGGATATGGAAGAACGAGCAAAGCTAAGGGCAGAGCTGGAAAAAAGAAATGATATTCTGGTCACCTCATCAATTATTAATAATCTGGAAATCAATGCACCTGATGCCACAAAAGGAGATGCAATCTTAAGGCTTTCGTCCCATCTCGGAATCAGTCCCAGTCAAACCATGGGAATTGGTGACGGAGAGAATGATTTCACTATGATTCTAAAAGCCGGAGTCGGAGTTGTCATGAAAAATGGCAGCAAAGAACTGATTGAAGCAGCAGACTATGTAACGGAAACCAATGATGAGGACGGGGTAGCCTCCGCCATCAGGAAATTGGTATTGGAAATGGAACTATGACGAGACTGTATATGGAAAACTGGTTATCGGTAATTGCTGGAGTTTATTTGCTTGGGATGGTTCTTTATGGTCATCACAGAGGATTTATCCGGCTGGTTGTATCGATATTCGCAATGATCTTATCTCTGACCGTTGTCCGGGTATCGCTGCCAGCTGTAACTACCTATTTAAAAGAGAATACCACTCTTCAGCAGACAGTATCTCAAAATATTGTAAAGGCAGCAGGTCTTGCTCAGGAACAGAGTTCCGGGGAAGAGATCTCAGACAAGCCTTCTGCACAGAGAACCATGATAGAAAATCTGAATTTACCCGGTACAATCAAATCGGCGCTGATTGAAAATAACAACAGTGAGATTTATCAGATGATGGGAGTTCAGGCATTTACTGATTATGTAGGAAACTATCTTGCAGACACCATTATTAATTCAGCGGGATTCGTTTTGCTGTTTGCAGCTGTCTATATGGCGTCTAAGCTGATAATCCGATGGCTGGATATTATAGCAAGACTTCCTATTATATCGGGAATTAATAAATTAGCGGGTGCAATAGCAGGCGGACTGGAAGGATTATTGTTCCTATGGCTGGCGTGTCTGTTAGTTACAGCATTCTCCGGCACGGAATGGGGTATGATGATTACCCGGCAGATTGAGTCGAGTCAGTGGCTTTCGTTTCTTTACAGCCATAATCTGCTGAACCTGATGGTTCTGGGGGTATTGCATGGCCTGATCTGAGAGAATAATTGTATTTATGATATATGCAATTGAAACAAATCTGCAGGGAAATAGATGAAAAGTCTTTCCTGCAGTTTTTTATTACCATCCCAACATATAGAGGAATTACGTAAAAACGTATATATATAGTAGCAAAATCAACTCTCAAAAAATTGTATGAATAAATCACACAAATTCCCTTGACAATCTTTTGGGGACATGATATATTATAGTTCCGATGCGGAACACACCGCAAAGGCGATCGATTTAAACCGATTGAAAAAATAAAAAAAGTTGTTGACAAAGAAACGGCAACATGATAGAATAAATGAGTTGCTGATCGAGAGATAACAACAAAAAGCACTTTGAAAACAGAAGATTGAACAGTATGTAAAACCCTGAAAATTCTAATAATAAGCTGT